>JAABTP010000157.1 GCA_011389815.1 Desulfobulbaceae bacterium | reverse complement strand
AGAAGAGCATTTTCATCCAGGTGTTCCAGCTATTTAAGTGGTACCAGAGGGATATGTCAGATAGGAAATTATCAGTTTTATTTTTTGAAATAAGCAGTGTTGTTGTTTTAAGTTCAGCTTCATTTTAAAATAAGCGTTTTCGAGCAGTCAGTCAATAGATATCCCGTCGGGATTGTATAAGGTGTCGCCCAACCTTGCCCGCAACGGGAACGGTGTTACCTGTCACTGCTATTCGGTCCTTTTTTACTTGCTTAATTTTATGAATACATTATTCTTTTTGAAACAGGTGGCGTTGGAACACCTACCCTATGAAGAGGGTATTGTGGTGTAGTACGCTGGTGTTAGTTGGGCTGGGCTTTGATAAAACAGATCGGAATGTCAGTGAATTTTCTGTTGAGGAGTTTATTTCTTCGGATGTCCTGGCGGCATCATAGCGGCCTTTTCCATATCAGATAATTCCACCTTGATATTCTGCATGGTCTCCTTTCTCACAATATTGAGCTGGATCGTTTCCCCAGGCTTTTTATCAAGCAGGGCGATTTTCAGATCAGCAATGGTGGCGACCGGGGCATTGTCCACTGCCAGGATGATATCGTCTTTTTCCAGACCTGCCTCTTCAGCCTTTCCCAAGGGGCTGATACCGATGATTTTTACCCTGGAAGGCTGCTCATCGCTCTTTTCCTCTTGCTTGAGGATGACACCGATCTTGCCAGCAGGTGGCAGTTCCACCTCCTCGGTAAACATGAGGTAATCTGCCTGCCAGCCTTTTTCTCTTCCTGTAACCTGACCGTTATTGGCAATAAGCACTGACTGACGGCCTGCCATGCGACGGCTGACCCTGGGCGGGATGGCATTGTCTTTGTACACATGGCCTGTGCCTGCGACCACCACCATATTTTTGTCCGGGTGGGCCAGAAGATAGTCAGTAATGGATTCAGCCATTGTCTCGTCCCAGATGGCTTGGGCCTGCAAAAATCCACCAAAATTGTTCTCATCCTGTTCTTTATGCAGGGCATGAACCTGAGTAAGGCGCTCCTGATAACCAACCAGATCCAGGTTTCTATCCTGGGCCATCTCAGTTTGTTGTTCTGGCGTGAGTTCATCGGTGGAGCCTTTTTTAAAGACCGTTCTGGCAATCTCTTTGTTGAGATTCAGGGCAATGATGGGGATATCATGGGCCTTGGCATAGTTGATGATATCCCGGTACATGCGATAATCATAGCCCCAGGCCCCGTAATAATCTGAGAGGCGAAGGAAATCCTCTTCCGTGGCAATGGTTCCGTTAATATAGCCGTCCAGGGCAGGTTGTGAGGTGCGGGGAAACATCTCCATCCCGATCACCAGGCCTGCGTTTTTTCCTTCCTGTTCCAATTGCTCACGCAAGGCCTGGATAACCTGTAATTGGAGCAGGTGGGCCCCGTAATCTGTATGGGTTTCTCCAACATAGATAATTTTGCTCTTGGATATATCATTAAGAATGGCAGAGAAATCCTGAACCTGGGGAGCAGGGATCCCAACAGCAGGCTTGAGCAGGGGCAGGCGGATGCCCTTATCAGCAGGAGCGATCTCTTTTTTTTGTATTTTTCCCTGTTTAAAGACAAGGCGGGAATATTTGCCGTAATGGCGGAGTTTACGAAGGGCCTTCTGGCTTTCTTCAGTTGATGCTGAAGAGAGCAGTACCATGACCTGATCCTGATGCAGTGGGTTTTTGCGGACATCAAGGAGGAAGCCTGTTTCCGGTTTCTCGCCCGTACCAAAGAGGGAGCGGCGTGGGGAAGAATCACCAAGGAAGAGAAAACTGCCCTGGGAGAGTTCGCTGTTTTTCAGATCCTCTGCTCGAATAACCTGACAGCCCCAGCGTTCCAGCTCTGGTATCAGGGGGAGGTAGACTGACAGCATTTTTTTATCCTCTGGCAAGACCACTCTTTTGGCTTGTGCGCCCATAAATTGTATCCAGACCGGTGGACGTTCCTTGTTATCCAGGCTGCGGAGCAGTTGGTAGTCAGGGTCAATGACCAGCTCTGTGGGCAGGCTGGGCACGGTAATGAGTACTTCCTGGTTTGCCGAATCAATTATGATGGTTTTGTGGATGCTCTCACCTCGTGTGGTCACCAGCAAAGGAAGGTGGAACTGATAGGGTTGCTCGGTTTGCTGGACAAGACGAAAGGAAATCTGACTCTTACCTCCTTTCTGCTCCATCCCAACATGCTCCACTGTAAAAGAGGGAATATCAGGGCGGGCAAGCCATTGGCTGAAGAATAGGGAAAGATCCTGGCCCGAGGTTGCGGCAAAGGTGTTTTCCAGGTCTGACCAGCTGGCTTCGCCATACTTTTTCTCCTGATAGAGCTGCCTGAGTCCGGCAAAGAAATACTCCTCACCGATCTCCTGTCTCAGCATATAAAAGATCATACTGACCTTATCATATCCCATGGCCCGCATTTGCCGGGGCATAGGCTCGGAGTGGTTGGCATGCTGAAAATTAAATACCGTGAGATCCTTTTCCGGCTCAACATAGGCATGATAACGAAGGATCTGGTTTTTACGGTAAGCTGCTCCTTTTCCCTTTTCCGCTGCATAGCTCTGGTCAGCCAGCAGGGTGGTCAGGCCCTCACACCAGTTGCCACCCTTATTATCAATGGCATTACCAAACCAGGAGTGCAGGATCTCATGTCCCAGCGAGGTGTCTTTGATAAAGGGCAGCCGAACCACTGTCTGACCCAACAGGGTGAAACCGGGCATGCCATAGCCGGTGGGCAGTCGATTCTCAACAATAGAGTATCGTTTATAGGGAAAGGGGCCGATCAGGTCTTCATAACGCTGGATATATTCCACAGCCTTGTCCAGATATGCCGGAGCAAGAGCTTCATCCTCTGCAAAAAAATAGCTGTACAGGGTCAGGTTGTTGACATCACGGGACAGGACTGTGTACGGGCCAGCAGCAAAATTGATGGAGTGGAGCGGGTGTGGGGCATTTGCCTTGAGAATATTATGTTCCCCCTTAGTCAATATTTCTATTTCATTGGCCTCGGTCACCCCGGAAAAGCCGGGCGGTAGTTCCGCTTTCAGGGAAAAAAGCATCTTTTTATCTGCGGTCGGATGCCAGAACCCAGCCAGGGTAATCCCCTCAAGAGTGATGAGATTGCCGGACATGCCCGGAGGAGGAGCAATGACCTGCCACGTCAGGGTCAGAGTGCGTTCCTGTGCTGCCGGGGGGAGCGAAAGCGTGTTATCGCTGTTTGGTACGAGTTCCTGCGGCATGGTGTCCTGCTCGCTTGTCTCTTGTTCTGTTGTTCCTGTTTCTGTGAATTCTATGCGGACGTTTTCTAATTCTATAAACGAGAGTTCCAACGCCCTTTCCGGCGGGAGAATCAAGGTGGACTTACCTTGCATGAGTGAGGATGCAAGATCAAAGGAGATTTGGATATCCTGGAGCAGGGGAGGGGGCTTTTCAATGCTTTGTGCCTGTAAGGAAAAGGGAAAGAGCAGGGTGATAAGCAAGCAGTAAGAGAGCAAACAAGAGAGCAGAATGGTACGCATGGATTTATGGTGCAATGGTAAATTTCGTGAAGTGAATTTCGTAAACTTGGGCTTGTTTTTATAACAGCACTCCTCAATCACTATCGTATGGGGGGACGAATTGCAAGGGAGATGTCAGAACAGGGGAAGAAAAGTGGTGGGGTATGAGGTGGGAGGTGGAACAGAGTTGACTACAAATTTCCGTAAGTTTTATTGCATTAGTTTTAGGGATCCAGGTAACAAAAATAATACCAGTATAATATTTTGAATCAACAGTCTGATATAAAAAATATTCTTGCCTTGACTTTCATTGTCTATCGGATAATAATTCTTATTAAGAGTTAATATAAAAGGAGGAAACCTATGAATTCAAATATATCGTTCTTTATTGGTATACTACTGGCATTACCAACTATTGTTAATGCGAATGAAAATTCTACTATACACTGTGATGTATCTTTGGAGAATAAATGTATAGTAAAATCAGCTAGAAGTATAAGGGCTATACGAGTTGAGATTTATCGCAGTGGAGATAATAACTCAACAGAATTCGTGAAGAAAGAGTTCCAAGACTGCCCAAAAGAAGTTTCTATCGTCTTTGATTCTTTACAGACAGGGTCAAAAATGTTTATAGATACATGTGACGGTAGTAGTTTTCTTGAAACTATATGATCTGGAAATTTTGTGATGTTATGTTAAATTTCCCTGCTTTTTATTTATTCCACCGGGTGCATGCTCTATGTGTGACCCGGTTTTTCTTTGCCTTGCGTTGTCCAATTACAAGGTGCCTTATAAAAAATTCCCTCCGTCGTTCCAGGCGCATCTTTTAACTGCGCGGAATGCGATTAACTTTCCATGACGACCTTTCCATTGACTTTTCAGGATGATATTCTATTTTAGAGTAACGAAGGTTTTTAAATGGAAGGGCCTCGCAGGAACTCCGGCTCCTTGTTTTCTTGCTGCGAGGTGTCTCCCTTTTGATTCCGTATTGTTACATCACTCCTTCACCCTGGTGATATACTCCCCGGAACGGGTATCAATCTGGATCTTATCCCCTTCATTGATAAAGGGCGGAACCTGGAGCTGAAAGCCGGTTTCCACAGTAACAGGCTTGGTATCGGTGCCCGATGTATCCCCCTTGACCCAGGGATCTGCACGAGTGACCTCCAGATGAACAAAGGTGGGCAAGCTGATATCAATGGGACGATCACCTTCAAAGAAAAGAACCTCCACCTCCATATTATCTTTCAGAAACTGAATATTATCCCCCAGCTGCTCCCTGGTCAGGAAAATCTGATCATAGGAGGTGGTGTCCATAAAATGAAACTCATCGTCCTGGGAATAGAGATATTGCATGGTGCGCTCTTCCAGGTCTGGTTTTTCGAATTTATCATTGGACCGGTAGGTCTGGGTGAACTGATTTCCTGAAATCATATTCCGCATTTTGGTGCGATACAGGGCCTGTCCCTTGCCTGGTTTGGAAAAATCGAAATCTATAATAATATAGGGATCACCGTCAATTTGAACCTTTAATCCCTTACGCAGATCTGATGCAGAGTACATATTGATTATCCTGATTATGTTGTGTTTTTCCACCCCCAAAGGGGAAGAATAGACATTAGAAAAAATAATGGGTGAATATTGGCCCAATGTTACGGGATCGCCTTGTTTTTTGCAACCTTTCCCTGTCTTTTCTTGTCAAAATGGAACAACTCTTTTATTTTAAAAAATACTTTTTTGAACCTGAACTTGTACGCTTGTTGCCTAAATTTTATCCAGGCGACAACGGGATACCGGCAAACAGGACAGGATGTATATTCATGATCAAAGCAGGTATACTTTACTTTGATACCACCTTACCAACAAACATAATTATAACACTACACCAGTCATTTAGGAATATTCATTGAAATTGTTCAAAAAGCAGGTTAGTATCTTCATTTTATGCCTTATATTGAATTGGCTGAACTGACATCGGAAAAATTACCGGAAGAAAACTCAAGCACGAGGTGAACAATGCTGGGAAAAATATTTTGGGGAATGGTTATCCTCCTGTTTGTCGCAATATTGGTGATTCCATTCCTTTTGCCCTCGTATTATGCCAGCCAGGCTGAAGAGCAGTATAACAGCGCAGGCTACGAATATGAGGATGATGGCGGTGACGACTTTGATATCGACTTCAAGAAACGCCGCAAGAAGACCTCAACAACAAGTTCCTTCGCAAGAAGCGTCCGTTCATCAGGCGGTTCCCGCAGTTATCGCAGCGGTAAATAATCATCACACATGCCTTCTGATCAATTACAACTGACGCGTTCACGGGCTGCTGTTCTGCAAGTCTCGGTGCTGGTGGTGGCCCTGTGCGGCATTGTGTATGAGTTGCTCATTGCCACGGTTTCTTCGTACCTGATTGGCGACTCAGTCCGCCAGTTCTCTGTGACCATCGGCCTGTTCATGGCAGCAATGGGGCTGGGGGCCTATATCACCCGTTTTATCAGCAACCACCTTATTGCCCGCTTTGTTATTATTGAAATCCTGATTTCAATAATAGGTGGTCTTTCCACAGTTATCCTTTTTGTGGTCTTTCCGTGGTCAGGGTGGTATGAACCCACTATGTACGGGCTGACTCTCATTATTGGCATCTTTGTGGGCATGGAAATTCCGTTGCTCACCCGTGTGCTGAGTGAAAACAACGATATCCGTCACTCCATTGCCAATGTCCTCTCTCTGGACTATGTGGGGGCCCTGATCGGTTCTGTTGCCTTTCCCTTATTCCTCTTGCCTTTTCTCGGTCTGTTTCGGGCAAGTTTTGTGATTGGCTTTTTTAATGCAGGGGTGGCCCTGTTCAATGTTGCTATTTTTTCTTCCCTGCTCCGCTTTCCAAAACGCTATGCAGCCTTGGCAATTCTGACCTGTCTTATGCTCATTTCAGTGATGGTGACCAACGAACAAATCACTGCCTTTGCAGAAGGCCAGCTTTATACTGACCGCATCATTTTTTCAGAACAGACCCCGTATCAAAAGATTGTCCTGACCAGGGAAGACAAAACCAATCGTCATCGCCTCTATCTTGACGGCCATATCCAGTTTGCGGAAAGGGATGAATACCGATATCATGAGGCCTTGGTCCATCCGGTGCTCTCGGCTCAAGGTTCCCGTAAAGAAGTGTTGATCCTTGGCGGGGGGGATGGGCTGGCAGCTCGGGAAAGCCTGAAATATGAAGATGTGGAACGAATTACCTTGGTGGATATTGATCCGGCCATAACCAGGATCAGCTCAACCCTGGCCCCGATTAGTCGCCTCAACCAAGGAGCCTTGCAGGACCCCCGGGTCCTTATCCGCAATGAAGATGCCTTTGCTTTTCTTCGCCAGAGCAAGGAAAAATTTGATCGGGTCATCATTGATCTGCCTGATCCCCATAATGAGGCTCTGAGTAAGTTGTACAGTGTTGAATTCTACAACCTGTTGGCCCGACGGCTGAATGCCAACGGTCTGGTAGTGAGTCAATCCACTTCTCCCCTGATGACCCGAAAGACCTTTTGGGCTATAGGGCACACCATGAGCAGTGCTGGTTTTGAAGTGCTTCGTTACCAGGTGAATGTCCCGTCCTTTTCCGGCGACTGGGGCTTTACCTTGGCAGGCCGTCCTGGCTCCTTACCCACAACTTTTATCATCCCGGAAACCAAGACCCGTTTTCTCACCAGCCAGGTGATGACAGCGGCAACGGTTTTTGCTAAGGATGAACAAGTTGCATCAGCCCTGACCAATTCTATTTTTGAACCTAAACTCTACCTGACCTATAACCGGGAAGCTGCCCGTTGGTAAACTATTCTACAAGGAGGAGCATGTCATGATCAATTTCACAGAAACCGCTGAGCTGTACTACGGTATGCTGTATATTGTCCTGGGAATTGCTGTGCTGGCACTCAGCAAACTCGCTGTCAATCTTATGACGCCGTACAAGATCAATAAAGAGTTGGTTCACTCGGATAATCAGGCATTGGGTGTGACCCTGGCAGGCTATTACGCCGGAGTGGTGATTATCTTTCTTGGAGCTGTTATCGGTGAAAGCTCCAGAGAACTGGACAGTCTTGCCGACATCGTTCTTCAGGCCGGTATTGACTTGGGCTATGCAATATTGGGCATCCTTTGCCTGAATCTTTGCCGCAAGATAGTGGATCTGGCTATCCTCTATAAATTCAGCACAGTTAAAGAAATTATGCAATACCGCAAAACTCGCACAGTAGCTTCAGGCAGCAAGCTTATACCACTGTTCCTTGAGCTTGTTTAACTGCTT
>JAABTP010000015.1 GCA_011389815.1 Desulfobulbaceae bacterium | reverse complement strand
ACCTCTGAGCCCTTTTTACAAAAACTTTCCGTTTAATGCCAAACCGGGAGAAAATTGATGGAAAATTACCAGGAAATACAGGTGAATGCCTTCTTAAAGGAAGCTATCCGCAATCTCGGTGCATACCGTTAGACAGAGGCTTTTTCCAACGAATACCTTACCATGTCGAGCAGATACGTGAGGCGCACGATATTCGCAAAAACTGTGAACGACCTTTCAACCTGTTAAAACATCAAACTGGTCTTGAAACCGTTCGGGTTCGCGGTCAGTCCGCAATCGCAGTTCGATGTACGTTCAGCAGCATATCTTTGTTATTGTTAAAAATGGCAGGAACCCGCAAAAAAGAACCTGCTAAAAAGTCACCGCAACTGCCGCTCTTCAAAATGGCAGCATAACGGAAGGATCAAAATAATAATGTAAATTATTACAGCTACAACAATATCCGTTTACTCATTTTTGCTGTTCCTGACAGTCGGCTTGTCCAAAAAACAGAGCCTTGCCCATAGTGGTTCTTGAAAAAGGCTGAATTCCGCCTGGAAAGTGTTCGACATCAAGCTGCAGTAACACTGACAAACGAAAAAAAATGCTTATTGGGCATCTCGGACAACTGAAATTGCTCTATGCTGGGGTACTTTTCAACACCCTTATGTACAACATAAAATTAAACCACAGCGTGTTCCGCAGCCGATGCCGTACCTTGATTCCTGCTGTACTCATCATAATACTCTTACTATCAGCAGTACCTGCACAGGTTTCAGCACAGCCAAACGGAAAGGATATTCATGGAATTGTAAAAGAAACGCCTGGAATCGGCTGGCCCCATGGGATATGGATAGTAGATAACAAAAGGGTCAAATTTACTGAACAGACCGTCATTAAAGGTGATAAGTCAAAGGCCCATTTTGGTGCAAAAATTATAGCCAGAGGAAGCCACATTGATGGTGTGTTCACCGCACATGAAATTGAAGTAATCACGGACGACGCCCCTATGCTCGTCAGTAATTAGGCTGAATCATACAATGCATTTGCATGACTCAACGCTGGACGTAAAAAGGGAAGCTGGCACCTGCTAATAACTATTTAGCCCCTTCCCTTTCTTCGCATAAAGCTAAGTCCATATAACTCTACATGGTAATAATTGTATATCCCTGTTTGATATATTCTGCCATTGCCGGATGTCCTGCCATATCACCAATCAACGGAATACCTTCTGTTGCTATTGCTTCAACAACCCCCATTTTATTCGAGCAAACCCGACAGGCCCCAAGAAAAAGCCCTTTTCCCTTAGTTTCTGTGTAGAGCTTATTGAGAAAATGATCTGATTTTGCCATTTCCGGCACCAGCTTAACAGCCTCGCCTTCCAAAATAATGTCCCCTCCCATCCCTTGTTCAGCCATATTCTGGCTATTAAGTAAGACATGAATAAAACACATGGGGTTTCCCTGAAAGGCAAAAATAATTATTTTCTGCATATTCCACACTCCTTATTTTTATCTAGAGATCTTCCGAAAAAGAAGATCCTGTTTTCGATTCGGAACTGTAGGGGCAGACCTGCGTGTCTCCCCGGTAAAAGGACGAGCACATAGCTTCGCCCCTACGATACATTCGGCATCTGAAGAGTAGAGGCAAAAAAAAATAAAAAAATCCGGCATCTTCCCTAAAGAAAATGCCGGATGACAGGTGTTTGTGCGTCTACTTGGAGCAACCCGCTCACAAGATAATCACGGGGTTTTGCTCATATTACTTTTATTTCTTAGCCTTATCTTTGGCATCCTTAATCATTTCAAGCCCACCAAGCCCATGCACATGCGACCAACCTGTCGTCAGCTTATCAATGACATTGGGTTCCTTGCTCGGTTCCCCGGTTGACTTCACCGTTACATTGGTTTCAGTCATGTCAACAATGGGTACTGCAGGAACTTCGGTTATACCATACCATTTTTCCAGGCTGATCCCCTCTGGTACTGCGGCCAGCAGTTTTTCAGCAACTTTCTGGCTGGCCTGACGGAAACGAAGTTTGGCATGAACATCCAGATCATGGCCTGGTCCCTGTGGATACAGGATGGTGTACACGATATCCCGATATCCCTTGGGCGGAATAGTACCTACCTCGGCATTGGACACAACCTTCCAGGGATCAATCTGGAAGATCTCATGCTCGTCGGTACCCTTGGTGTTGAAGATGTGGGTATCACCGTCCAACTCACCCTTTTCATCTACATATCCGCTCTCAATCAGCACCTTACCAGTCGTCTTATCGGTAATTTTGACTTCGAGCCACATTTCTCGCACAGCAGTCAGAGAGGTGGGCAGGTTATGTCCGGCTCGACGGTTATGGACCCGAACCCTGATCTTATACAGATCACCATTCTTATTATATATGGGATCAATCTCAATCTCAGCAGCAGCCTGGAGCCTCCCCACAGCCATCTCGTACTTATTCTTCAAATTCTCCACCAGCTTCTGATCACCCTCTCTCTCGGCCTGCAGCCCTCTCAGGTAGTACATCAGGAAGTTGGCACCATTAAAGTAATGATGATAGTCACTCCGTTTCGGTTTGATATATTCATCAGCGGAACGCTTGAAGGTCTCAAGGTCAACCATATGACAGTCCTGACACTGGATACCGTTCAGTGCGTACAAACTCTTCTTCCACTCACCATAGGTAAACTCATAGGGAAAATGCTTGTCGTAATGGTAGACATGATGGCAACCAGCACAAAGCTCGGCAGTCAGATGCTTGGGCGACTCAACACATTCATGAAAACCGCCGCCGCATCCCTCATAGTCGGGGAAAGGACCATATTTTGTACGGACAAAGCCTCTTGGATCACTGTCGTCGTTTCTGCCCGGAGAAAGGATAAAAGAACCATTTTCCGGCTCATGAGACGGGGTCTCCCAATGGGTGAATCGTTTTATGGAATGACATACATCACAGGAAACACCGGCCTTGGCCAAGGGACTGAGATTGTTGAAATCCAGGTCTGCTGTTTCACCTTGGACAACGGCAGCCGGAGTATGACAGCCTTCACACTGTTTGGCAACCTCTTTTCCCACAGCTTTAATGGCCAGGTTCAACTCGCCAAGATAGATCGGGTCCTGGAATGCCATGAAATGCATTGATCCGCGCCACTCTTCATACTGTCTCGGATGGCAGCCAGCACAGGTCGCAATGGACGGTGCAACAAAGTCGGCTTTTGTTTTCTCCCATTGCAGATTTGACGGCTTAAACGAAAGCAACTCTGGTTTTTCTTCTGCAAAGCCTGACGTCGCCGTGACAAGCAACCCGGCTAATAATCCCATCGCCAAGCCAATGTATTTGCGTCTCATTATTCCTCCTTTTCTCTCTTTGTTACAGTTAAACAAACACCCATTGTTATTCACAAACATCCTTTATTATTAAAAACTATTATAGGTCAGCAAAAAAAAAAGGTACAAGGATTTTTTTTGAAAAAAAATCCTCAAAGAAAATAAAGAATAATAGGAGTAAGTACTCAAACCCGATTATCAGGTTTTTTCTTCTTGACCGAACGTATTGACTTTTTAGGAACTAGCCTCTACAGTATCCGGCAGCCCCTGCCTCGACCGTCTGAAAAACAGCATAGGTTTTGCCTTCCAAAAGGCGTAGGGTTTACCATGCAAAAGGCATAGGTTTTGCCTGTCAAAAGCCCAGGCTTCTACCTATCAAAAACCCTCCCTTTTATATATCAAAAGGGAGGGTTTTACATCTCAAAAGGGAGACCTTTTAGTATATAAAAGGGTAGGCTTTTGATTCGCAAAAAATCCGCATTTGTATGACAAGATCATCTCTTATTAAGAGTTAACAGATTGGGCGAATAAACATTCCATCAACTATAACAACTTCCGCCTTATTTTACCCAATTCGAGTCAAAGCGGTAAAATATGCACTTCTTCATGTGTTCCATGAATACCTTTCAGAAACAATCCATTACGCCCGTCTATCGCAATTGGATCAGCAAAATTGATCCGCGCTCCGTTCACTTGAGCATACTCCCCGCTTTCAAAGACCTGAAGATCCCGACAGCCCACCACACAGGTCTTCTCCAGCCGGGTCGCCACCACCGAGGCATGGGAGGTCTGGCCTCCACGGGCAGTGAGCAGGCCGTCTGCCAGAGAAATTTCCCGGATATCTTCAGGTACCGTATCCTGACGAATCAGAATCAACGGCACATCTGGTTGCTCCTGTCGCAAATGCAGGATATTCTCTTCCGTAAACACCGCTAAACCAGATAAAGCAGACCCACTCACTCCTATGCCTTTCCCAAGGATGCTGTCCTGCAAGGTCTCTGATTCAATAAAAACATGAAAGCACTCCTTCTTTTTCACTGTGATCATATCACGGGTCTGCAGGATATAAAGGTCTTTCGCATCAGGGCTTTCAAAGGTAAACTCAATTTCCTGGGGATTCCATTCCTTGGTATAGACCAAATCTCTCGAAATGCTGAGTAATCTTTCGTAAATTGCAGGGAATTTTCGCTCCAAAGTGCAATCAACAGGCCTGCCGTCAAGCTCAGCCTGCTCCACGGAAACAGGATAACTGTTGACCAGGCCGGAAACAATATCCTCGCCCTGATCTCCAGAGGCATAATCCCCCCACAGGGCTACCCGACGTACCTTACGGTAAGGATGAGCAGTGAATAATACCCCACTTCCTGCCTGTTTACTCATATTGCCATAGACCATGGACTGAACAGTCACCGCAGTTCCCCAATCATCAGACACATCCATAAGCTTACGATACTGCTTTGCCTTAGCTGTATTCCATGACGAGAGCACCATCTCCACTGCGCCGATCAACTGCAACCAAGGGTCTTCCGGGGCATTACGACCACGCCTGCGCAGTGCTGCCTGATAATCCAATGCCAGCTCCCGCATCTGGTCCGCAGAAAACTCCCGTTTCAGCTTCACACCATGCTGCTGTTTATGCGCATTCATAATTTTCTGAAATTCTTCCCGTTCCATACCTCTGGACATGGCCCAGGACTGGAGAAAACGGCGGTAATTATCCCAGAGAAAATACTTCTTTTCAGGATGATTTGTCACCAGTTCCTTGACCAATTCCTCATTAAGCCCAACATTATGAATCGTAGTCATCATCCCGGGCATAGACATGGCCGAGCCAGAGCGAACAGAAAGCAACAGCGGCTCTTGGGGTGAACCAAAAACCCGACCAACCTGTTCTTCCAGGGTAGTAATAGCTCCCCGTACCCGTTGCATAAACTCTTCTCTGGCCCGCTTAAAACCCTGCACTGCCCGCCAGCAACGAAAGATCTCTGTGGTAATGATAAAGGCAGGGGGAACCGGCTTGCCATCACCAGCCAATACCATCAGGTTAAAGCCCTTATTACCAAGGTGGATCAGGTTATGGGTTCGCAGATTTTCATTATACAGGGAAGATATTGTTTTCTCGGGATTATAGGTCATGAGAAGATCAATGGTCTTTTCATCCAGAATATCTTTTTGCGCTTCCAATGTATGAATAATACGGGTAATAAAATTATCCAGATGCTGCAAGCCAAAGGTAGTGGCAATCAGATCCCGGAAAAAAGACTCAGACAGACGATGAACCGTGGAAGCCGTGTCATGGTCTTCCCACAGTGAGCGGTACTTGATCAACAGATTTTCCTGACCGATCTGGGGAATAATCATGGAAAGGTTAGTCTGATGCACATTGGTGTAATAGGCATAGATCACATCCTTGACCCCTTCAGACAGCCCCCGGACAATATCCAGATGCTGGGTATAGGAAAACCGCTTCATGGTGATGGACGAACTGAGCAGACTGGTGTAGGTATCCAGCCGCCGACTGGTAATGCCATCCACCTTTAAGGCCCGTAAAAAGAGCAATAGGCATCTGGAAATCCGAATAAAAGTAGCCTGAGTAATAAAACCCAGATTAATGGATCGGGTCAACCGTTCTATATAAATATTTGCTAAATTTTCTAAGCGGAAGCTCAACCCCAGAGCATCAAACTTTCGTTCCGAATAGCGCCCATAGACTGAGGGGATGTCCACAGCAATATGTCTTTTATAATAGATCTCCTCCTTGGGCTCAAATCGCTCCTCACTGAGAATAATGTCTTTTAAATGCTCCAGCTGGGTGAGCAAGGCATCAAGACAGGTAAAGCTATCTCCCTTTTCCAAAACTTCCAGTAATCCTTTTATTTCAGGAAAACCAGTCTGGGCTGCATGATGTAATTGATGGCGCAACTCCTGCAAGCCAAGGGTATATTTATGCTGCAACAGCTTGAACATTCTGACCAGCAGGCTAAAGCGTTTCCGTTCCCCGGCTGAAATATCCTCTTGCTGGGCAAGCCAAACATTCCGTTCTTCTTTGGGCCAATCCAGTACGTCATCCATAGAGTGAATTTTCAACTCCTGATCAATCCGCTTGATCAAAACATGCAATTCATCAATAAACGGACCTTCTGTAGCCACCTGTATCAAAACCTCATCAGGAAGAAAAGGACGAAGATGTTCCTTATCCAAGGTTAACCAGAAGACAAAGATTCCCTTAATAAAATCAACAATCAGATTGGAAGATTCCACATGGGATTGCTTGCGCAGGAAATGAACAAGCACATCATGCCGCTTATGCATTTCATCCAGCTCAGTGGACACATCCCTCAATTCGCCTTCTGCACCGATCTCATTAAAGAAAACCGGCATAAGCTTGGTGAATTGTTTGGCCAGATTATAAATAGGTACAATGGGATGATTCAACAGGTCAGTAATATCACGCTGGAAAAGATCTGTATCCTTGACACAGGTCCCTGACAATTTGATATTAATGATCAAGGCTGAAAACAGCGTAGAACACCACTTAGGCTCCTGCATGATCAGGCCCAACCAGGCCCGGATATTGGTAAGGTGGGCCGGATTTGTGATGGGTTGCCAGTCCTCATCCACTCCCATGACATTGGCATACTGGAACCCAAAACGAACTGCCTCAAAAAGAAATGCCTCCACTAATCGTGAGTTATTACGGCGAAAAACCTCACCCCCAATGACCTGAATGCATTGCAGCGAAGTATGAGGGTACTTACGCACATTGGCCTTGAGGAGCTGAAAGGTTGTGATAAAAAACTGCTCAATCTCCTCAAAACTCTGTTTACGAATAAGCTGAATCAAAGAACGGTTGATCTCGCGCAGGCTTTCCTCGTGAATTAAATACAGACCCGAGGTATCCATGATCCGAAAGAGAAAAAAGAGCTTCCGGTTCTCGGAAAAAGAGGCATCTTCTTCATCATCCGTGTCCAAGGTTAATTGCTTGGGAATTTCCCGATAAAGACGAACAATATCAATATGGGCTGGCAACTCCAACAGTTCACTCAAAGCCTGGTAAGGATCCTCCTCAATCTTAACCAGATCAAGGGCAGCCAAATGCTCTTGAAAACGATCATGAGAAATCGCCGTGAGAAGCGTTCCTGTCTGCCATCCACTGCAAAAGGAACCACATTGGGATTCAAACCAAGGTTGCGGATTCTCTTCACTAAGCCAATAATTGTAATTAAGGCGCAGGATCTTTTTCATCAACCGGGCAAGGGAAGCGCAGGAAAAAAAAGCATCCTCATTATTGCGGCCAATTTTCATCAGATGCAACGCCATTTTCTTCATGGGATGATGCCCCTGCACCATATACATCATCACTGCCTCATCCATTTCATCCAGACGAACGAGCTTTTCAAAAAAGCTGTCCAGCTGCTCCCGATACAGGCCAAGCGAATCAGTATGTAGCGAGGCAATCACCTTATCAACATAGGCAAGCATGGCCTCCATAGTCATGGAAACGACCTTACCATTTTTTCTTGATTCTCTGAGAGCATCAAGAAAGATTCCTGTAAACAGGGAAAAACAGGCAGGCCCATGTTCGTGCCTGCGATATTGATTGAAATTTTTAAGCACAAAAGGTCGGAGCTCCGGGATAATCATCTGCCAATTGCGATAAGGATGACTGATCTCATAGAGCAAATGCTCCAGCTTTTTGGTCACCCCTTGATAACGGGCCACGGCATCACGAAGAACCTGAAAACGCCCTGGAATTTCTACAACACTGGCTGTTTGTTCCTTATTCGCTTCCCATGCCTTGGATGTAAAACCGGATTGTTGGGTACTCATAATCGCACCTTATAACGTGTTGAAATAATTTTTTAGAGCATGTAAAGAGTTCATAGATTCAACCCACAAAGGACTCCGCCCTCGGAAAACAATTGCAAGACAGTCAACGAAGCAGGTTGAACATCGAACAACAAATAATTGTGCGGGGAAATCCCCAGAGCAAGACAAATCATGGTACGAATTATACCGCCGTGCGTCATGACAGCAATGCTCTTTTGTTCGCATGCGCTGAATAGTGCCAGCATGGCGTCAACCCGTTCTATAAAGTCTGCAACAGCTTCTCCTTCAGGAAAAACAAAATCCAAATATTGATTCCAGGCTGCAAGCTGATCTTCGTCCTGAACAGCAATGTCAGTAAAGGTTTGCATCTCCCAGCGACCAAAGTCAATTTCACGCAGTCGTTCATCATAAACAGGGGTATCCACTGAACAGCCGAGCTGTTGCAGCCGCTCCAGGGTTTGCCGGGTACGAAGCATGGGACTACAGTACCAGCAGTCTGTTTCTCTGAGCAAGGGAATCAGAGTATCCAAACGGGTCAACCCTTTACCAGAAAGAGACACATCAGTGCTGCCGACAAAACAGCCGGAAGGTGCCGCTGTGGGCCCGTGGCGCAGCAAAAAAAGTTGGGTCGGCATAATTAATTAATTCGCTGTTCCTTTAAATTTTCATACAATACAAACAAGATGATAGACTGTGCAATATATACTCCATTCGTTCAGGGATACCAAACAGAAAACACTTCACCCATACTCCGCACCCCCCCCTTCCCTCCCGACCATCTCTTTTCCAAAGGTATTTTTCTATGTTTACTTCCTTTCCGTTTGATTCAGTATATTGTATCATTGCATTGATCTATAATTATTTACTCAATGCTTGAATCCAACACAGGAGAGGAAGATGAACAAAATAATAGCAACAGGTGCTGCCCTTTTAGTAGCTGGCACCACCCAGCTGGCACATGCAGACAACCACAAGGTAAGGCAGGAAAAAGGGCAACATACCGCATCTCGTGACTGGGCCATCAGTGGATATATCGGAATGGTGGATTTTGACGGCGAAGAGAAGCCTGACCCGTTTCGACCAGGAGTTACCCATGAAATGGAATCAGAAACAGCCGTTAACTTCGGAATAATTCTTAGTAAGTACTATAATGATTTTTCTTTCAACCTCGGCATAGAGTATATTCAGGAAGTTGAGATAACCGATGAAGAAGACCATGTACTTGCCGAGCACAGCCATATCCCCATTTCCCTCGGGGTCAACTATTATTTTGATACGAGTATTGTTGATCCATATATCGGCGCAGGAATCGGTTATTCCTTTAATGATTCAACGGTAAGTGAATTTATCAGCAATCAAGGCATGAGTGCCGAGCATGACCATAGCATGTTTTACTACCTGACAGCTGGAGTTGAGTATCCTGTCAATGATTGTTACGCATTATTCTTAGCTGGACGATATACAATGGGGGATGCAGATATGACAGGAAACGCAATGCATCCCGTACATGGTCAAGTACAAATAGAAGATGAAGGCTCTCTGGATCGCTATGAAGTCAATGTGGGCGTGAAATATTTCTTCTAAGATTTCTTTTAAGTAACATGACGTGTACTTTACTGTTACTTTGAGGTTTGGCCCCGGCCACAGACCGGGGGGAACGCTTTTAATCAACTGCTGACACACAACGATACACAACAATGCTATCCTCCTGGCTGTCAAACTACATAAACATGGCCTGACAAAATGCTTTCCTTTTCCTCGGCTTCTTCAACCTTGAGCCAAGTACAGTTACTCGAGTATGGTTACTGTACAATCAAACAAGGTCGTTATACAAAAAGGAAGTAGAGCCTATCAGATAACTGAGCTAAATTAATATATGAAAAAATATTGCTTTTTTGTCTCCTGTATGTATAATATCCACTCTAATAAATAACCCGTTGCAAGGAGCATATATATCATGGCGCGTAAATGTGAAATCTGTGGAAAAGGGCCGGTAACCGGCAATAATGTGAGTCATGCTCATAATAAAACAAAACGACGTTGGTTACCAAATCTGCAAAAAGTCAGAACAGTAACTGGTGGCGGCCAAAAAGCTCGTCTGCTTGTTTGCACTCGTTGTATTCGCTCTGGAGCTGTTGTTAAACCAGCCTGATCTGCTTATCTGTTTTGTATGGGCGGGAAAAGTCTTTTCTTCCGCCCTTTTTTTGTTGCCAGGAGAACCACGCTTGGTAAAGCAGGAAAAGCCGTATTAACAAAATAACAGCCTATATTGCAGGAGAAAGTTGTGAGCAGTGACGAGATTAGTTTCCTTCCTTTTGAAGAAGCTGTAAACCTTGTGGGAGCAATCCAGGAGGAAGAGGATATTGACGATCCAGAACATCGGATTTTCACAGTGTACTCAAAAGATAACAAGGAACTGTGTTGGTATGATTTTGATGAAGTTGTGCAAGAGGTAAAACCAGGCAAGGGTGATAAAGGGAAACAAGAAGTCACCGAGTATATTTTGCATCGTATCCCGAAATGGGTCCTTGAGCTGTAATCAAGGTTTTATGTTGCGGGACACCAAATATTCTCATTCTCACCCTTGGCATTCCCTTTTTGAGTTGCCTTGAGATGCATTCTTGGTATAAACTACAAAGTAGGAACTCTTCTTGCTCAATAAGATAATTTATCTGTCAATCAAACTTGCATATATTATATCATGAAAAAGCTAGCATACTCTATGATTCCTAAAAGACTTCACGTTGTCATCACCGGTGAGGTGGGAGCTGGCTTATCTTTCGTTGTTCGTCGAGATCATGTGGCTATAATTTTAGCGGTCACACTCTCCACCTTAACAGCCTTGGCTGTTGGCACCTGGCTGGGAATCGGCTTTTTCCAGGAAAGAAATTCTCTTGCTCTCAAGACCTCACTTCAGGCTGATGCCCTCAAAGAACTCTCAGAAAATTTCGAACAGAACCTGAAACAACAGCTGGCTGAACAACAAAACAGCTGGCATGCCAAAGAAGATGCGTATCAAGCTCAACTCCAACACCTCAAGGAAGAAAAAGAAAGTATTATCTGTCGCTACGAGGAAGAAATTGCTTCTGCTGATGTTTCCACTGCATTGAAAATTTCAGGTTTACTTGCAGAGCTTGAACTGGAGAGACAAGAAAAACAAGACCTTCTCGAAAAAACAGCTGTACGCCTTGACGAGCGAAGCCGGATGATAGAATCGGTGATGAGTCGAATAGGTGTGGACGTCAAGGTTGACAGAAAAAATAGAGCAAATACGAGTGGTCGTGGTGGTCCCTTCATAGCCATTAATGAACAATACAGCGAGAATCTACTCAACAGAAGCGATAAATACTTAAAAACCATCAAAAAAATGCCATTAGGCTACCCAATGCGGGGAAAAGTAACCAGTAATTTTGGTCGCCGTTCGGACCCCTTTAATAATCGTCCGGCATTTCATGCGGGGATTGATCTTAAGGGAACAATAGGACAAAAAATTAAGGCCACCGCAGACGGTGTTATTGAAACATCATCCTATGAAAGAAATGGGTTTGGCCATTATGTGATTGTTCGTCATGGGAATGGTTATGAAACCCTGTTTGGGCATATGAGCAAAAGACTCGTTAAACAAGGCGAGAGAGTCCAGCGTGGGCAGGTAATTGGCTTAATGGGAAACACTGGCCGTTCAACAGGCCCTCACCTGCATTACGAGGTGCGTTATAAAGGAAAATCCATCAATCCCATAAAATACCTGTCAGTTGCCAAATTATCATTTACCGTACCTGAATAACAGGCGATGAGGAGACGTTGCATCAATGGGCTTATTTAAAAAAGAAGAAAAAAAAGAGCCGAAAAAAAATGAAATACGCAGCCCTCAGGAGAAAAAAGCAGTGAAAAATGAGAAAGACCCTATTGCGAGTGTTCTTGCAAAAGAAATGGTTATCACTGGGGAAATTAATTTTAAAGGCAAAGCCCGATTTGACGGAACAGTTCAAGGGGATATTACCGGAGAATATCTCATTCTCAGTGATACAGCGCAGGTGGTGGGCAATATTACGGTGACTACCTTGGTCTGCCACGGAAAGGTTGAAGGAAATGTGATTGCAGAGGTCGTGACAGCGCATGCCACCTCAGAGATACACGGTATCCTGAAATCACAAAACCTCACTGTAGAATCTGGAGCTTCCCTTGAAGGTGAAATTCATTCCAGCTCTCGGAAACAGAATGCAAATCCGAATACAGCTGGTACACAATCCCAAAAGACCGGCGAATCTGCCAATAAAAATAAAAGCGGCTCTGAGAAGAAATAACATATCCTCTCTTGAGCTTTCTTTCTCCTCTTGATAAAACAATCCAGACGAGGGCAACTCTGCTTCTTATAGCGTTTTGTCCTCGTCTTTTTTGTGCGATTCAACTGTTGTTTCTCCAGACCCGTCCCTCTCCCCAATAAGTTGCAAAAGCTTCAAAACAATGTACACTGACGAGAAGAAGAATATACATACGCAACTCGCCTTTGACCGTCAGCATATCTGGCATCCCTACACCTCCATGCAAAATCCACTACCGGTTTATCCGGTTACAAGGGCACAGGGCGTTCGGATCACCCTGGAAAACGGTGAAGAACTGATTGACGGCATGTCCTCCTGGTGGGCCGCTATTCATGGCTATAATCACCCAAAGCTCAATGCTGCACTCGCTGAACAGATGGACAATGTTGCCCATATTATGTTCGGCGGACTTACTCACGAGCCTGCGGTAGAATTATGTCGCCTGTTGGTCAGGTTAAGCCCAACAGGATTAGATAAAGTCTTTCTTTCTGACTCAGGTTCAGTCTCTGTCGAAGTGGCCCTGAAAATGGCACTTCAGTACCAGCAAGCCAGAGGACTACACAACAAAAAACGTTTCCTCACAATACGTGGTGGATATCATGGCGATACCTTCCATGCCATGTCTGTCTGTGATCCAATTACCGGAATGCATACGGTTTTCTCAGGAGCATTACCTGAGCAGCTGTTTGCCCCTCGCCCGCAATGCCGGTTCAGTACGCATGACAAAGATTGGGATCCAACCGACATCGCTTCACTCCACAACCTGCTGGCTGAACATCACCAGGAAATCGCCGGGGTTATCCTGGAGCCAATCGTTCAGGGGGCTGGCGGGATGTGGTTTTACCATCCGCAATACCTCCATGAATTACGCAGCCTTTGTGATCGCTATGATGTTCTGCTTATTTTTGATGAAATTGCTACCGGATTTGGCCGAACAGGTAAACTCTTTGCTGCGGAACATGCCCGAGTCAGCCCGGATATATGCTGCCTGGGCAAGGCTCTTACAGGTGGATACATGACCTTGGCAGCCACTCTCTGCTCAGATCAGGTTGCGGAAACAATCTCTCAAGGCACACCGGGCCTGTTCATGCATGGTCCTACTTTTATGGGTAACCCTTTAGCCTGTGCTGTTGCCCTTGCCTCCATCAACCTGTTGCTAGAGAGTAATTGGTCGCATAACATAGCGAAAATTGAGCAGCAGTTAGAACGCGAACTCGAACCAGCCAAAGAGATCGCATCTGTAGCGGATGTCCGGGTTCTCGGTGCCATTGGGGTCGTGGAAATGCAGCAGCCGATTGATATGGCCATGTTGCAAAAATTCTTTATTGATCACGGCGTCTGGATTCGCCCCTTTAACAAGCTCATTTATCTGATGCCGCCGTATATTATCAGCAGTGAAGATCTGAGCAGGCTCACCGGAGCTGTACGTAAGGCTGTTGAGCTTTCTGATTTGATGCTGTCGGAGAAAAACCGCTGAGACATTAAAATCAATTTGCGCCAATTGCACAACCGGTAGCCATTCGCGAGTCTCTGTCCTCCGGTCTCGCTATTGCATCCTCACATCGGAATGTTTATAGTTAAGTTGACCAACTACTCTTCCTGCCGGAGATGCTGAAAAATGCCTCCCCTGTGTCGTACAAAAACGGAGAACAAAAATGTCCGCAAGAAAGTTAATCAGCTTTGACTGGGCCATGAAAAAGCTCCTGCGGAGCAAGGCCAATTTTGAAATACTTGAAGGATTTCTCAGCGAGCTGCTCAGAGAGGATGTCCGTATCCAGGAAATTCTTGACAGCGAAAGCAATAAGGAGGACCGACCGGACAAGTTCAATCGCGTCGATCTGAAAGTCAGGGACGGACAGGGAGACATAATCATTATCGAAGTGCAGTACGACAGGGAGTTCGACTTTCTCCAACGAATTTTCTTTGGCACAGCCAAGGCGATTACCGAACATATGGAGGAAGGAACAGCCTATGCAGAGATCAAAAAAATCGTCTCTGTCAGCATCCTGTATTTTGATCTGGGCCAGGGAAGTGACTATGTGTATCACGGTACGACTTCGTTCCAAGGGCTGCACACCAGCGATACGCTGCAACTGTCTGATCGGCAGCGGACCATGTTCGGCAGGGATGAGGTCTACGAACTCCTGCCGGAATACTGGCTCATCAAGGTGAACAGCTTTGATGATATCGCGAAAGATACTCTGGACGAATGGATATATTTTCTCAAGAACGAGGAGATCAGGGACGATTTTAGTGCTAAGGGGCTGGACAAGGCAAAACAGGAGCTGGACATCATGAAGCTTTCCGAAGAAGAGCGGAGGGCATATTCGCGGTATCTGGAGAATCTCCATTATCAGGCCAGTATGGCCGAATCCACTTGGACAGCAGGAATGATGGAGGGAGAGAAGAAGGGAATTGAAAAAGGGATTGAGCAAGGGAGAAGATCGGTTGCCCTCAATCTGCTCCAATCAGGTATACTTGATATTGAGAAAATTGCTGAGATGACCGGGCTGACGGTGGAGGAGGTTCAGGGGCTTAAGGCGGAATAGGAGAATATTTATGGGTGATTCCGGTAAAAAGAGCAAGAGGGAAAAGCTGTGCCTTCTTCGATCCGCATTATTCTGGGATGTAGATATTGCAACGCTTGACCCTAAAACTCATGCTCAATATATCATCGGGAGAGTCATCACAAGAGGGGATATGAGCGACTGGAATACGTTGAAAGAATTATACGGACATCAACGGATCAGGAAGGAGGTTATCCATATTCGCTCACTTGATGCGAAGAGTTTAAGCTTTCTAAGTTGTTACTATGATATTGACAGGACATTGTTCAAATGCTGTACTTCAACACTGTCGAGCCGGAAACTTTAAAATTATTGAGGGAGCTTCAGGCTCACAGAGAATGCCGTCATTTCTCCTTAGCTGGTGGAACCGCACTTTCCTTGCATCTCGGCCATCGAATTTCAATTGATCTTGATTTGTTTACGCAAGATCAGTTTGACAGCAACGCATTATTTGAATCTCTAAGAAATTCTGCGTTATTCCATAGTGCTGTTTCAAATTGTTCTCAAACCGTCAACTCCCTGTCGATGTTTATCAATACAGAAGGGATGGAGGTCAAAGTCGATTTTATCAGACATCATTATCCATTGCTGATGCCGGTTCAATACATTGATGATATACGGATTTTTTCGGTGAAGGATATTGCTGCCATGAAACTGAACGCGATTGCGAATCGTGGAAGCAAGAAAGATTTTTTTGATGTCCACAGCTTGCTGGAGCGGTTCACTTTGGCAGAACTTCTTGCCTTTTTTGAAAAAAAATATGCGCAGATAAACAGCTTCACTGTCCTGAAAAGTTTAACCTATTTTGAAGATGCCGAGGCTGATCCTGAGCCGATGGTTCTGGTGGGTACAAGTTGGCATGAGGTTAAGAGCAGGTTACATTCTTTGGTAAAAAATTATTTCTGATACCGGCAGGGACAGGACATTGGTTTTAAGGATGAGGGTGCGGGAAGGAAAAGGACGTGAGAACGCATAAACGGGCACAGAAGCAGTGCCGACTGGCTTTTCCCTGCTCCTGAACCGTTTTTACCCGCTACAGTATGACATTCTCCTGCTCCATTGTCATTTCCTCCCGCTCCTCCATCATTTTTGACCGGTGCAGAACCATTTTCACCTGCTGCAGGATGGGTTTTACCCGTTACAATGCCCTATTCTCCCCTTACAGGGGCTGTTTTTCCTGTTCCTTTGCGTTATTTCCCTGCTGCGTTGTCATTTTTTCCCGTTTTTGAATGAGCCTGTGCCGGTATATCAAGCAAAAGAGAGCACTGCAAGGGCCGGACGAAAGTGAAATCAGGAAACAGGATAATGCCTCTGCACAATCTCCACCAAACGAACTAAGGTCTGGTTCACCGGAACAGCAATTCCTTGCTCTTGGGCCTTGCGAACAATATAGCCGTTAATTGCCTCAATTTCTGTAAGACGCTGTTGATCAATATCCTGCCCCATAGATGAACGATTTGAACCTGTTGCCTTGGCGATCTGCTCAACATGCGCCACCATATCGTCAGGGAGGCTGACAGAACAGGCCTTGGACACCTTAATTGTCTCTGCAATAAGATCCCGCATCAGCATCCTGCTTGCCTCCTGATCAAGAAGTTGACCATTGCGCAAACCTGTCAGGGCAGTAATAGCATTGATCCCTACATTAACACAGAGCTTTTTCCATAAAACAGGCTCAATATCAGCAACAACCCGTGAACTGATACCTGCTGCTGTAAAAACTTCAGCCAGTTGTGTTGTAATTGCCCCCCTCCCCTGCCCCCACATACCAATAACCGTGTCCCCGACTCCTGAATGCTGAATCTTTCCAGGGCCAAGCACCATCGCACCTTGAGCAGTTGTCCCGCAGAGCACCCTGTCCTCCCCAAGGACATCAGCAAGAATCTCAGCATTACCCATACCGTTCTGCAAGGTTAGCGCATAACCGTCCTTTTTCAATAAACAAGCAGCGGTACGGGCGGCAGCTTCAGTCTGGGCATGTTTGACAAAAATCAGAGCCAGCTCCGTGCCAATGATGTCGGTCGGATCAACTGTGGCACGTACTTGAACTACCCGTTGTTTCCCTTCACGAACGATTATCAGCCCATGTTTATTCAGCGTATCAACCTGTTCTTTGCGCACATCTATTAACCGGACATCCTGTCCATGCTCGGTGAGTAAGGCCCCGAACAGGCAGCCCATAGCACCAGCACCAATAATTGTTATTTTCATGGCTTGTTAATTTCTTGTTGAATCCCCAACTGCAAATTTAATTGACAAGTACCAAAAGAGCAGTAAACTTACTCTGACCTTTAGTATCACTGCCCACATTACTGAAACGACATTTTGTTCAACAGATAATACCCCAGGAGAGAATAATGAAAACCAAATTGTCCCTTACCAAAGCCTTGTTCTTGTCAATATCTGCTCTTCTTTTTATCCCGGCAGCCCAGGCAGCTGATTATACCAACTCCATTGGAATGGAATTTAAAAACATCCCTGCTGGTACCTTCTTTATGGGAAGCTGCATGTATAGCGAGGCTGATAAAAAACGTGATAACCAGCTCAAAAAGCAAGGACTCTCACCTCAGGGGCCTACCTGCCCGGCTCAGGTTCCGATTGACACAGATGCGCTTGAAGAAGAAACTCCCCAGCATGAGGTACAGATCAGCAAAGGCTTTCAGATAGGCGTGTATGAGGTCACTCTGGGACAATTTAAGCATTTTCTCTCCTCCCTTAATAATGAAGAACGAAGCCAAATTGAGACGGAAGACTTCAAAAAAGCCAACCAACATGGTGATAAAGCAGCGGTTGCTGGTGTTTCCTGGGAAGATGCCCAAGCCTTTATTGCGTGGCTGAACCGAAAAGAAGGGGGGCAAAGATATCGCCTGCCCACAGAAGCGGAATGGGAATATGCTGCTCGTGCCGGGAGCAAAACCGTCTACTTTTGGGGCGATACCCCGGAGCAAGCCCCTGAGTATGCCTGGTTCAATATGGACCAGGCTGATCTGCGCATGTGGTTCTCTGAAAGAGAGTTTGGCAAAAAAGAAGATTTCCCTCACCCGGTAGGCCTGAAAAAGCCCAATGCCTGGGGCTTATATGACATGGCTGGCAATGTCTGGGAATGGGTTAATGATGGCTACAGCGCAACCTATTACCAAAACAGTCCCAAGGTCGATCCCACTGGCCCTCGCACGGAACGACTTCGCTGTTTTCGCGGTGGAAGCTGGTACGGCTCTGTGACCAACCTTCGTTCCGCCTTTCGCGGCCTCAATGCTCCAACCTTTCGCAGTGATTCTTTGGGATTCCGCGTAGTGCGGAAGACCCGCTGAATCGAACCTTACGTAGGGATAGACCCCTGTGTCTATCCAACACCGTTTACGGGCACGGCACGCCGTGCCCCTACAACCCCGCACCCTTTCTTCGTCGGTAGGTTCGGATGCTGTAGCGAACCGGCTCTTCAACTTCTTCTGTCTCCACTACAGCAAAAGGCGGGCAGGAGAATTGCGGAAAAAAGGCATCGCCTGCCACTTCCTGTTCCAGCTCAGTCAAAATTAATGTGTCAGCCCGGTCCAAAGCCAGCTGATACAACTGGGCCCCGCCAATAATAAAGACCTTTTCTTCGCCTGCTGTCTGCGTAAAACCTTCCTCTAGCGAATGCACCACCTCGGCACCGCTCGCCTGAAAGGCCGGATTTCTTGTGACAACAATACTGCGTCGTCCGGGCAAGGGCCTGCCGATGGACTCCCAGGTCTTGCGCCCCATGAGCAGGCTATGGCCCATGGTGATATCCTTGAACCGGGTCTGCTCTCCAGGAATATCCCAGGGGATGTCCCCTTTCCTCCCAATGACCCGATTGGCCGCCATTGCCGCGATAAGAATAATCTCCATGCCTACTCCTTGTCCTTCTTCTCCTTGGCCGCCTCTGCTTCTTTTTCTTTGGGCGGAGCAACCTCCTCAGCTGCTGCTGGTGCTTCACCAGTCACTGGAAGCCCAAATCCCAGCCGAACCTTGCGATCAATCTCCATCAGCATGTCTGGATGTTCCTTGAGAAAGGTCTTGGCATTCTCCCGGCCCTGCCCGATCCGCTCGTCATTATAGGAATACCAGGATCCGCTCTTATCAATAATCTCCTGCTCAACTCCAAGATCCAACAGGTCGCCGGTCCTGGAAATTCCCTCACCATAAATAATATCAAACTCAGAAAGCTTGAACGGAGGAGCTACCTTGTTCTTCACTATCTTGACCTTAGTGCGGTTCCCGATAACTTCCTGGCCGTCCTTGATCTGGGTCATACGCCGAATATCAATACGGATGGAGCTGTAGAACTTGAGCGCATTCCCGCCCGTGGTGGTTTCCGGATTGCCGAACATCACCCCGATCTTCATGCGGATCTGGTTGATAAAGATCAGCACCGTGTTGGTCCGTTGCAGCACACTGGTGAACTTACGCATGGCATGAGACATAAGCCGGGCCTGAAGGCCCACATGTTGGTCACCCACATTACCGTCTATCTCCGCCCTCGGAACCAGAGCGGCCACGGAGTCGATAACAATAACATCCAGCCCGCCGCTCCGCATCAGCACCTCGCAGATCTCCAAAGCCTGCTCACCAAAATCCGGCTGAGAGACCAGCAGGTTGTCCACGTCCACGCCCAATCGTCCCGCATAGTCAATATCCAGGGCATGCTCCGCATCAATAAAGGCCGCATTGCCCCCTGCTTTCTGGGCCTCCGCAATAACGTGCAGAGCCAGGGTGGTCTTCCCGGAAGACTCCGGGCCGTAGATCTCGGTCATCCGACCTCTGGGTAAGCCCCCCACGCCTAGGGCGATGTCGATGCCCAGAGTGCCGGTGGAAATAGCCGGGACATTCTCCCGCTCATGCTCGCCGAGGCGCATAATGGCCCCTTTACCAAACTGCCGCTCTATCTGGCTCATAGCGTTATCAACGCTCTTTCGCCTTCCTTCGTCCTGTTTATCCTGTGCTGTTGCCATGAATATTCTCCTTGCACCAGTAATTCTCAAAATAAAAACTGCCAGTTACGCACAACACAGCAGTCAATCTGTTTCAGTCACGTTCTCCAGCGACTCTTCGAACATGTTGGAAAAGCGAATCTGAAATAAAAAAGCCTGCTTCGTGCCGAAGGCGTATCATTTCATCGGAAACCGATATAACCTTTCCATCACTCTTTGCACGCAGAAGGATACCCAGTATTCCTGTCGGGCGCAAGCCCATGATTTTTGCGACAGACCGTCCTTCGGTTTCGTCCATCAATATCCTGCTGATTTCCATCTCCAAAGCAAGTGCTATGACTGCGGGCGTAGGCAAGGTCATCCTCCAGGTCTTGATCGGTAAAATGACGAGGAACAGCACGACGTCCCAAAAGCAACCCGAATTCGACACGGGTCAGCGAGGTCATCTCGCAGGCTTTGCCAAAAGAAAGAAGCCCCCTGGCATACAGAGCGATGGCAAGTTCCGTCATAAGAGACTGCTCACGTTCTCCTGTCGGCAAGCGGATCGCATGGGCGATCTGATCAGGTATCTCAAGAGTAACACTCATATAGTACACCTTCCTTTACAATTAACAGCATTATTGCTTCACCCCCTGTGAGAGGTATACCATTATCTGCATGTTTTAAACAACACATACTCTTGGTGGCTCAATCATACCCTGGGTATGCTTCAACCGCTCACGGAATAGCTTTAACCATACCTTGGGTATGGTTCAGGGTATCCCTTGGTATGCCTCAACCCCTCTCTGGATAGCTTCGACCATACCTCGGGTATGCCTCAACCTATCCCTTGGTATGCTTCTTCCTATCTCCAGATACCTTCAGTCTTTATCATACTGCATCTTTCAACAAGGCCCGCCGCACCATGTCCAAGGCTGTCTGGGCCGTCAACGCCTGGATCTCTTTCCGGCTGCCGGAGAAATGATGCAGGACATCCCTGACCTTCTCCTTATAAAAAAGCCCGATGTAGACTGTGCCCACCGGCTTTTCTGCTGTACCGCCGCCTGGTCCGGCAATGCCGGTAACAGAAAGAGCAACCTTGGTCCCCACCCGGGCCGCAAGCCGGGCCGCCATTGCCCTGGCCACCTGCCCGCTCACCGCCCCGTAGTTGCGCAGCAGATCCCGGTCCACATTAAGGAGCACCTCTTTGAGATGATTTGAATAGGCCACTGCCCCGCCAGCAAACCACTCAGAACTGCCTGGAACCATGGTCAGCTGTGAACTGATCAAGCCACCGGTACAGGACTCGGCAGTAGAGAGCATGAGGCGTTTCTCCCGGAGCAGATTACCCACCACCTCGGCTAAGGTCTCCCGATCTGTGCCGTAAATATGATCGCCTAGGGCTTCCCGGATTCGCTGCTCCGCATCAATGAACAGGACATCCACCTCCTCTGCACTGCTGCCGGATGCAATCAGGCTGACATGTACTTCAAAATCCACCGGATAATAGCCCACCGTTACCTTTTTTTCCTGCTCCAACGGCATAAGGCGTTGATTGATCTCGTGCTCGGGCAGGCCCACGGTCTTGTACAAACGCATCTGCTGATATTTATGACAACCGCTCCAGCCTGCCAAGCGCGGCAGGACGATATCCACCAGCAGTTTCTGGGCCTGCACTGGCACTCCGGGCAGAAAAAAAACAGGAATATCATCATGGACAAGCAGATGCCCGGCCATTCTTTCTTCAGAACTCAGCACCTCGGCACCTTCCGGCAGCCAGGCCAGTTTTTCCAGGGCATCCAGCTGCCCGTCCGCGTCCTGTAACTGGGAGCGAACCTTTTCCAGGATAGCCTCATTCAGGGTGGCAGGACGTTGCAGGGCCGCGGCCACAGCTTCATTGGTCAAATCATCCGTGGTTGGCCCCAGTCCACCGGTAACGATCACAAAATCCACCCGCCGGATCGCCCGCTTCAGGGCCTCGCCGATCAGCTTGGGCGTATCCCCGATGGTGTGCATGGCATAGATCTCATGACCGGCCAGGAAAAGCTCTCTGGCGGCAAAGGCACTGGTGGTATTGGTTATCCGGCCCGAGGTCAGCTCATCGCCGATGGCAATAATTTCTCCGATCATGGTTGTACACAGCACGTCATCATTTGTAAAATGCCCCTCGCTGCGAGCGACATATTGCCACACTCATATCCCATCATTCTTTTCCCTGAAGAGAAGACACGAATATCCTGACAAGGAAGAGATTTGGCCTAGTCTATCATAAACAGAGGAAAAAGGGAAACAAGAGAGTGGCTTTTGCAGGGAGATATTACACTGCCTGTGCAGGATGAGCAGGATGAGCAGGAGAATGGGTAAGAGACTTGGTCAAATATTCTTTTGGAAAATCTTCTGCCGGAATAACATGCTCTGCTGCCTGGATGACCTGATCAGCAAGATCGCCACCAACAGATTCCACGTTTCCTGCCTTGCCAAGTATCAAACGAATAATCTGCACCGCATCAACCTGTTCAAGAGGGCGACATGGAATAAAGGCCGCTGTTCCCTCCTGCTCAATCTCATGCAGCAAATCGCCCTGCACAAGTATATCCAGAGGATGGGCCAGGTCAGTCTCATTCACCACCTGGCATTGACCAATCAAGTGCTCCAGGGAGGTTCCCTGACCAAGGGCAAAATTATTATACACTGCAATCAAAATATCAAAGGTCCGTTGGAGATCCTGACGAGTACTGCTTTCTGCCCCTGAAAGTTGATAACTATTACGATGCTGAATAGCGTAAGCAAGCACCGCTCCCAGGAGAATAAACATCCATCCCAACTGAATCCACACTAAAAACAGCGGAACCGTGGCAAAGGAGCCGTAAATAGCATTATACTTTGCCACCCCGATCTGGAGAACCACATAGCCACGCTGGACAATAAACCAGAAAACCGCCCCAAATAAGGCCCCGCAAAAGGCCGCTGTGGTTTTGACCTTCACATTAGGGAAAAAAAGATACATCATCATCAGGGACAGGGTTATAAAGAGGAAGGGCAGCAGCTTCAGGAGCATCTGCACAGTCCAGATTGAAGGAATCACCGTAATAATATATTCCATTATTTTGGGTGATCGCAGGATAGCATCGCCAGCCAGGGTAATATTGATTGAAATGGGCAGGAGAACAAGCAGGGCGAGATAGTCCATAATTTTACGGAACAAAGAGCGTCCACGCCGGGTATGCCAGATAGCATTCATGGCATCTTCCACAGAGCTGAGCACCATAATCACCACAATCAACAGACCAACAATACCAAAGGCCCCCAAGGCAGCAAAATTCGTATTATCCACATAGTCGAAAATAGTATCAATGGCCTGATGCAGATGACGATTCAACGAGGGAGGTGGTTCGGGGTCTTCCTGGGCTGCATCTTTTTGAACTGCATCTTCTTGTACAGCATCTGCCGGAGCAAGGTCTTCTGGAGCAACCGCTTCCGGCGTATCTTCAGAAGCAGGTTTTTCCAGGTCAACCTGTTGAGAGGATTGAGGAGAAGCTTGAGGAGCAGACTGATTTGCCAGAATATCTGCTCCCTGCTGACTGACATCAGGATCCAGTTGATCAATAAAGTGATAGGCCGCTATCCGCATCTGATCACCATTGCCTAACCCTTTCAAAATGGCCGTGCTCATTGCCAACAAGGGCACCATAGACAGCATAACAGAGAAGGTCAGGGCTGAAGCACGCAAGGAAATATTGGTATTGCTGAACTCATACACCATGATCAGCAAAATACGGAGTAAACTGCGCAAGAATCTGATAATTTTTTTTTCTTCAGGAACATACTCAAAGGCCCAGCGACTGAGCCGTCCACCTGCCTTGAGCGGGCTGAGCTGCATAGCAGGGCTTACAGGAGTACCTGACGGGATAGAGGAATGCGACATAAGGAAGGATATATTAAGTTCTTTACCTGTTTAAAAAACAGATATTCAGAAGAGAGCAGCAAAAGCTTTTCCTGGAAACAACAGATCGTCATTTCCAGGAAATCTGAAGAATCATGGCGTTCTCTTGGATAATTTATCCAGAGTAAGGATACGGTTACTCGTATCAGCAAGGGTCGGAAGAGTATTTTTTTCCTCTTTTGGAGTGGCCTCCAAGGTAACCACTTCTTTGCTGCTCTTTGCCTTTTTCTTCACAACAGCTGGAGCAGGTATTTTGAGTTTCTGGCCCAAACGTATGGTTGCTTTTCTTCCGAGATCATTTGCATGAATAAGCTCTTTTAACGGCACCTTGTATTTCTTTGCAACACTCAACGCAGTATCTCCCCTTCTGACCCTGTACTCTTTATCCCGAATTTGCTGAGCATACAAGAGCCGGGAAGGAATCGTCTTTATCTGCTTGCGAATGCGTTTTGTCGCTGGCAGACGAACCAGAGTACCTTCAGGAATATATTTCCTGCCTTCAAGAACAGGATCACGGAGGGCCGGATTCAATCGCTCAAACTCTTCAGCATTTATACCGAAATACTCACTCAGTTCCGATGCAGAAGCATAGTCACGTAAACGAAATGTGACATTAATCCAGGGACGATCCTTCACCAATGAGCGTTCATTTTCCAGCCGTCTTGCCACCCGAACAGCAGCTATAAATTCTGCATAAAAATTCTTTGAAGCAAACTTAAAGATCCCTGTTTCATGATGTTTAATAATCCGTGGATACGTTCCCCATTTTTTTTGGGCCCGTACCATCCCGGCCCGTCCATAATTATAGGCTGTCAGGGCCAAAGGCCACGACCCAAGCTGACGATAATTTTCCTGAAGAAATTTTGCGGCTGCCAGACTGGATAAGTACACATCAAAACGCTCATCAACAAGCTCATTAATGGTCATATACTCTCGCCCGGTATACTTGGTAAACTGCCAAAGGCCAACAGCTGCGGCCTTTGAATGGGCATTCAGATTAAAGGAAGATTCTACATGAGGAAGATAGGCCAATTCGACCGGCAGATTACGTGCCCGCATAATCTTTTTAATAAGGGGCATGTAGGCACCAGAACGAATGACTCCTTTACGAAAATTATCTTTCAGGCCTGTTTGTACACGAAGATTTTTAATGGCCTCACGGAAGACATCAGCTTTCTGCTTCCCCTTAAAGAGGGCATAGACTTTTTCTTCTTCTTTTGTCCTTGGCTTTTTACCATCAGCGAATTTTTCCAGCATTTTTTTATGGCGCAAGCGAACCATTTTTTCCAGCTGGGCATTCACCTTGCCTGCCCCTGGTGTTCTCCTCGGAATAAAGTCTATCACACCATAAATAATACTTACGTCGTCTTTATCATGCAACACGCCCTGGTTGCTTGTATATGTCCCATAAATCTTTTCCCAGAATTGTACATTGGGCGCAATTATCCGATAAATAGGAAAACGGGAACCAGCCTCACATCGCCCATCAATCAGTACAATCGTTGCAAAAAACAGAAGCAAGCAGGTTATTCTTTTTCTCATGATAGACATTGGCACACCGCTCTGTAAGCTATGATAAAGCCGCTGCCCCTACATTGCAACGGCATCGTTATTGCTTTTACTCTTACTCATAATATTTTATTGTACAATAAATACGCCAAAAGGCAAGAAGGCGAAAAAGGTATTTTTCCTTTGCTCTTCCAGATGATGACAGGCAGGAGAACATGAACCCCAGAGTACCAGACAAAAAAAAATCCCGATGCATACACACCGGGATAAACAAAAACCTCTTGTATCGTGCAGGAAGACGACAGAAGAAATATTATCACACTCTGAAAAAAAACCGCTGTTTATTTTAATTTAAAAAACTATACTAGACAACAACAAGTAATTCAGAAGATTTTTTTACTATAGCATAAAAATCACAGTTTCTGCACTCAAGAAATTTCCTGGCAATTCCTCCTGTCGTCTTAATCTTACAATAAGAATCAACAACAACCCAACAACAACGCCCACCATTTCTCCCCTGATGGATACCATTTGCTCTGGACTCAATTGCAGCTGGGCAAACACCGTTCACAGCTGCATTCTTGCCACCAAGCTCTCTCCCACATTCTTTGAATTCCCAGCAATTTATATTTTCATCTTCCATAACACAAACACTGCCTCAACGAAGAAGTTCAATTTACAATACAATGCCCATTTCAATGGTAAAAAAAACTATACCTTGCTCGGCACAAAAAAACAATACTTACTTTCACTAAGGAAGGTTATCCAGTAAACCAAGCAAAAAAGACTACAACACACACGAAAAAACGAAAAAAAAAGAACATTTCATCACGAAATGCTTGTCCACAGAGTGTCGCCAAAACAGGCTAGAAAAGAATATTTTCCAGTGAATCTCGCCACAATCTATGGTATATAAGAGATACCGATGGGAATAATTTGAATCGTAGTTAGATGAATTCAATATAAGAGGAAGAAAATGCAGAAAATATCATTAACGCTGGGCTTTCTGGCCCTTGCCGGTATCATCTCACCATGTGGCATCCACGCAGCTACTCCTCCATCCCCAGATGCAGAAGTTGACGTGGACAGGATGGCCCGGGAATACAGGGAGAAACCTAACAGCCCCGGAGCGTTAACCAAGGAAATGATTGAAGCATGTGTTGTCCTGAAGACCGATATGGAAAAGGATATGGAACAACTTGACAACCTCAGAGAAGAACTGGGAACATTAAACAATGAAGTAAAAGAGCTTGGGGCCTATCTCAAAAACAATAAAGGGCAATTTGACGAGAACGACACCAGTGCAGCAAGGGCAGAATACGATGCCAAAGTAAAAGAGTACAACGCCAGAATTCCTCTTTTAAAGGAAAAAACCAAAATGTACCAGGATATGATCAAACCTTATAAGGAAAAAGAGGTGAAATTTGAACAGAACTGTAACAACCAGCCCTACTACGAAGACGATTATAAGGCAATAGAGGAGAAAATGGGTCGAGGTATATAGGTAATAGGTACTTTGTTACTAAAATATGAACCCATTAGACGTACTATTCTGCTGGCTTGATCCCGACAACTGTCGGGATCTTTCTTTACCTGCCTACGCAACTGCACAGGCAGCAGGTATGGATATAGTAGCGGCAATTACTCAGGACACAGAGCTGCAGCCTGGAGAAATCAAAACTTTTCCTACAGGATTTGCTGTTGCTCTGCCAGATGGTTTTGAGATGCAGGTTCGGCCCCGATCTGGTTTAGCTATAAAACATGGTATTACTGTTGTCAACGCACCTGGCACCATAGATGCTGACTACCGGGGTGAGGTAAAAATCGGATTGATCAATCTTGGTCAGTCCCCCTTTACTGTCCAACGAGGAGACCGCATTGCCCAACTGATTTTTGCTCCAGTCTGCCAGGCCCGCCTGCAACAGGTCGAGGAGTTAGGAGCAACCGAGCGAGGAACAGGAGGATTTGGTCATACTGGCAGATAACCAGCTACTATTTTTCTGAAAACAAAATATATATCCCCCTGTACCAAGGGGAATACACAAATACGAGTCATGCCACTTGTACTGTAACTTTCTAACACTCAAACAACTCAAAAAATGGAGCATTCCCATGCCTATCCTGAAATCCTTCCTGGCTCCTGCTGCTGCTTTTACTCTGGCTGTCACTCTCCCCAACCTTGGTTTTTCCGCTGCTGACCCCTTAAGTACGGATACGAAGAAGTCAGAGCGCAAGTACCGAGCAACAAGAGCAGGCGAAGGGGCTTTGACCCAGCAAATGCTTGAAGCCTGTATCAACCTCAAAGCAGAGATTGATGAAGAGTATGAAAAAATTAGTGCCTCCAAAAAAGAATTTGACGCGCTCAACAATGGGGTTAAAAAAATTGCAGCAGAAATGCCAGCGGAAGCTGAGGTTCCACTTATTGAGTATAATGAGCAGGTGAGTCTTTATAACAAAAAGCTGGATGCACTCAAAAAACTGGAAACTGCGTATAACGAAAAAAGCGAACCGTACCGAAAAAAAACAGCTCAATTTAAAAAAGAATGTAATGATCAGCCATATTATCAGGACGACTATGCAGCTGCGATGAAAAAGACAGGGAAAAGCCTGTAAAAAGAAACCGGCAGAGCAAGGGGCGGGTCGCGGTCTCTGCCGGACAGGAAAAATTGCTCCCTAGAAAAGCAACAACACACCAAAGTTCGCTGTTACATTCTCCAGATCATCGTCAGGCAAGGCCATATCATAGGCTGATATTCCAATCTCTCCCCGAAAGAAAAGATTTTTATGCAGCCATCTGGCATTATGCATAATACCTGCATATCCTTCAAAACCGTCCTCTTCTGCCTCAAATTGAATGCCCCCAGAGGTACGATCCGCTTCAACATGCGCATAACCGGCTCCCAAATAAGGACGCATGGCAAAAGAACTCATCACCACAAGTGAATTAAAGAGGTACTGACCGCGGAGCGCTGTGGTTTTAAAATCACCGGTCACCCCCAAGGTACACATAACACCAACGTGCTCGGTAAACCAGTACTCAGCCGTGGGACCCGTCCCATAATTCACCGAATTCACTATCCCTCCCAAGCCAAAACGACCATCAACAGAAAAAACATGGTGAACAGACTGCTGTCCATAATTCGCTTGAGCAAAAGCCAACCCGGGAAAACTGAGGCCTAGCACAAGAATAATCGCCACCAGGGCGGGACGCTGAAATAATACTTTAGAATTCATCACAATATTCTCCTTTCTCTCTTCTTACCAAGAAGTACCCAGTCCCTTTTGGAGGGATTTCCTCTATAAACAAAAAATAATTAACCATGAAATACGGTAAAAACAAACAACTTTCTCAAATGTTATCATTTTACAAATCTTCCCGTGCAAAGGGAAGCACCTTGGCAAGACAGTCCTGGCCAGAAATCATCATAAGCAGGCGATCCAGCCCCAGAGCTATTCCGGCACAAGCTGGTAACTGTTTAAGGACAGACAAAAATTTCTCAGGCATTGTGCAGGTTCTGCCGTATCTCTCAGCCTTTTTCATCTCTTCTGCAAAACGGTATCGTTGTACAGCTGGGTCGGTTAACTCAGAAAAACCGTTCGCTAATTCAACACCACCAATGTAGAGTTCAAAACGCTCTGCCAACTCAGGACATTTCGCCTTTGGTCGGGCCAGTGAAGCAAGTTCAACAGGGTAATCATACAAAAAAACCGGGTGTTCCCAACCAAGTTCCGGCTCCACCTTTTCCACCAGCAGAAGGTCAAAGGCTCCTGTACGAACAGCCTCCTGAGCCGACACCCCGGCATAGCACTGAAAGGCTTCATTCACAGAAAGCCGCTGCCAAGGAATCTGTAAAGGAATTTCCTTGCCAGCGCGCTGGACAACCTCCTGGTCTGCAACCTGACAAATCAGCTGCTCGCACTCTTTCATCAGCTCCAAATAGCTCCATCCCACATGATACCATTCCAGCATGGTAAACTCTTCCTGATGAAGCCGTCCCAGTTCTCCCTTGCGAAAACAGGGACAAATCTGAAAAATCTGCTCGTTTCCCTGAGCCAAGAGCTGTTTCATGCAAAGCTCAGGTGAGGTCTGCAAAAACCATTTCTCAGAGGAAAGGGGAATAATTTCCGCTTCAGGAATCAGCAGCGGAAGACGAACCGGGGTGTCTACCTCAATATATCCCTGCTGATAAAAAAAAACACGGATCTTCTGAAGCATGTAGGAACGCTGTTGAAGCTCATCAGGGGACAGCATAATTCTCTCTTGCTTTCTCCGCTCAGGATGTCAGAATAACGATCAGGCCGAGTACAGTACAATACCCTGCAAAGACATACAGGGAATGTTTACTGAGATAGGCAATTAACCAGCGGATAGCGATATAACCGGAAATCAGGGCTGCCAAAAAACCTGCAAGCAAGGGGAGGAGGAAGTCATGGACAGCGGGCAATTCTGCCAAGTCTTTCAGGGCCAACGCTCCAGCCCCCACCATGATAGGTACAGACATTAAAAAGGAAAAGCGGGCTGCTGCGGATCGATCCAGGTTACGGGTCATTCCACCTGCAATGGTTGCCCCGGAACGAGAAACACCAGGCAGCAAGGCAAGTACCTGAGAAAAACCAATCAGGAGGCTATCCAACCAACTCATCTCTTCCATAGAACGGTTTCGCCGCCCTGTGGTTTCAGCAATAACCAGTACGATTGCTGTCAGAAAAAGAAAGTACCCTGTCATCCTGGCACTGGCAAAGGCGTACTCAATCAGATCCTTGCCCAATAAACCAAAGATCACTGTTGGCAGAGTTGCGATGATAAGATACCAGCCCATCCGCGAATCCGGGTCAACAAAGGGCGTTCTCTGCATAATACCCTGTACAAAGGCCGTACCAATTATTGTGAGATCTTTCCAGAAATAAATAAAAACAGAAAACAGGGTTCCCCATTGAACAAGGACATCAAAAATAAAGGCCTGCTCCTTGGCAAACTGCCAGCCCAAAAAATGAGGCACTAACACCAGGTGACCAGAACTGGAGACCGGGATAAACTCAGTGAGTCCCTGCACAATACCAAGAATAATTGCCTGCAAAAATGTCATCCTTTTCCTCTTAATATTTTACAATATAACAAAATGATTTTACAAAACTTTCCTTATTATTGCACTGCCCGGACATCAGCAGGATTTTTGGGAATCCAGGCCAACCCGCCTTTAAAGCCATAGCAACGGGCCAGATATAAGGTATGCAGCTTCTCCTCACCAAACCAAGGACCTGTGCGTTTAATCGTGACCGGCTCCACCGGATCCACCCGTTCAAAAACCTCAGGCAAAACCGTGATCACGGGTTCATGCTCAAAAATCCCAACAGCATCCTGTCCAAGCAACATCTCATCCTGAAACCAAAAATCATAGACATTGGGCCTGGACCAACGATTAATAGAGACCGTATGCGGTTGCTCCTGCATATAAAAGGCTAGCTCACTGGCAAACTGATAACGAAGCCCGAAGACAAAGGTTTCATCAGGTTGTGGCATGCCTTGCACTTCCTTATCAACAAGCTCTCCCAAGGTATCCCAGCCCCTGGTCTCCTGGGCAGCCCGATCTAACTCTGCCCTGAGCGGCAGGACCGGATACAGCAACTGAGCCATAATAAGCATTGAAGCCACAAAGCTCAGGCCCAGCCCAAACCACCATAAATAATAACGTGAAACTTTCTGCCCTGTTTTCCTCGCCTGCCCTGGACTATTATACAGCGCAGCAATCAAAACAAAGGCTGTCAGATAGGCTGGAGCTGGCCAGTTACCATAGATACGGACATGCAGAGCCAGCAGGGTAAATACCAAAAATGTGGTCAAAGACATCCAGATAAGAAAGGACGCCTGTGCCCTGGGCAGCTGATTCCCTGCCCATCCTTTTACCCAACCAGCAAGGATACATAAAAAAATCAGCGGAGAAACCAAGGCTGCCTGAGCCCCAAAAAACTCAGGGAGAAAGGACAGTGTGAAGAAAGGGCCTTGATCTCCACCTCCCTGTCCACCACCCTGAAAAAGCACATGGCGAAAGGTCACCCAATTGTTCTCCATGTTCCAGAGAATCACCGGGGTAAAGAGCATACAGCCGACTACCAATCCTAACCAAGGCCGGATGCTCAACAGCCGCTGCCGATAAGCTGTGGTAAACACTATCGCAAAAAAGAGCGAAGGCAGGAAAAGCAACATGGTATACTTGGTAAGCATACCCAAGCCGAACCAGATACCGGTCAATAACCATTGCAACAGGGTATCACGCTCAACAGCACGGGCTGCATGATAACAGGCTGCGGCCCAGCACAGGAGCAACATACCATCCGGTGTGGCGATCAGAGCAGACCCTGTCATTAATAAGACGCCCTGGCTCAGTAGTGCAACTTGCAAGGCTGTTTGCCAGGAAAACCAATACCGTGCAAGCAAACAGAGATAGACAGAGGCAAAGGCAAGGGCAAGCACCGTTGGCAACCGGACAGCAAATTCTGTATGACCAAGAAGCTGGGTTGCCAACCAAATTGCCCAGGCTATCATGGGGGGATGATCATGATACCCAAGGGCAAGATAACGACTCCATTGCCAATAATAGGCCTCATCCGGGGCCAGGAGAAACTGCCCACTCATACATAAGCGAACAATCAGCCCCAGTCCAAGAACCAGCCAGGTCAACCGAATATACTGTGCCTCCTGTGTTGTTCGGGAAAGTATCACGATGTTCTTGCAGGAGACTTTCTACCTGCTTCATAAGAAGAAGAGCCGGACAAAACTTGTTCTCTTAACCAATTTCGATTATGATCGTTCATTGGTCTCCAATTAAACCTTAATATTTTTCTTCAGTAAACGGATTATGCACTTATTAAAAAAAATTTTCCTCACCTTGGCCCTCTGTTCCGCCTTTGTTGCCTTGCTCATCCCGAGGAGCACCTATGCAGCCCACGGAGTGTCCCTTGATGGCTCGTTGAAATACTCTGCCGGATTTGACCATTTTGATTATGTCGATTCAGAAGCAAAAAAAGGAGGACTGCTGACCTTACACGCCTTGGGCAGCTTTGACAAGATGAATCCCTTTACCCTGAAAGGCACAGAAGCCTTTGGTTTGTATGGGTACGAAAAGAGCTTGATCTTTGAGCCCCTGGCTGTAGCCAGCCTGGATGAACCTTTTGCTGCCTATGGCCTGATTGCCAAGGATATTGAGCTGGCAGCAGATAAGAAATCCGTCCTCTTTACCCTGAATGAAAAGGCCCGTTTTTCCGACGGCACCCCAATAACGGTAGAAGATGTCAAGTTTTCTCTTGATACGCTGAAATCCGACCTTGCCCACCCCTTTTACCAGATGTATTATCAGGATATCAGTGAAGCAAAAATAGAAGATAAAAAACAAGGCAAAATCCGTTTTCTTTTTAGTCGGCCCAACAGAGAACTCCATATGATAGCCGCACAAATACCGGTGTTGAGTAAAAAATTCTATACAGAGCATGGCTTTGGTACTGAGAATAAAGCAGGCCCCATGCTGCCGCCCATTGGCAGTGGCCCCTATATTGTTAAAGGGGTTAATCCAGGGAAATCTATTACCTATGAACGCAATCCCCAGTACTGGGCCACAGACCATCCCACCCGTAGAGGTATGTTCAACTATAATAGTATTAGCGTAAAATACTTTAAGGATCAAATCGTCAGCTTAGAAGCCCTTAAAGCAGGGGAGTTTGATTTTATGCCGGTTAACATTGCCAAGCAATGGGAACGCGATCTGGTGGGACGCCCGTACGACCAAGGAAAACTGGTCAAAAAAACTTTTGCCCATAAAAACAACCAAGGCATGCAGGGCTTTGTCTTTAATACACGAAAAGAACTTTTTAAAAACCGTCAGGTACGTCAGGCCCTGGGATTGGCCTTTGACTTTGAATGGACCAATAATGCCCTCTTTTTTAATCAATATACCAGATCAAACTCCTATTTCAGTAACTCTGAACTGGCAGCAACCGGGTTGCCCAGTGAAGCGGAACTGAAACTCCTTAACCCTCTCAAAGAAAAATATCCAGAAGCTCTTCCGCCCGAGGTCTTTACCACACCGCTGACCCCGCCAACAACCACGCCTCCCAACAGTCTGCGCAGCAATCTTCGTCAGGCTCAAAAACTCCTGACAGAACAGGGATGGAAGGTGAAAGACGGTGTTCTAACCTCTGCAGATGGTAAACAACATTTCGAGTTTGAGATCCTTCTTTCCAGTGCTTCGTTTGAGCGGGTCATGGCCCCCTATGTAAAAAACTTGCGGAAGCTGGGTGTCAAGGCAAGCTATCGCACCATTGACCCGGCCCTGTATACGGATCGTCTCAAAAACTTTGACTTTGATATGACGGTGTATGTCTTTAGTCAGTCACAATCACCAGGCAATGAACAGCGCGATAAATGGACTTCTGCTGCGGCCTCCCGGAACGGTTCTGCCAACCTGGCAGGCATTCAATCACCAGTTGTCGATAGTCTGGTCGATGCTTTGATCTATGCTGAAACCCGGGAAGAGCTGACAGCAGCCTGCAAGGCCCTGGATCGGGTGCTCTGGTATGGCTATTATGTGGTGCCGAATTGGTATCTGGCCTATCACCGCCTGACCTTTTCTTCCAGGTTCAAACAACCCAAACAGCTTCCACTGTACTACAATCCCTATGATTTGCTTTATACCTGGTGGTTTGAAAAAGACTAATGCACACTGAACCCTTTTTGCAACATAACATTACGCATACCCTACAAGACAGCACAGCAACAGCCGCTTTGGGCCAACAGTTGGGCCAACTCGCCCAAAAAGGCGATGTCATCCTCCTTCATGGAGATCTGGGGGTAGGGAAAACCACCCTGACCCAATCCATCGCCCAAGGCCTGGACGTACCAGAAGACCAGTACGTCTCCAGTCCTTCTTTTGCTCTGATGCACGAGTATTCTGGTCGTCTTTCCCTCTTTCATATGGACTGCTACCGCCTGGCTGGAGAAGAGGATATAGAAGGAGCAGGCCTGGCTGATTATATCAACAGCCCTGGCCTGACTGTTATCGAATGGCCGGACAGATTGGGAAGCCTTCAGCCCAGGGAGCGGCTGGATCTCTTTCTCGAAGCCGTTGATGCAACAACAAGGACCTGCACCTTGCACCCCCACGGAGAATCATGGTATGACCGAATCGCAGCATTATCGTTTTGATGTGTGGCTACCAAATTAAGCCAGAATAAAAAATATATACCATCTACTCATATTTTCTGAGAAAGACAAATGGAAAAAAATACCATCCGCTTGCACAGTTGCCTGAAAGAATATACCTATGATCAGGACAAAGCCTGCACCCCTGAACAGACCGTGGAACGTTTTCACCAACGTCTGAAGGCCACAGGTCTGGATATCCTGAAAGAGGTGAAACGGATTGATACTGGCAGACTGGATATCCCGGTCTTCTTTAGTGTTTGCGGCAAGGATGCCCTGGCAACCATTGGCACCAAGAAACAGATGGGCAAGGGGTCCACGCCTGAACAATCCAGAGCCAGTGCCTGCATGGAGCTTGCTGAACGCTTCAGCTTTTTTTCCTTTCTCAAAAATGCAGATAATTTCATCAGCGGTGACTACCCCACCATGCAAGAGGCTAGCTATCCGGTTCTGCCGATCTCTTCCCTGCTCCAGTCTGTCCATGATGAACAGCGTAGCCCGGAAGAATTGGAACAACTGCTAATCGGGCTGCCCCTACGCTGGACCTGGGCCAGAAACATCACCAGGGATGAGGATGTCTTGGTGCCTTTCTCCTGGTTTTATGCCATCAATGAATTCAACGGCCCCTGTGCTGGTAACACCATTGAAGAAGCAGTCCTGCAGGGGATCTCTGAGGTGGTGGAACGCCATGTCTGTGCGGTGGTTGCCCACAAAAAACTCCGTACCCCGACCATTGATCTGGACACAGTGATTGATCCGGTGGCCCGGACCTTGGTCGAAAAATTCAGACATAACGGTATCACATTACAGGTCAATGATTTCTCTCTGGATACCGGTATCCCAACTGTAGCTGCTCTGGCCTGGGATCCTGCCACCTTCCCGGCAAAAAGTGAACTGGTCTATACAGCGGGCACCACGCCGGATGCAAATAAAGCCCTGATCCGTGCCCTGACCGAGGTGGCCCAGCTGGCTGGTGATTTTGAATCTGGTTCTAATTATGTAGCCTCGGGCCTGCCCAAACCACTCAGTCTGGATGAAGTGGATTATCTCTTTACCCCTGAACAGACCGTCAGTATTGACCAACTGCCCCAGGTTGATGCGGATGACATGCTTGAGGAATTGCAAAACAGCCTTGATGCATTGAAGAAGATCGACATGGAGGTTCTGATGGTCAATACCATGCATCCAGACCTCCAGATCCCCACTGCCTACACCATAATCCCTGGTGCCCATTTCCGGGAACGTGCTGCCTCGGGTGATGCGCCTCTGTTTGCAGCCAAATTGGCAGCAGATCTCCTGGCCCCTGATGAACTGGAAGTCAAGCTGGCAGAAATGCAGCAACAGCTCCCTGATGCCTATTATCTGGAGTTCTATAGAGGACGCAATTGTTACGATCAAAACATGGTGGAACCGGCCTTGGCTCATTTTCAGCAGGCCCTGACCATGCAGCCCAATGAAGAGGATAAGCCCTATCTGTATTCCTATCTCGGCAGCTGTCTCCGTGATCTGGGACGCTTTGAGGAGGCTGTGCCCATCCTGGAGCAGGGGCTGGCTTGTGATGAAGAACGCCCGGATATCCATAATATCCTCGGGGTATGTCATTATAAGGCAGATCGTTTTGAACAGGCTGTTCATCATTTTCAACGGGCAGTGCAGTTGAACCCGGTCTCTTCCATTGACTACGCTAACCTGGCCCTGAATCAACAGCGGCTTGGGCGCAACCAAGAGGCCATCACCAATTATCAAATCGCCTTGGGACAGGATCCCAGTATTACCTTTGCTACGGAGAATCTGGCCTTGCTGTTGGCAGCAGATACAGGGACATGAAAAATCCTGACAGAGCAACCGTTACCCGCCTTGAAGAGCTACCAAACATTGGCAAGAAGATGGCAGCCGATCTCCAGGCCATTGGCATGAATCAGCCGCAGCAGCTCATCGGGCAGGATGCCGTTGCGCTATATGATCTTCTCTGTGCGCAAACCGGGACAAGACATGATCCCTGTGTGCTTGATGTGTTTATGGCAGTGATTCATTTTATGGAAGGCGGGGAGCCGCTCCCGTGGTGGTCTTTTACAGCTAAAAGGAAGGAGCGGATGATCCTGCTACAACATACTAAAAATACTTCATTGAGGAAAGACTATGACCGATAAACTACGCATGCTTCCGATATCTGAAAGAATCCGGTTAGTCGAAGAACTTTGGGACAGCATAGCGTCTGATCAGGCCGCATTATCCCTTACGGGAGATCAAAAAAATGAACTCGACCGACGCCTGGATGCCTATAAAACTGACGGCATCAAGGGACGCAGTGCAAACGAAGTAATTGCCGACATCAGAAAAAGATTGTGAAATACAAAATACATGTTCGTGTAGATGCGGGAACAAATATCCATGAAAAAACTCATTGAATTTGAATTGAACGGCCAACCGGTCTATGTGGAGGCCGAGGTCTCTGAGGCTGAAATGCAGCGGGTCAGCCGGGGCGGAGAGAGTGAACCACTTCAGGCGGAATCTCGTTTTGTTGATGCAGTGGCCCGGATTAAACCGGCTGCTGAGGTGGTATTGAAGGCCTTTCAGGAGATGAATACCCCGGATGAAATCGGGCTGGAGTTCGGGTTGAAATTCAATGCCAAGACCGGGGTGGTCTTTGCTTCCGCAGACAGTGAGGCCACCTTTAAGGTTTCGTTGAAGTGGACGAATGACAAAAAATGACCATAACAACAAGGCTTGTCTTTCCCTTGTTGATGTTCTACAATGTAGAACAACGGAGGTAAAATAATGAAAACAGCTGTGGTAAGGGCAAGGGTACCAGAAGAATTAAAAAAGAATTTTGAGGCGGTTGCTGCGTCTCACGAGATGAACTTAAGCCATGTGATCCGCATGCTCATGACGCAGTATGTCGAACAGGAGAAAAAAAAGCTCCGCCGACATAAGGAGACCTTGGAAGCCCTTGAAGATATTGAGTGCGGCAGAGTCGTTGCGGGTGAAGAGGTTATGAGCTGGCTGGCAAGCTGGGGAGATGAAGACGAGCCGGAACCGCCCCAATGAAACTGCAATTCTCCAAAGCTGCATTGAATGACTTGGCACGATTGCGTGCATTTATTGCGAAGTATAATCCGACAGCGGCACAACAGGTGGCGAAAAGGCTGCGGGGAGCTATCAGCAATCTTACGGATACCCCGAAGATCGGAAGACCAGTTGAGGGGTTTCCCGGAGAAATTCGGGAGCTGATTTTCGGTCGTTATGTGGTGCGGTATGAGATACGTGGCACGACTTTGTATATCCTCAGAATTTGGCATGGAAAAGAGGATAGATAGCAAGGAAGGAATCACGGATATTTATACCCTGTCTCCATCCCGCTGAAAATCGGTGTTAATACCGTTCAAAAAACCGCGCATTTCTCTGACGCTTTTTGGGAGAATGAGTTCTCCTCCGTTCTCGTGAAGAACAAGCTGAACATTCTTTCTGGGAATCAACTGAAGAGTCTTTCTGATCCATTGTTGAATCACAGTTTTATATCTCAAAGAAATGTTTGTTGTTTCCATAGTTGAGTTCTCCTGCAAATGAGGTGTTGTTTCATGGACTCTTGCAGAGTACTGAATCTACAACTCTGAAGCAAGGATTAATCCCATGTCCTCCCCATCTCTGGAATCCTCCCTTGTCCGCATCCTGATTGATGACCAGGAGCCACGCCGCCCCGAGGGTGCAGGCTTTCTGGTCACGCCAAAGCATATCCTCACCTGCGCCCATGTGGTCAATGCAGTGCTGGGGCGGGATGAGTACACCATAGACCCGCCTGATGCCGAGATCTTTCTTGATTTTCCTCTCCTGGATGATCAGCCCCTGCTCAGGGCAACGATTCTCCATTGGTTTCCGGTGTCCGAAGGACCTCCTCCTGATAGGCTGGAAGATATTGCCGTGTTGGAGCTGTGCCCGGAAACACCTCTGCCTGTCGAGGCCCAGCCCGCACCGCTTGTTGCCTTGGACAGCTCTCCCTCCTTTACCGAGCACCAGCTCAGGATGTGTGGTTTTCCTGGTGGTGTTGATCAGGGCACGCATATTGACGGGCTGCTCAAAGGGCGAACCGGGGCTGGTTATTGGGAAATCCACCCGCTGGATAAGACCCGACCGATTGAGCAGGGCTTTAGCGGCACATCGGTCTGGGCGGTGAAGGAGAATGCGGTCTGCGGCATGATCAGCAGCAGGCTGCGGAGAAAGCCGGATCTGGAAAACGGGCCGGTTATTACCGGCTACATGTTGCCAGTTGCCACCCTGATCAAGGCCTTTCCTGAGCTGGATCAGCACAGCCGTCCGGCCAATCCTTATCGCGGCCTGGAGGCCTTTCGGGAAAAGGATGCGGCTCTCTATTTCGGCAGGGAGCATACCATTGAGCGACTCCGGCAGGTTGTAAGAGAACAGCCCTTTGCGACGGTGATCGGTGCCAGCGGCAGTGGCAAATCCTCGGTGGTCTTTGCTGGCTTGGTTCCGGCCCTGCGCCAGACCGGAAATTGGCTCATCGCTCATTGCCGTCCCAAGAAAGAGCCTTTTTACGAGCTGGCCGCCTGTCTGATTCCTTTGCTCTACGATGATCCCATTCTTCGCTTGGAGAAGACCGACGAGCTGAAAGAAAAGCTGCAAGCCGGTTCCGTCGGCTTGCTTGGAATTATTCGCCAAATCACGGAACGAAGGGAACAACACGAGAGCCAGCGTTTCCTCCTGATCGTGGATCAGTTTGAAGAACTCTTCACCCTGAATACAGATCAGAATTTAACCCGGCAGTACATCGCCATCCTGCTGGAATGCCTGCGCATGGACGAGGACGATTTCACAGTCCTCTTTACCATGCGGGCCGATTTCTTTGCCGCTGCTGTCAGCCACCCTGCCCTTGCCCAGGCTCTGGACAGCTATGCACCGATCATTCTACCTCAGCTTGATGAGCAGAATTTACGGGAAGTGATTGAACGACCTGCCAAGTCACTCGGTATCCGCTTTGAAGCTGGCCTGATTGATCTGATTATCCGGGATGTGGGCCAAGAACCGGGCAGCCTGCCCTTGCTGGAGTTCTGCCTGACCCAGCTCTGGGAGCGGCAGGAGTTCCGCCGGATCACCCATGATGCCTATAAAGACATCGGCGGGGTGCAGCAGGCCTTGGCGAATCATGCTGATGCGGTTTATGCGGAGTTTGATGAACAGGAACGGGAGCAGCTCCGCCATATCTTTCTCAAGCTGGTCCGTCCGGGACAGGGCACTGAGGATACCCGGCAGGTGGCTAGTTTAGAGCAGATTCGGGCGGAAGATCGGACTTTGATTACCCGCTTGGCCGATAAACGACTCATCGTGACCGGGCGGGATGAGGAGCGCGAGGAAGAGACTGTTGAGGTGGTACATGAGGCCTTGATTCGTCGTTGGCAGACCCTGCGGCAATGGGTGGATGAGGAACGAGAGTTTTTGGTCTGGCAGGAAAAGTTGCGGGTGCTGCTCCGGCAGTGGAAGGAGAGCGGGAAGGATGAGGGGGCTTTGTTGCGGGGGTTGCCTTTGGATGAGGCTTTGCGGTGGCGGGAAACTCATGCAGTTCATTTGGTGGATGAAGAGCTGGGGTTTATCAAGGCCAGCGAAGAGGCGCAAAGAAAACAACGAAGAAAGAAAGGTATTGCTGTAGTCGCAGGGATGCTGCTTGCCGCTATGGTGATGGTGACGTTTTTTGTGCTGTGGAAGGATGCAGAGCGGCAGAAAACCGTTGCCGAGCAGGAACGCCAGCATGCTGTTGAGCAGAGCAAAATTGCCGAACAAAATGCCGTTGAGGCGAAACAACAAACTCGTGCAGCCAATTTTAATCTTGCAAAAATCTTTGAAGAAAAGGCATTACGGGATCTAAAGACAGTAGAAGAAAAAAATGATAACCGCGCATATAAGGAAGCAGTTCTTTTTACATCAGCAGCCCTGGATCAGGTAATTGAAGAAGATAAATCCGCCTTGAACCCAAGGTCCACAGCGAGACTTTTTTCTCCCGAAGTATTCAATAGGTCCTTGGCAGAAGAATGGCGTTCTCCAGTTGCTGATATTCACTATGGTGATGTCAACAGTATATCTTTAAGCCCTGATGGAAGCCTGCTGGCTTCTGCTTCAAGTAGAACGATTCAGATTTGGGATATAGAGAGCGGGCAGAGGTTGATCGTGTTGAAAGGTCACACAGAAAGTATCACCAGTGTCTCTTTCAGCTCAGATGGTAAACAGCTAGCATCTTCTTCCTATGATAATACGGTGAGGCTTTGGGATATTGAAAGTGGTCAGGAGATAAAACAGATAATGGGCCATAAAGGTAGAGTGAATAGCGTATCCATCAGCTCTGATGGCAGACGATTGGCATCAGCCTCATGGGACAAGACGATTCGGATATGGGAGATAGAGAGCTGTAAGGAATTAAAAGTAATTAGGGGCCATACCAATAATGTCACCAGCATATCGTTCAATTCTGATGGAAGACGACTGGCATCCGCCTCCAGTGATAAAACTGTTTGGATATGGAACGTTGAAAGTGGTCAGAAACTTGCTATTTTTAAAGGCCATACCGACGGTGTCACCAGCGTATCATTCAGTTCTGATGGGAGACGATTGGCATCCGCCTCCAGAGATAAAACAATTCGGATATGGGACGTTGAAAGTGGTCAAAAACTTGCTATTTTTAAAGGTCATACCGACGGTGTCACCAGCGTATCATTCAGTTCTGATGGAAGACGACTGGCGTCTGCCTCATCGGATAAAACAATTAGGATATGGGATGTTGAGGGCGGTGAGGAGCTGACATTACTCAAGGGACATACTGGCGGCATCAATAGTGCATTATTCCATCCTGATGATATACATTTGATATCTTCTTCCAGAGATAATACAGTTCGAATCTGGAATACTAAAAATGGTGAGGAGTTGACCGAATTCCAAGGTCACACTCAAGATGTTGTGAGTGTATCTTTTAGCCCTAATGGCAAGCAATTAGCTTCTGCATCCAGGGATAATACAGTTCGGATCTGGGATGTTGAGAGCGGCCAAGAGCTGACTGTACTCAAGGGCTATGCAGAATGTGTATCGTTCAGTCCTGATGGCAGACTACTGGCCTCAGCTTCCAACGATAACACAGTTAGAATTTGGAATATCAAGAGTGGTAAAGAACTAACTGCGCTCAAAGGTCATACTGCTTCTGTTAGCAGTGTCTCATTTAGTCCTGATGGAACTCGACTGGCCTCTGCTTCTTCAGATAATACAGCTCGAATCTGGGATATTGAAAGCGGTAACGAATTGGCTACATTCAAAGGGCATACCGAAACTGTCTCCAGCATATTGAATGGCGTAACCAGTGTCTCATTTAGTCCTGACGGCAAACTATTGGCCTCAGGTGGTAAGGATAATACAGTTCGGATCTGGGATGTTGAGAGCGGGAAACAAACTGTACTTAGAGGTCATACCTATGATGTGAACAGCATATCGTTCAGTCCTAACGGCAAATTACTAGCATCTGCCTCTGGAGATAAAACGATTAGGCTCTGGGATGTTGAGACAGGAAAAAACCTTATCGTGATCAGGGCACCTGAGTTAATCACTAGCGTATCATTTAGTCCCGATGGTAGGCGACTGGCATCCGCTTCCGCAGATAAGACGATTCAAATCTGGGATATTAAGAATGGTCGACAGCTGAAGATACTCAAAGGGCATACTGGCTGGGTCGAGAGTGTGGCATTCAGTCCAGATGGCAAACAGCTGGCATCGGCTTCCTGGGACAATACTGTTCGCCTTTGGAATATGGTTGATGCAGACAAAAAAATAATAATATTAGGAGGTGGCAAAGGGCGGCAGAATTTCGATGTCAATGCAGTATATTTCAGTTCCGACGGCAGACGAGTGGCATCAGGCTACATTGATGGTACAGTTCGCTTTTGGGATATTGGAAAAACTCAAAAGTCGATCGTGTTCAGAGGCCATACTTCTGCTGTCACCAGTGTATCCCTCAGCCCAAATGGAAGATGGCTGGCATCGGCTTCCATGGATGATACAGTTCGGATCTGGAATGTTGAAAGCAAACAGGAGCTGATACGGCTGGAAGATGACTCCAGCAGCGTGTCATTTAACCCTGAAGGAACTTTGCTGGCGTTTTCTTCCGCAGATAATACTATTCGGCTTTGGAACCTTGAAAACGGGCAGGAGCTGAGAGTATTTAAAGGGCATACATATTCTGTCAATAGTGTTACCTTCAGTCCTGATGGCACGCAGCTCGCATCTGCTTCCAAAGATAAGACAATTCGTCTCTGGAATGTTGAAAACGGGCAGCAGCTAAAGCTGTTTAAAGGTCATACAGATTCTGTCAATAATATAGTCTTTAGTCCTGATGGCAAACTGCTTCTATCTGGTTCCGAAGATAAGACGGTTCGGCTTTGGAATATTGAAAGTGGCAAGGAATTTAATATATTAAAAGGACATGCAAATGCTGTCCTGAGCGTTTCCTTTAGCCCTGATGGCAAACTGCTTGCTTCTGCTTCCAGAGATAATTCAGTGAGCCTTTGGGATACTGAAACTGGCAACGAACTAATGTGCTTGGATCAATATCCTCATACTGTCCATAGCGTGTCATTTAGTGCCGATGGTAAAAAAGTAGCATCGGCTTTCTGGGCCCCTTTTAGTAGTAAAATTAATATAAAAATATTGGACATCAGAGCTTATTTGCTTTTCCAACAAGGTACTAAACCTACTCCTTTGTACAAAAATTTTATACAGGGTGTAAAATTTCTCTGGCAGGCAAAACGAGACGGGTTAAACTTTGTACCAAACTATGATTACTCTAAACCTTCTTTATATGCCCAAGACGGCTATAACTTCGTCTATGATCCCAAATTCCGCCCCCTACTCAATCCCCCGCCCCCCGGCCAAAGCAAATTCGACCAGGTGCTGGAATGGGCTGAGAAGCAGCAGGGGAAATAGAAGCATTGCGGGAAACGCCTTTACACCTTCCTTGCGTCCTGATTGATCACGCTGTATCCTGTAATAAGGGCCTATATTTTCACCAGCAACTACCCTTTCCGCTTCATGACAACAGGAGGAAAAAACATGGCAACAGCAACCGTCACAGCAAAAGGACAGGTAACTATACCGAAACAAACCAGAAAACTTTTACGTCTCGACAGAGGAAGTAAAGTTGAATTTATGGTGGATAAGACCGGAGCGGTTTCCATCCTGCCGGTCACCTCTGACGTTACAGAATTAAAAGGAATGATTCCAAAGCCGAAAAAATACGTCTCAATAGAAGACATGAACAATGCCGTGCAGGAACAAGGAGGCAAATTGTGACAGGCATCGACACCAATGTGTTGGCAAGATACATTGTGCAGGATGACGGGGCAGGCAAAGCAGAAGGTTTCGAGTTGCTGGCAACAGGAAAAAAGTAAGTCAAACCGGATGAGCTTGACACTGCCGCTGCCCCCCGGCCAAAGCAAATTCGACCAAGTGCTGGAATGGGCCAAGAAGCAGCAGTAAAGTTATATGCATATATTGTATATCCCCTTGACATATCCCTCCCCGAACGGAATAATATACCTGTTGTATTGATGAACTTTGTTATGATCAATTTTTGTACAAAGGTACCCCCATGAACTGCGCTCAAACCAAAATATTTACAAGCAACAGAAGCCAGGCAGTCCGCCTGCCCAAAGCTGTTTCTTTTCCCGAAACTGTGAAAAACGTTGAAATTATAGCTGTCGGTAACAAACGCATTATTACTCCGACAGACCAATCCTGGGACGACTGGTTCAATGCTCCGGGTGTTTCCGATGATTTCATGGAAGAAAGGGGACAGCCTGATGATCAGATTCGGGAGACCCTGTAATGCTGAAGTATATGCTGGACACTAATATCGTTATTTATGCGATAAAAAACCGTCCCCGGCAGATACGCCAGTCCTTCAAAGCGCATCAGGGGCGGATGTGTATTTCCACCGTCACCCTCGGTGAATTAATCTTTGGTGCAGAGCGTTCACAACAGGTGGAACGCAACCTTGCTGATATTGAAAGGATGGTCTCCCGAATGGAGGTACTGCCTTTTGACAATAGCGGAGCCTACCATTTCGGTCAGATACGGGCGGAACTTTATCGGATCGGTCAACCCATAGGGCCATACGATATGATGATTGCTGGTCATGCCCGATCTTTGGGGCTTATTCTGGCGACCAATAATACCAAGGAATTTGAAAGAGTCCCAGGACTTCGCCTTGAGAATTGGGTAAAGTCGGATTGCTGAAAATATCTTTCGCGAAAGGCTCCCCCGGCCAAAGCACATACCTCCATCCAGCTGGTTCAAAGACTTGTCAAGCAAGGCGACTGTATGCTATGCTTGATTCGCTTGCAACAAGAATAAAACGTATGCAGTGCCCGGCACATGAACGACATCAAGCTCATGCGCTGACTCTATCTTAATGAAAATCCGACCTGTCGCATCACAAGAGATCTTTGGGTATAAAATATGATGTGACGCCAAAAAGGCGCTTCAAGGTAGGCGTCGAGACAACACCACAGCTATGGAAAACAATACCCATTCAAACCCAGCCAAAAGCCAAAAAAGCAAAAGGTATTTTGATGTTCATCCTCCGGTCTTCTGGCCAGCAGCCCTGCTCAGTGTGCTGTTCATCCTTGTCACCCTGATGGTGGGAGATCCGATGACAGAGGTGTTTTCGGAGATCCAGCGCGTCATTTCCAACAACTTCGGCTGGTTCCTGATCCTTGTCATCAATACCTGTTTGTTTCTCATGATCTTTCTGGCCTTCAGCCGACTGGGAACCATCCGTCTCGGTGGCCGAAACGCAGTGCCTGATTTTTCAAGACTTTCCTGGTTCGCCATGCTGTTCAGTGCCGGGATGGGTATCGGTATCCTTTTCTGGAGTGTAGCCGAGCCGGTGTACCATTTTCTGGAGCCCCCGTTTGCCGGGGCCTCACCCGAGGATGCCGCCCGTACGGCCATGAAAATGACCTTTTTGCACTGGGGCTTGCACCCATGGGGGGTATATGCACTGGTGGGCATGTCCCTGGCGTTCTTTACATTCAACCGCAAGCTGCCTCTGGCCATCCGCTCAATTTTTTATCCCCTGCTCAAAGATAAAGTACATGGTTTCTGGGGGGATTGCATTGATGTTCTGGCGGTTCTGGCCACCCTGTTCGGATTGGCCACCTCACTGGGATTCGGGGTGCAACAGGTCAGTGCCGGATTGCATCATCTCTTTGGATGGCCGGACACAATGCCCATGCAGGTCGTACTGGTGGTCTGCATCACCCTGGGGGCTACCGTATCGGTTGTTTTGGGCCTGGATCGCGGAGTAAAGCGTTTGAGTGAAATGAACCTCAATCTGGGTGCCCTGCTTCTGATCTTTCTTTTGATCCTGGGGCCCACCGTAATGATTCTTGATGCCTTTGTTCAGAATACCGGAAATTATCTGGATAATTTTCTCCATATCAGCTTCTGGACCGACAGCAATTCAGCTCGTAAAAAAACACCTAAACATTCAAGCGGGATAACTTAATTACCGAAATTTTTTTTTCCAGCTATTTTCGACTTGACGATTGTCTATTTGTTTGGTGAGATGAAAAAATCAAACTTTATATCAATATTAGACAAGTAGGGTGAACGAGTTCAAGAAAAATAAAAGTAAAAAAAGAATCAAGGAAAGAATTGGTCAGAAAAGGGCAGAACGAAAAGCCAAAAGACGTAAAGCTTTAACGTTACGGAGGTCTCAGGGCGGTGTTCAGCTGACTTATATTATTGGGAAAACAATTAACCACTTTTTCCCTGATCTCTTTGATCGGATTAGCGAGATTGAAGATTATCGAAAAAGATCAGAGTATGAGCTTGTAGAACTGATAACAGCATGCATTGCCATGTTCATTTTTAAGGAAGGTTCGCGTAATGCTTTTAACAATGACCGTGATGAAGAGAATTTCAAGGAGAATTATAAAAGATTGTTCCATATGAGATTGCCTCACATGGATACAGTAGACAATGTGATGCGACAACTCGAGGAAAGTGAGTTGGAAAGATTGAAAACAAGTATGATCTGCGAGTTACTGAAGAAGAAATCTCT
>JAABTP010000156.1 GCA_011389815.1 Desulfobulbaceae bacterium | reverse complement strand
GAGAAAATATGATCATTTTATTCTGCTTTTCAAGTGGTTATTGTTGATTTTGTATCAAGAAGGTGTCGTTTTTGAGTGTGGAATTGTAGGGGCAGACCTGCGTGTCTGCCCGGCATAGAAGGGGGAACATATGGGTTCGCCCCTTCAGCACCTCAAACAATGGGTAGGATATTTCTCGTTTAATCTAACTATCCCGGCCTTCTGAGCCGTGATAAAAAAAATATGGTATAACGTGACCTTTGAACAGTTCAGCGATGGCACATCCTTTCTCCATCAGGCAGACCCCAGAGGCAAAATCATCTGCACGAGCCTCCTCAGCCTGATCATAGCCCTGAGTCGGAACTGGTTAACAGCTTTGCTTGGGCTTTTACTCGCCTGTCTTCTCGTCTTTATCGCCCGTTTACCATGGCATAAAATCTTTCGTCGATTAGCCTTAGTCAACAGTTTCAATATTTTACTCTGCCTTATCCTGCCGCTGACCTACAGCAGTGACAAAACCCTTTCTCTTTTCGGAATACACCTCAGTAGCACAGGATTCTTTCTTGCCTTCCTGATTACCATCAAATCCAACGCTGTTGTCCTGCTCTTTATCAGTCTTCTTGCCACGTCAACGGTTGCACAACTGGGCCACGGCCTTCAGCAATTGCGCCTCTCCCAAAAACTCTGTCTCCTTCTCCTCTTTTCCTATCGATATATTACTCTTATTCAGCAGGAACTCTTTCGTTTACAGCGGGCAGCTCAACTACGCTGCTTTCAACCGAAAACCAACCTGCATACCTACAAGACCTATGGCTATATGCTGGGCATGATGCTGATCCGCAGCTGGAATCGAGCTCAACGAGTGCAAGAGGCTATGGTCTTACGAGGGTTTTCCGGGCAGTTCCATGATCTATACGGTACAATGGGAGGTCAACGAAACGATTTCCTCCTCATAACAACCCTGCTTTTGGCAACTGCTGGCTTGCTGGGGCTTGAAATTTTCTCCTGGTAAGACAAAGAGGAAACAAAGGCTGAGTCAACAACAATCTATCGCAAATAACAGCAATTCTTGAGGGTTAATTCACGTCCTTGTCGTTGCGAACAAACTCGACAAAATCTGTCCGCTTTCGCTCTTGCATAAATGAAGATTATGCTCTATAATAATATATTAATGATCTTTTATGGATTGTTTTATTTTTGACATTGTCGTTGTATAAAAAAAACAAACTTTCAAAAAATCTCTGTTTTGTATCATAGCCCCTATGCAACGCAACCTGTTAGCATGCAGGGAGTTGCAAAAGTTTTTTATTGAGAAATCTGCATGACAAAATAAACAGCATGCTGTTTATTATTTTAGTTTTTTCACTTTTCGGCAGTACCGCCGGAATACATCAACCTCACGATTAAGGGAGAATTTATCAATGTCGCGAAAAATGGTCACCATTGACGGCAACCAGGCATGTACCCATGTTGCCTACGCCACCAGTGAAGTTATTACCATCTACCCCATTACTCCTTCTTCTCCGATGGCGGCTGAGGCAGATGCCAAGGCCACAGCAGGACAAAAAAATATCTGGGGTTCTGTGCCGGTTATCTCTCAGATGCAGTCTGAGGGCGGTGTTGCTGGCTCTTTGCACGGCTCCTTGGCTTCTGGCTCACTCTGTACCACCTTTACAGCCTCTCAGGGATTACTCCTGATGCTGCCCAATATGTACAAACTGGCCGGTGAGCTGACCCCAACGGTTTTCCATGTCACTGCTCGTTCCGTCGCCAGTCAGGGGTTGTCTATTTTCGGCGACCACGGTGACGTGATGAGTGCCCGTCAGACCGGTTGGGCACAGATTTGCTCTCAGAATGTTCAGGAAGCACAGGACATGGCCCTGATCGCCACCCAGTCTACTCTGGCTTCCCGGATTCCTTTCCTCCACTTCTTTGACGGTTTCCGCACCTCCCATGAAATCCAGAAGGTCGAGCAGCTCTCCAACGAGGATATGCAGGAGATGATCGACGAAAAGCTGATCACCGAGCACCGCAAGCGTGCCCTGACACCGGATCGGCCGTCCATGTCTGGTACAGCCCAGAACCCGGATGTCTACTTTACTGGTCGCGAGACGGTCAACAAATACTACAACGCAGTTCCGGGTATTGTTCAGGAAACCATGAACAAATTTGCAGCCCAGACCGGTCGCCAGTACAACCTCTTTGATTACTACGGAGCACCTGATGCAACTGACGTGGTTGTCATCATGGGATCCGGTGCCGAGACGGTTGCTGCTACCATTGATCACTTGGTCACAGAAGGCCGCAAAGTGGGTATGGTTATTGTTCGCCTGTTCCGTCCCTTTGACATGAAAGCTATGGTAAACGCCCTGCCCTCTTCTGTAGAGCGCATTACGGTCATGGATCGCTGCAAAGAGCCAGGCGCACCAGGTGAGCCGCTGTACCTGGATGTTCGCGCCGCTATTGGCGAAGCTGCTGAAGCTAATCCCACTATGATCATGCCGCTGGTACTGGGTGGACGTTACGGTCTGGGTTCTGCGGAATTCAGCCCGGCTATGGTAAAAGCTGTGTATGACAACATGGCTGCCCTGGCCCCGAAAAATCACTTCTGTGTTGGTCCTCATGATGACGTGACCCATACCTCTCTGGATTACGACAAGTCCTATAATATTGAAGGCAATGATGTGTACCGGGCTATGTTCTACGGCCTGGGTTCTGACGGTACTGTTGGTGCCAACAAGAACACCATTAAGATCATTGGAACAGAGACCGATAACTCAGCCCAGGGTTATTTTGTTTACGATTCTAAAAAATCCGGCTCCATGACCGTATCTCATCTCCGTTTTGGTGAGAACCAGGTTGTTGCTCCGTATCTGATTAACAAGGCCAGCTTTATCGCCTGCCATAACTTCACCTTCCTGGACAGCTACGATATGCTGGCGAACCTGGAAGACGGCGGTACCTTTCTGCTGACCACCACCTTTGATAAGGATACGGTCTGGGATCATCTGCCAGCCAAGGTGCAGCAGCAACTGATCGACAAAAAAGCCAAGTTCTACATCATTGATGCCATCAAACTGGGTCTGGCCATCGGTCTGGGCGCACGCATCAACATGATCATGCAGACTGCCTTCTTCCTGATCTCTGGCATCCTCAAAAAGGACGAGGCCATTGACGCAATCAAGACCGCAATCAAAAAGACCTATGGGAAGAAGGGTGATAAGGTCGTTAACATGAACTACGAGGCAGTTGACGCCGCAGTGAACAACATTGTTGAGGTTCCCCTGTCCGATAAAGTCACCGGTCACGAGCTGCCGCCAACCGTACCTGATGAGGCCCCTGAGTTTGTCAAAGAAATCACCGCAAAGATGATTGAAGGTAAAGGCGAGGAGATCAAGGTCTCTCAAATGCCAGCTGACGGTCGTTGGCCCACAGCTACCACTCAGTGGGAAAAGCGAAACATTGCGGTCAAGGTACCGGAATGGTCTCCAGAAACCTGTATCCAGTGCGGTAAATGTTCCTTAGTCTGTCCGCACGGCTGTATCCGCATCAAGGTTGCCTCTGATGAAGATCTGCAGGCAGCAGGAGCAGGAGGCAGCTTTAAAACCGCCGATGCAGTAGGCAAGGACTTTAAAGGCAAGAAATTCATGGTTCAGGTTTCCACTGCCGACTGTGCAGGCTGTACCCTCTGCTCCACGGCCTGTCCAGCACGCAAGAAAGATGCTGAGGGCAACAAGACCGAGGAGTCAGCCCTGAAGATGATCACCAATACCGAAGAGGTCTTAAAGGAATCTCAAGCCAACTGGAAGACCTTTATGGCTCTGCCTGAAATGGACAATGCCTCCATCAACCCGGCAACCGTGAAAGGCAGCCAGCTCAAGCGGCCTCTGTTTGAGTTCTCTGGAGCCTGTGCAGGTTGTGGTGAAACCCCGTACATCAAGCTGGTTACCCAGCTCTTTGGTGATCGGATGATGATTGCCAACGCTACTGGTTGTTCCTCCATTTACGGCGGCAACCTGCCCACCACCCCGTACTGTCAGCGTGAAGACGGACGCGGACCTTCCTGGTCTAACTCTCTGTTTGAGGATAATGCTGAGTACGGCTTGGGTATGCGCCAATCTGTGAACAAACTGGCTATGCAGGCTGCTGAACTGGTGGAACTGACCGTTGAAGAAGGCCTGATCAGCAAAGAACTGGCTGATTCCCTGCTCAATGCCAGCCAGAAAACTCAGGATGAGATCGAAGCCCAGCGTGCCCGGGTTGATGAGCTGAAAGCCGCTCTGGAAGGCAACAACAGTGTGACCGTTTCCCGCCTCCTGCCGGTTGCTGATTACCTGGTCAAGAAATCAGTCTGGTGCTTTGGTGGCGACGGTTGGGCCTATGATATCGGGTACGGCGGACTGGATCATGTTCTGGCATCCGGCGAGAACATCAATGTGCTGGTGCTTGATACTGAAGTCTACTCCAACACCGGTGGTCAGATGTCCAAATCCACCCCGCGTGCATCGGTAGCGCAGTTTGCAGCAGGCGGAAAGAAAATGCCTAAGAAAAATATGGGTATGATCTTTTCCACCTACGGCAACGTCTACGTAGCTCAGGTTGCTCTGGGTGCCAACCCGCAGCAGTTGGTTAAGGCTATCAACGAAGCTGAGGCTTATGATGGGCCGTCTATCATCATTGCGTACTCTCACTGCATCAACCACGGTCTGAACCTGGCTCTGGGGCTGGATCAACAAAAGAAAGCGGTTGAGTGTGGTCACTGGCCTCTGTATCGCTACAACCCGGAACTGGAAGATCAGGGCAAAAATCCGCTGACCATCGACTCCAAAGAGCCGAGCATTCCGTTCTCCGAGTACGCACTGAACGAAAATCGCTACCGGATGCTTAAGCTGTCCAACCCGGATCATTTTGATGAGCTGATGGATGCCTCCCAAAAGGACGTAACCAAGAGCTGGAAGTTCCTCCAGGGACGCTTTAAAGCGCTTGAGGACTAAAAGCTTTTTGCTTGATCCGATGGACTGTTAACCCAGTCTGATAAAAGCCCCTGCCGAGTTATCGGTTGGGGCTTTTTTTGTTTTGAATGCTGAGGCCGGAGTAAAGGAACATTGCGAAAAACCAGTAAATTCTGTAGACTTAAGCAAGCTGGTTATATTGAGTTTTATTCCAAATGGTTTGCACGGAAGGTTTGCATGAAATCAATTACAATTCATGATATAGACAATGATCTTTTCAGGAAAATATCTGAAAAATCAAAAAATACGGACTAAGCCAGAATCGTACTGTAAAGTTTATCCTGCAAAACACATTGCTGGCCGATAAAAAGGCTGCAAGGCGGGAGATGTTTTCTGATTTATTCGGGAAATGGACAAAAGCGGAAAAACGGAATTCAAAGAAAATATTAAAGAGTTAGAAAAAGTAAACGAATCAGACTGGAAAAAATGACAAAAATACTTCTTGATACAAACGCCTACAGCGGATTTATGTGGGGAAACTCTTTGCCGGATTCAGCGGAGGCAACAGGTTTTCCGAAAACAAGAAAGAATTGAAAACTTTTTTCGGCAAAGAAGGAGTGAAAATCATTGATGTTTCAATTGAAACATCGGAAATATTCGGTGAGATCAAATCTGGATTGCGTAAAAAAGGAAAAATGATTCCTTTAAATGACATATGGATTGCTGCACATGCTGTTGAAACGGGTGCGAAATTGATTACCTATGATGCTCATTTCAAAAATATCAATGGCCTGCGTTTATGGGAAGAGTTTTCCTGAGCTTGTGCTATATCTCCAACAGACCGCTGAGGTGGACATTAAAAAATCCTCTTCCGAGTTATCGGGAGGGGATTTTTTTGCCAATGCATCAACACATCTATCAAAATGAAAATATATTAAGCACTTATTTCTCGAATCCAGGAAGAAAGAACAATGCGGTTAAAGCAAGTTATAAAAAACACCCTCAAAAAAATCTATTTTGGTTGTTTTACTGTAAAAAATATACCTAAAATTAATCGATTAAATAAGTGGATACCATCTGCCCTTATCCATTTTTCTCTGATGGATAGCCATCCTAAAACGGCAGAAGACTATTTTGCTTGCAATGATAGTACCCCTTTCACTGATCTGGCACCTATTGATAGTGCAGATTCCGACGGAACGTATTCCAAGGCCCTTCATTATGCATTTTCAAATCCCCAGATTAAAAACATAGCTCTTAGCGGGCCATATGGGTCAGGAAAAAGTAGTATTATCAAAACATACGAAAAAAAGAGCAGCTTAAATTTTTTAAATATATCGTTAGCATCCTTCAAGGAAGATGATGGTAATTCTGAAAAAGAATTTATTGAGAGAAGTATCCTTCAACAAATGCTGTACGGAGCAGATGCTAATAAATTGCCACACTCTCGCTTTAAACGAATTTCAACTCCTGAACTGCCATTGTTGAAATCAGGCATTATCATCTTATGGCTTATCTTGTCAATATTCCTCTATTACTATAGAAATGAATGGGTTATTCTCGAATCTTATTCTTCGTGTTGGTGGAATCTGATTCTTGCGTTTGTTATTTCACTTCCTATAATCCTTCTGTCCGATTTTTATAAAGCCTCGTTTGGCCTTTCATTAAAGAAATTTTCTTTGAAAAACGCAGAAATAGAGACCGCCGATATTCCTGATGATTCCATTTTGAATCGTCATCTTGATGAAATTATCTATTTTTTCCAGGTGACTGATTATGACGTGGTCGTCATAGAAGATCTTGATCGATTCGGAAATCCAGAAATTTTTGTGAAACTTCGAGAAATCAACAAAATTATAAACGATAACAATAAGAATCACAATCAGGTTAAATTTTTGTATGCTCTTAAAGATGATATGTTTGCTCAAAATAACCGCGCAAAATTTTTCGATTTCATCATCCCTGTGGTTCCTGTTATCAACAGATCAAATTCATTGGATAAGATACTTGAGCATTTACATGAACATGACTTCGCAAAAAGCATAGATTCACAATTCTTACGTGAGGTTTCTCTGTACATTGATGACCTGCGGCTTATTCGTAATATCTTCAATGAGTTTACGATCTACTACGACCGTCTCAAAAGTGAGAGCCTTGATGCAACAAAGCTTCTTGCAATGATGATCTATAAAAATGTGTATCCCGATGATTTTGAAAACCTTCATCACGGTCAGGGCATTTTATTTGAGATATGCCAAGAAAAAAATGAGTACTTACGAAAATCTAAAGATCAATTAAAAGATAAAATCAATGAAACTAGAATCTCTATAGAGTCTGCTAATGACGAGCAGGCAAGAGATATTCGTGGCCTTATTGAGACATATATTGGCCATATCGTCATGTCTGTTAACGAACCAGTTTCTGGATTTTTTTTCGATAATAAGCGGTACGTTAGTTTTTCACAACTTGCAACATTTGAGAAATTTAAGCCTCTTCTTGTGGAAAATAATATTATGTTATCTAAACTCCCAAACAATCACCACCAAAATAGAGTACCAACAAACAAACCATTTTCACAATTTGAAGAAGAAATTAATCCTGGTGAAACGTTCTTGAGTAGAAAAGAAAATATTGAGAACAACTCTGAATCCCAAAAAAATGAACTGCAACAAAAGATTAAACGATTAAAAGAAGATGTCTTAGGACTTGCGCAAATCCAATTTTTCCAGCTGATTCAAAATTGTGCTATTGATTTTGAAAAGTTATTTGAAAAATACAAAATTACAGACGGCAATCTTCTCATATATTTAGTCAAAAATGGCAATACCGCAAAACTCGCACAGTAGCTTCAGGCAGCAAGCTTATACCACTGTTCCTTGAGCTTGTTTAACTGCTTC
>JAABTP010000155.1 GCA_011389815.1 Desulfobulbaceae bacterium | reverse complement strand
GCCTACCCTCGTTTGACAGTACCAAGAAGACAAACGGCGTAATCCTGTGGTCAACCACTTAAGGTCGTGCCATTAGAGACATACTCTCTTTTGACTGGAAAGCACAAATATTTTTAACCGTAGCAAGTGCAACTGTTATTATGTGGATATTCAGGTTGGTAGATGAGTTTATTCCGAGCATAATGGCAGTGATAGTAATACTTGTTCTGGATATAGCACCGCCGAACATAGTGCTTTCCGGTTTTACTTCGGGAAGTTTTTTTATGGCCCTGAGCATTTTCGGACTAAGCGCTGTCCTTACGACAAGTGGGTTAACCTATAGAATAGTTATAAACTTATTTAGATTTCTCCCATTATCTCAATTCTGGCATTCTTTGGCAATATTTATAACCGGTATATTTCTTACTCCCCTTTTCCCCTCAGCAAATGGAAGAATAGGGATTGCAACGCCAATTTTATTGGATATGGTCGAATCCCTGGGTTATAAAAAAAAGGGAAAAGCCTCAACAAGGCTTGCAATTGCGACTTTTTCCGGTTTTACAATGTTTTCCAGTATATTTCTAAGCAGTAAGTCTATGCATTTTATCGTATTCGGCATACTGCCCATACAGGTAAGGGAACGTTTTGACTGGGGATACTGGTTTTATGCAGCAATTGTTGCTGGCTTAGTTTTACTGATATTTTATTTTATACTTACCCAGATAATGTTTCACAACAGTGATAAACCGAAACTTTCCAAAAACATTATAAAGGCACAGTATGAAGTGCTCGGGCCATTATCTGCCCAGGAATGGGCCGCTATCGGCGGAATCGCTCTTTTTGCTCTGGGTATCGCAACATCATCAATACATAAAATTCAACTTCCCTGGATTGGTTTTGCTGTTCTCTACATCATCCTTGTGCTGGGCTTTCTGTCAAAAAAAGATTTCAAAAACCATGTAGACTGGACGTTTCTTCTGTACCTCGGAGCCTTGATAGGACTGATTAAAACAATGTCATATCTTGGACTTGACACCTCGCTGGGCAATGAATTCCTATGGCTAGGAACATATATGAAAGATAATTTTTATCTTTTTGTTCTACTCCTTGCAGGAAGCACGATGCTTCTCAGGCTATTTATTCCCAATACTGCAACTGTTGCAATTTTGGCCTCAGTCCTTTTCCCCATAGCGCTTTTAAACGGAATGAATCCTTGGGTTATCGGATTTATAATTCTTATTATGAGTGATTCCTGGATCATGCCTTACCAGTGTTCTTATTACCTTCTCTTTGACGAATTGACAGGACCCAAAAAACTTTTCAACAAGAAAATGATTTTAAAATTTAATGTTATTTCAGTATTCTTCAGGATAGCGGCAGTATACGCATCAATACCATTTTGGAAATCGGTTGGCATTTTATGAGAAACAAAATAATCGGATTATTAACAGCCTGTTTCGTTACGATACTTATAATGTTCCTTGTTATAACGAACCTGAGTAAACCCAGAATCTTTGTTTTACACAGCTATAATCTTGATTTTTCATGGACACGAGATATAAACACCGGCATTGAAAGAATCCTGAAAGACAAGCCCTATTCTATACGTTGGCACTACATGGATACCAAAAGAAATCCATCAGCTGAGTACAAAGACAAGGCGGGAAAAATAGCAGTAAATGCGATTAAGCAATGGAATCCAAATATTATTATTACTGTCGATGATAATGCACAGAAGTATGTCGCTGTTCATTTTAAAAACAGCAAATCAATCAATATAGTTTTTACAGGAGTTAACGCAGAGCCCAAGGCGTATGGTTTTGAAAAAGCGACAAATGTAACAGGAGTTCTCGAAAGAATTCCTTTTCAGGAGTTCAAAGAAATTTTTGTTCAAATTTTACCTGAAAATAAGAGGCGAATTGTCCATATCTCTGATGCATCAGTTACCTCCCAATCAATACATGAAGAATTAACCGATGTTCAATGGAATCCGCTCAAGCTTGTTAAATCCTTCCAGTGCGAGACATTTGAAGAATGGAAGCAGGCAATAAAAAAAGCAAATAAAATAGGAGACATACTTCTTGTCACCCATTATCATACAATTCTGGATAAAAATGGTAAGACAATGAATCCCTCAAAGGTACTGGAGTGGACTTCTCCACGATTGAAAATACCCGATATAGGGTGTTGGGGATTTTTTGTTGAAGATGGCGGGATGATGTCGGTAGCTGTTTCTCCATATGAACAAGGTGAAGAAGCGGCTAAAATGGCAGTAAAAATTATAGAAGAAAAGACTCCCCCCAATGAAATTGATGTCAAAATAAACAACCTGTATGTTGTTTATTTGCGCGGGAGCAGTTTGGCGGAAAGGGATATAGAAATACCCAAGATGCTGAAAGCGTTCGCAAAAGCAACAAATACATATTATGAATAAAGAATTCCTTTCTTTCTCTACCCATTCGTGTCCGAGGTTTGGATCGGCACCAAATCCTGCTTTACTTCCTGAATAACGCTGACTAAGAATTGCTGAATGAAGCGCATGCGACTTTAACAGTCTTTGAGCTTCAAAAAAATCTTGCTGTGTGGTCTTCGATACAGTTTCTATAAGAATATCGGAAGGATTAATCCCTTGCTTGAGTGCATAGTTACGGGCAACCTCCGACTCAGCATACTGTTTCTCGTTTCCAAATCCTCAGTAAACAAAATCTTCGTGACAACGCCTTGCTGATAAAGCGCAATAGCGTGCTTGATCCGTTCTTCAAACACGGGTGAAGGAGAATTTTTCCAGACAGCTGCCCCCAGAACAATGGCAACATCACTTTGAGGTGTTTGATTAATTGTGGAAAATGCGATAATATCCCCAGCAAGATAGAACAGCCAACTACTTGCGACAACAATGACTATCATTGCGGTCTTCCTACAATTTTTCCACATAATATCAGATCATATAAACAACAGGAAACACGCACCCATGAACGGGCTGGCTAAGATATAGGCAAGCCCAACGACTTCAATTGGAGGAGTTACTTGCTTTTGTTTCAGTCATGCAAGCCTACTTGGCTGGAGATAGTTATTCGACATACGATTAATGATATGTATACCCATCAATAGGCCAATTAACTTTCAATCCCTTGCTATTAACTATGCTAAAATGTTTACCATTGACCAATATTTCCGGATGCGCTTTGATAATAGTCCTATAACTTTTATCAACTGAACTCTTTATTATTATTTCACTCATTCCATCGGAATCAATATCATCATATGAGAGTTTGAGCATTGAGCCAGCAACCAATGGCCCTCTAATTTCCCTTCCCTTGTACTTTCTAAAAAACTCGTATGAATAATACGTGCCAGTAGGTCCTATATCCAGGTCGTAGGAATAGCCAAACTCTTCAAGCGGATTTCTATCATGTTTGATCACGATGAAAACAAACACGAGGGCAAAAATTGCAATGGCAATGTACTTCGCTCTCGACTCGAACAGCATAAAAGATAAAATATTGCGAACCAAGACAACTCGACTTGAAAAGATAACAAACGGTCTCCGTTTAATGCACAGAGGATTCATCTTGGTATTATTTCGAGGACTATTTTCGCATAATATCTATAATATGCCATATGAAATTCATCGATTGAATAGACCAACCTAGATGGCTTCATACAAATACGGCAGACTATATCTTTATAATTTTCCTCGTACTCTTTTATGTTAGTTTTTTCGTCAAATGCATCACGTACTTCTTTTGGTAATTCTATACTAACTTTGCTGTCTATTTTGAACACTGTGATATCATCACAAATCGGACAATAGTATTTTGGAAAGCCACTCATGAGATACATGAAATTAGGGTCATCGGTATCCTGTTTTTGAACACCAACTATTCTTTCTTCCGGGTTTACCAAAGTGACTTTCATGTTAACTGAAACCAAACAAAATTAATAAACGTAACGAGCAAAAACTGTCCGTTTTCGTTGTACTCAAATAGATCTACCTGACTCGCCTCATTGAACTGGCCTCAACTTCAACAACTTCCCCCCGTTTCCATCCTCCAAAACCCAAATCGCCCCATTTGGCCCCTGTTCAACCTCCCGGATGCGCTCGCCCATATCAAAGCGTTCAGCCTCCTCTGCTTGCTGTCCTTCAATCTTTATCCGCACTAACGATTGCGAGCGCAGACCACCAAGAAAGGCATTCCCCTGCCAGTCAGGAAACAAGTTCCCGGAATATATGATCAGGCCCGAGGGCGCGACAGTGGGTACCCAGTAGGCTTCGGGCGCATGGAATTCCGGTCGCGTATCATGATCAGGAATAGCAAATCCCCCGTACTGATCTCCCCAGGAGACCAGAGGCCAACCATAATTATCACCAGCAATAATCAGGTTAAACTCATCACCATGGCGAGGCCCCATTTCGTGCGCCCATAATTGGCCTTGCTTATCAAAGGCAATACCCAACGAATTGCGATGTCCGAGGGTCCAGAAGGTTTTGGCAAGCTCACCCTTATCCTGAAAGGGGTTATCCGGCGGCACGGAACCGTCCGCATTAAGCCTGATCACCTTGCCCAGATTTTGCGTCCAGCTCTGGGCAGGCTCCTGTTTCTGCCGATCCCCGGAGGTAATAAAAAGCATTCCATCCGGGCCAAAGGCCAAACGATGGGCATAATGTCCCTTGCCGGACACCTTGGGCACTTGTCGCCAGATGACCTCCAGATCTTCCAGCTTAGGGTTGCTTGCTGAAGACTGGAATTGCGCCCGGGCAACAGCGGCTCCCCTGTTCCCGGAATCATCCTCCTCAGCATAGGATAGATAGACCAGGTGATTTTTCTTGTAGTCAGGATGGAGAATGATGTCTCCCAAACCGCCCTGACCACCATAGGCCACCGGCGGGACTCCCTGAACCGGCACCTTGGATCGATCCCGCATTCGGAAAAGGAGCAGGGAACCTGGCTTTTCCGTTATCAGGAGATCCCCTTCCGGGAGAAAGGTCATGGCCCAGGGTTCATCAAATGTCTCAAAACTCTCGGCCTGAAGCTTAGAACCTGCATTGCCTTTAATTGGCTCATCAAGCGTCTTATTAACAGGCTCTGAGCAAGCATTGCTGACAAACAGAAGCAATAACAATGGAACAATTTTTTTTATAATTAACATGGCGTTTACTCCTTGGGGCTGTCTTCATCCAGCAAATCCACTTCCTGGGTGGCCTTGCGCTCGTCCTCCACCTTTTCCTGAAGGTGCTGTTCAGGACGCACATCCATTTCGTCAATTTCATCAACTGGTGTAATATCTTCCCTGCGGACGGGTTGCTCCTTCTCCGGCTCAGGCTCCGGCGTTGATTTCGGCAAGGGTAACGTGCCCTCATCAAAACGAAGGTTATAACTCGGCACTGGCAGCGAGAACCCTTGCTCTTCAAGGGCCTCCCTTGCCTTTTGCATGGCATAACTCCTTGCCTTGAGAAAGTCTGTTTCCGTCTGGTTGATCCAGGCCATAAAACGAATAACGATATTGGCATCCCCCATCATTTCAACAAAAGAACCGGGCGGGGGAGTCTCCAGGATAAAGGGCAGGCCGGCGATGGCCTCAACACCGGCCTCAGTGGCGGCAACCGGATCATCGTTCACGCCTATGCCCAGGGTGAAATCAAAACGACGCTCCGGATTGGTCGTGTAATTAAGAATAGTCGCCTTAAACACCACCGCATTCGGTATCCGTAAATGATTGCCGTCCACCGTCATCAAAATGGTGGCCCTGGAAGTCAGGCGAATAACCACGCCTTCGTGGCTATCAATAGAGACAAAATCCCTGGGTCGAAAAGGCTGGCGGAGACTGAGCATGATACTGGCGATATAATTCTCAATAGTGTCTTTAACAGCAAAACCCACAGCAAAACCAACCACCCCGGCCCCGCCCAGCAGGGTGCCGATCATCCGGCTTGCGCCCAGCAGATTCATGGCTGCCAGCACGGCCCCGCCAATGGCAATGATGCGGATGATCTGGGCCAGGATTTCTGCAAGGAATTGATTGGGTGTAATCTTCTCCCAGAGCAGGGAGAAGCGGGCAAGGAGAAAACCTGCCAGGAAAATCAGCGTGGAACTGCCCAGAGCGGTCAGGATCAAAGGCAGCGATTTGACAAAACGGTTGGCCTTGTCCGCGTACTCGGCAGCCCTTGGTTTAAGATTCTCCTGGAGATTCAGGGTGCGTTCAATATGATCCTGGACGATCACCACTCCGGCAAGGCGATTGGTCAGATGGAGGGCACGCTGGGCTGACTCCTCGTTGGCAACCGGCCCGGAAAGCACCACCACTCCTTCTGAAACCGTCACGACTACCTTTTCCAGGCCGGGAATTTCGGCAAAAATTCCCTCAGCCCGCTGCTTGATCTTTGCATCATCACTCTTTTTGCTGACCGTTTCAATAACAGCAGAGGTTTCCTTGATCTCCTCGGCATCGGGCAGACCTTCCTCCGCTGCTGCGGAAGAGACAGTCCCCGCAATAAACAGCACGATAATAAAAAAAGAGAACAGATTTCTTCTTCTTTTTTCAGGAATCCCCTTTCTCAGTGTCTTGCAATTGAAAAACAAATCTGTCCCCTTTTTATTCATTTACAGCAACGCCGTCACCGTGTTGCCCGGCTCGCCATCGCCCGCCTTGTTGACCGCGATGACCCGATATTCCCACTCTTTGCCGTGCTTCTGATCGTTGAGCGTGACTTCGGTATCGACAGAGATACCGGCCAGCGTCCAGATACCGTTTTCGGTCAGCTCGCGCCGTTCAATCCTGTAGGAAGCCGGTGCGCCGCCGTCCGCAGGCTTTTTCCAATCCAGAGTCAGCCAGCCCGCTCCCTGCCGCAGCACTTCAAGAAGCCTCGGCTGACCCGGCACCTCCAAGGAATGCGGTTCAGCCCTGCCGCCCCAACCCAATTCCGACAATTTGGCATCATCGTCATGCACCGTATCTTCGGCATAATGGAGCACGGTTTTCATGTCCGTAATCAAGTCGTCAAAGGCGGCCTGCTTGATATCTGTTGCCTGCTTTGCCGCTGCCTGTGCCATAACCTGCGCATCAGCGGAACTGACCGCCGCATTCAGACGACTCTGCAAGTCCGCCGGCAAGATCGGCGGAGAGGGAAAATTCGGGTTTCCATCAAGCCCGGCAATGATGTTCTGGGCCAAGGCTCTGATTTTTGATTCAGTCTTCGGAAAACGCATGGTACTTCCTCCTTTCCGGGATACTGTGTTTTTTTGTTCGGCTGCGGCTGAGATCCACTCGGCAACAGGGTTCACACAACAAATATACAGCTATGATAAAGAGTTGTACAATTTCCTCCGGCGCGGAACACGCCGGAATCAGGATGATGCACACCGGAATTGACGTAATTCCAATTGGAATTGCTCTGATTCCGATTGACTTTGATCCAATTCCAATTGACTTTGCCTTGATTCCAATTGGAATCGGGTCAATGTCAACAGGAATTGCCCTGATGTCAATTGACATTGGACCATTTTCGATTGGAATCGGGTTGATTCCGGTTTGAAACGGGGTGATTCAAATTGACATTGTGTTGATTCCGGTTGACTTTGGGGTGATGCAAACGGCAAAAGGAGCGTTGTTGGTCGCCTCCAGGGGATTTATTTCTGCACAAGGTGCGACGGAAGCCGTTCTTTGAACAGAATGAAAGGATTAGCTCTTGTTTATGGAAATTGCAAGAGGAAAAAGCAGTTATGTTTCTTTTCCTGCTCATAGAGAACGCTATTGGGATTCGCACCTTCGCTCCCCCTCCAAAACTCCCGCCGTTGCGCGGTCTGATTCAGGTCCGTGATACCAAGAGGATACTTTTTATTGACTTTTTCAGGTTTACATGTCTCAATGTCAAATTGAAATCAATGGCGTTTAATCGGGGTCTGTCCCTAATGGCACGACCTTAAGTGGTTGACCACAGGATTACGCCGTTTGTCTTCTTGGTACTGTCAAACGAGGGTAGGC
>JAABTP010000154.1 GCA_011389815.1 Desulfobulbaceae bacterium | reverse complement strand
AGAAGAGCATTTTCATCCAGGTGTTCCAGCTATTTAAGTGGTACCAGAGGGATATGTCAGATAGGAAATTATCAGTTAAACCATTTTTCCATAATCTGCCTGACCCAGGAAGTACTCCTCCTGCTATAAGCCATCCTACTGACTCACCTTTCTCGAAATTAGATAGATCATTACTCCTAACATCATTAAAAGTAGATACAACATCATAAACTGTAGATCCCACTTCAAACAACGCCCAACCAGCAGCTAGCACTGGAAGAAATACTATATGCCCACTCGGATCAACATAAACAACCGGACTATTCCTCGCATAAGCATACCGATTCAAACTCTGCGGATCATACAAATCAGGAACAATCGTATCAGCCTGCGTAAACCTTCTGATATTCGAATTGTAATACCGAGCTTCAAAGTAATAATTATCCGTTACTTCATCTCTTTCTTTGCCGGTAAAGGTATGTCGTTCTTTGGGAAGGGTGCGGTAACCGCCGAAGGGAAGATATCTGATGCGATCTGTTTGGCTGCCTTGCTCATCAATGATGACATCAGCACTGCCGAGGTGGTTGTTCAGGTAGTAGCTTACTTCTGGAGGAGCTTTGTTTTTCTGGGAACTCTTGGCTATTCGCTGACTGTTGGCAAAGAAATAGCTCGTCTTTTCATCAACAGTCGCTCCTTTTCTTTCCTCGTAATGTTTGCCGATGTAATAGGTAGTTACCCCGTTTTCGATCTTCTTGACCCGCTGGCCCTGGTAGTCGTAAACGTATTCGGCAATGATTTCTCCGGTGGGAGAATCTTTTCTGACCCGGACGAGCTGGTTGGCGTCATTGTATTCATAGTACTTTCCCTGCTCGGAAACCATATTTCCGGCTGGGTCGTACTCGAATTTTACCAAGGCTGATTCGGCTGGGCTGGTGAAGAAAGTGAGGAGGGCAAAAAGAAGAAAGGAAAGCTGTACGGAATAACCCTGTAAAAACGGCCTGACTATACGGAATGAGAGAATACCCTTCCCGTGCATATCCATAACTTCCCTCTGGTAGATAAAAAGTAGGTAACTCGGCGATCTCTCCACAAGAGACCCGTAGCTTTCCGACACCGCCTCACGACGGTTGTGGCTTTTTGCAACTTTCCGGCTCCTCCACCAGAAAGTGACATGTTTCTACGTTGATTGCGTAGAAAGGTAAAAGATACCCGCAATAATTATTTATTGTCAAGTATTTTTTCCTTGAAATCAATTTTGATAAGCTGGAGCCACAACGTTTCCGCCATCTCTTACCCAGCAATTTGTCATACTGAGCATGCGTACTGATCCAGAACCGGACAATACCGTCCTGGTCAGGGGAGGGGAGTCAACATCTAAGCTCTCTATGGTTGATTCCGACTCGTACTGACCAGAATCGACCTCACTGCGAAAAAATCAAGGCACTATACGGGCCAATATCCACCCGGCCACTCTGCGCCATCCTATCCCAGGCGATTCCCTCAGCCTGGAGATCCTGGCCGCCTATATTAGCAAAATCTGGACAATAGCCCACCCAGTCGCTGGAAAAACGACAGTACCAGGTTCCGCCCCGGGGTAATCCCACCCGGTAATCAAAATAACTCTGGTTGGAAAAATTAAGGATAACCAACACATCATCCCCTGCCCCTCCTTGATCCCAACGGTGATAGGCAATAATTTTCTGCTGATCGTTCAGATGATGGCAGTTAATCAGCTGTCCCCGCAGGCCCCGGGTGTTGTTGAACCAGTTTCTCCGCAGCTGGCAGAGGTCTTTATACAACGTAAACACCCCGGCAAAACGCTCCTTACGTGACCAGTCCAAGGGAATCTGATCGCTGAACTTGGTGATGGAGAAAACCTCCTGGCCCTGCCAGATCATCGGAATGCCCGGAGCAGTCAGGACAACAACAGCACCGAGCATGGTGCGTTTTCTTGCGAACCAGGACTCTGGATCAGCATGATCAATTTTACGGGCCAGGGAATCATTATTACCTGATTCATCATGGGATTCACTGTAGATGACCCGTTTAAAGGCATCTCCGTTAAATCGGGCGTACAAGGCTTGAGCCAGGTCAGCCATACTCCGCTGGGCATCATCGGGTGTTGCCAAAACATGCCGGATCTGATGGACAAACCAATGCCATTCTGTATCCATACCAGCACCACCCGCAGAGGTTGGTTTGGTCAGCCAACCATCATTATGCCAATCTTCGGCAATCAAAATTTTATGGCGGGGATGGCGATGAACATAATTTTGTTCATCACTGATCCAGCGTAGCAGATTGAAGCCCTCGTTATTCCAGCCCTGGCCGTGATCAAAACCCCAAATATTGGAGGTGCTGTCGATGCGTAGGCCGTCACAATGGCATTCATCCAGCAGGAACATGGCATAATCACGAATGTACTGCCGCACTTCTGGCCGCCCAAAATCCGGCCGTGGCCCCCAATCGGTATGCCCTCGGTAATCGTTATAAAAATAAATGCCGTTACCGTTGCCGTTGTCTCCTGCCCAACCATCATAACGTCGAAGGCTGCTGTCCAGGTCGCTGGGACCAAAATGATTAAATACGCAATCTATCACCACGGCCAATCCCAGACTATGGGCCTGATCAACAAATTTTTTAAACTCAATAATACCGCCATAGGCCTCTTCAATGGCAAAGGGCAGCGAAACATTATATCCCCAGGAAAAATCAGTTGCAAACTCGTTGGGTGGCATCACATGCACACAGTTAATCCCCAGTTCCCGGAGATGACTCAGGCGTTGCGCTGCTCTTGCCAAAGTGCCGGGTCGGTCACCAGGATCATCAGCAAAGGTACCCAGATGCATCTCGTAAATCACTAAAGAATTAAAATCAGGCATTTGAAAATGTTCATCCTTCCAAGGGAACTCCCTTTCCCGGACAATGCCCTTGCCCACCGAGTTGGTTACCTGGGTGACATAGGGATCAATCTTGCTCAGCACTTCTTTCGTTTCTTGATTGGTAATGCGAAAACGGTATAGCTGTCCCGCCTGTAGACCTTGTACATCCACTGACCAGTAGCCATTACCTTCCACTGCCAGAGGTACAGCCGATGAAGGCTCATTATTATCCTGATCATGACTGTCATAGAGGACAAGTTCAACCTTGCTGGCAAAAGGTGCCCAGGTACGGAAGGCAGTTCCGTCGTTATAAACAATATTTCCCATACCTGCATGTATAGAAATTCCTGGGTTGTTTAAAACTACAGCCATTTCAACGTCCTCCTTTTATATCTACTACCCAGAGTGTTACCCTGGGCTGTATAAATATTCCCCCGTTGGGGCATGAACACTCCAGAACAATAATGCTTCCACATAACGTTCCCAAACCAGCGTTTGGGAGCGAGAAAAAGATTATTCAACCCGATCTAACACTTTCTCCACCTTGCTCGTAGCCCGGTCAACTTTGTGCAGTGCCCTGTAAAGAGCATCCAGGTCAGGAGGCTCTTCAACCGCAAGCTGAGCAAATTCCACGCTGGCCTTAACCAGGCTGAATGCCGGACTGTGCAGAGGCGGTTGACTGGCACCGCCACGCAGTTTTTTTGCCTTGCCAGCAAGTTCGTTCAGCTCTGCTTGCCAGTCCTTTGCAGGCGTAGCTGCTTGTTTCTTGTTGCTGGTCTGAGGGGCATTATCAAGAGAGGCAATAATCCGATCATTCTGCTTGGCCCGCATATACCTTTCTTTCAGGTCTCTCTTCACGCCACCCCCGAAATAAACATTTCTTCCTTCAAACATCCCGTCGTAAATAATTTTCCCTTTAAAGGGTAACAAAACAGTGTTTACATAAAAGGGAAGACGAGAACGATGAATCATTTCTTCAAAAGAGTTATGCAGACCATGCACGGCATAGACCTGGTCTTCCATAATAAATATGGTATGCTTTTTCAGAAAACGTTCGATAAAAAAATCACCCTGAATATAATTTTTCCAGCCCGCTATAATATTCAGTTCCTCCTCTGAAAAATTCTCAGGATTTTTTTGAACAAAGGCATCTATCAGCTCTGGATGATTATAAACCTTAGAACGAACTTTACTTTTTTTCTCTATGCTGAGTTCCTCATATACTGCATGGGTTGTTATGTATGGAATAATGTTCTTTTCGCAATTAACAAAGAACTGTAATCCAATCATAAGACGATAAAAGAGTTCCACATCATGTTCTGATAACTTCATTTTTCCTTTTTCTTTTTTGGGGTTCTGTCTTTGAAGGCGGGATGAGAGCCTATGCCTTGCCTCAGTTTTCCGAGGGTGAAAAACACTCTTTGAAACCAAGAACAAACAAGTATATACATGGATTGCATGAAAGATCAACTCAATAATTTTTCCGGGAGTGGATGGCTTTCCATGTCGACATACAGGAAATCAACCTGTTTTCCTGAGAAAAGGTCAAGATCATCCCTTCCTCCCTTGACACGAAAAATACCCATACTTATTGTTGCATCTAAATTAATCGCAGAGAAAAACCTTTTGTAATGCTGTCTGTTCAGCCGGATAAAACAGCCAAGGAGAGAGATACGTGACTGAAGAACATACAATCGAAAAAGAGATAAGCGAAGAGGAAAAAGAGGCATCTCAGGAGCAGCCAGACCCTGCCGCTGAAACTGCTGAAGAACAAGAGCAGGAGACAAGCGGAGAAGCAACCAGCGATGAGGAAGCGCAACCAAGCCTGGAAAGCCTGACCCAGGAGCTGGAAGAAACCCGTACGAAGATGCTGCGCATTGCTGCAGATGCTGAAAATTTCAAGAAACGGATGGAGCGGGATAAAGCCAAGCTCCTCAAATATGCTGGTGAGAATATCCTGAAAGAGCTTTTGACCACTGTGGATAATCTTGACCGGGCCCTGGAACAGGGTGCTGTGGAAGGGGGTGACCCGGCGCAAAAGCTTGAGGCCCTGTTGGCTGGCGTTGAACTCACGAAGAAGGGCCTGCATACCATGCTGGAACGTTTCGAGGTAAAGCCATTGGAATCAGTTGGTCAGCCCTTTAATCCTGATGAAATGGATGCCTTGACCATGGAAGCCAGCGAGGAGATTCCAGCCAATCATGTGGTCACGGAATTTGCCAAAGGCTATACCTTTAAAGACCGCGTTCTCCGTCATGCCCAGGTCGTGGTCTCCAGTGGCTCTGGAGAAAAAGCAGCAGAGGATGAAGCATAAAAGTCTTGAATTTGTCCTTGACAAGGCTGTTTTAATGCACATTGTAGAGTGACAAGAACGGGAAGAACAGCTACTGAGTTCTCAAGATGAGATCTTAATAAAGATAAAAGAACAGCTTGGGGTGCTGTTTTCAGGATAAAAGAGACCAAGGAGAAAAAATCATGAGTAAAATAATAGGAATTGATCTGGGAACCACCAACTCTTGTATTGCCATCATGGATGGCGGTGATCCCAAAGTTATTGAAAATAGCGAAGGAAACCGGACAACACCATCAATTGTTGCCTTTTCCGATAACGGCGAGCGTCTGGTCGGTCAGGTGGCAAAGCGTCAGGCAGTAACAAATCCGACCAGGACCCTGTTTGCTATTAAACGCCTGATCGGTCGTAAATTTACTGATCCTGAAGTAAAAAAATCCATTGAACTGAGTCCGTTTAAGATCGTGGAAGGTCCTAACGGCGATGCAATGGTGGAAGTGGATGACAAGTCATATTCGGCAGCAGAAATCTCTGCCATGACCTTGGGCAAGATGAAAAAGACTGCTGAGGAATATCTGGGCGAGACCGTGACCGAGGCTGTTGTCACTGTGCCTGCTTATTTTAACGATGCCCAGCGTCAGGCAACCAAGGATGCTGGTAAGATTGCCGGCCTGAATGTCCAGCGTATTATCAACGAACCCACTGCTGCCTCTCTGGCCTATGGTCTGGACAAAAAAGGCGAGGAAAAAATCGCAGTCTTTGATCTGGGGGGTGGTACCTTTGATGTTTCCATCCTTGAGATCGGTGACGGTGTTTTTGAGGTAAAATCTACCAACGGCGACACCTTCCTCGGTGGTGAAGATTTTGATATGCGCATCGTCAACTGGCTGGCTGACGAGTTTAAACGTGAGCAGGGTGTTGATCTCCGTAATGATAAGATGGCTCTTCAGCGTCTTAAAGAAGAAGCAGAAAAGGCCAAGAAAGAGCTGTCATCCTCTATGGAGACGGACATCAATCTGCCTTTTATTACAGCTGATGCCACAGGCCCTAAACATCTGAATATCAAGCTGTCCCGGTCAAAACTGGAAGCCTTGGTTGCCGATCTGATTGAGCGTTGCGCAGGTCCCTGCAACACAGCCTTGAAAGATGCAGGAATGTCTGCCTCTGAGATTGATGAGGTTATTCTGGTCGGTGGTATGACCCGTATGCCCAAGGTGCAGGAAAAGGTCAAAGAGATCTTTGGCAAAGATCCGCATAAAGGCGTGAACCCGGATGAAGTTGTGGCTATCGGCGCAGCTATTCAGGGTGGTGTGCTGAAGGGTGATGTGAAAGACGTGCTGTTGCTGGATGTAACACCCCTGTCTCTGGGCATTGAGACCCTGGGTGGCGTAATGACCAAGCTGATTGAGAAGAATACCACGGTTCCGGCCAAGAAAAGCCAGGTCTTCTCCACAGCAGCAGATAACCAGCCTGCCGTGTCCATCCATGTGCTTCAGGGTGAGCGAGAGATGGCTGATGCCAACAAGACCATTGGTCGCTTTGAGTTGGCAGATATCCCGCCTGCGCCGCGTGGAGTGCCCCAGATTGAGGTCACCTTTGACCTGGATGCCAACGGTATCCTCCATGTTTCTGCGAAAGACATGGGAACCGGCAAAGAGCAGTCCATCCGCATCACTGCCTCTTCCGGCCTGAGCGAGGAAGAGATTGAGAAGATGAAAGAGGATGCAGAGCTGCATGCTGAAGAGGACAAGAAGCGCAAGGAAATGGTTGAGGCCAAGAATAATGGCGATTCCCTGATCCATATGACCGAGAAAAGCCTGAACGATTTGGGCGATAAGGTGGATGCGGAGACCAAGGCCAATGTAGAGCGCGAGATCGAAACCCTGAAAAAGGCCCTTGAAGGAGATGACCTTGAGTCCATCAAGTCTGCCTCAGAGGCTTTGACTCAGGCTTCTCATAAGCTGGCTGAACTGATGTATGCCCAGGCTTCTCAGGATCAAGGTGCTGCCGGAGCAGCAGGTGCTGGTGCTGCGGGTGGTAACGCCTCATCTTCCAGCAAAGATGATGATGATGTTGTTGATGCTGATTTTGAAGAAGTGAAATAAGGTCAGGTTGTAGGGGCAGGCCCTTGTGCCTGCCTGATAATGTATTTCAGAAAAGGGAGAGCGGTGTAGCCGTTCTCCCTTTTTTGTTTGCTTTGACCTATAACGACCGGTCAATCCAGATTCGCCCAAGCACGGGATAACCGGCTTTCCCCCTTTCTCTGCCCCTGGCTCAGTAGGCTTGTTCCACAAGCTGACGCTCTGTTTTTAAAACATTTTGTTTTTCCGCAAGGATGCTTGAAAGAGCAAATAACAAGTTTGTGAGAACAAACAAAGAGCTGTTTATTGTCAAGAGAAGGTTGTTGGTAGCAAACAGAAGGCTCTTGATAACAAACAAAGGAGTGTTTGTAATAAACAGAAGGTTGTTTGTTCCTGACAAAAGGTTTGCGGTAACAAACAGAAGGTTGTTTGCTCTTGCAGGAAGGTTGTCAGCGACCAACAGGAAGCCTGCTTGAACAACAAGGGTGATGTGTTTTTTTTCGTACCTGTGCTTGATCGTAAAATTTCCTTGTCGCAGAAGGGAAAATCTCCATATTTCTTCCTTTACCCTTAAGAAAGTTTCATTTGATTTCTTGACAGGTGGAGCAAAAGCCGTTATTCAGGTTTGTTGCCTTTTATAACTCTTTTTTCTCTAAGTTTGCTCACCAGGAGACATTATAAGGGTGTTGAAAAGAATATCTCAACGCCACACAAAAACAGTTGCTTAGATAATAAAAAGCCTGTATAATGAGG
>JAABTP010000153.1 GCA_011389815.1 Desulfobulbaceae bacterium | reverse complement strand
GAATCTGAAGATTGAAAAACTTCAGCGAGCCGCATGAAATGCACCTATTCAGAGGGAAAGGTGTCGTTTTTGAGTATTTATAACCTCAGAATGATGAGAGGTTATGAGAACCTGTTTCTCATATTCATCACAGATATCGTTAAGATTTTCGAGCCAAGGTTGAATTTCGCGTATAGAAATAAAGTTGTCCGGCTCATCAATCAAAACTGTTGAAAAAATTCCGGCACGCAGAGCTTCCAAAATTGTGTAGAGAACAATCAACTGACGCTGCCCGTCAGAAATATTTGAGAAGGAAAACTCATAGTCCTTATCTTCAATGCGAAATGTTGCTGTTAATTTTCGAGATTCACCAGCTTCTCTGAGACTTAACTGCTCAAAACCGGGGAGTACCTCCTCCAGAAGCAGTTTTGTACGGTAACTGATTGCCGGTTGTTCCTGCAAAAGATGGCGATACCAATGGGCAAAATTTTGGGTATGCTTTGATAGCCTTCGTGATTCGTTGTTGGCGTTTTCTTCGACAACCAATGGGTCTGGATGGATCAGAAGAATTTTTTCAAGTTCTTCCCTGAATCGAATTAACGGGGTGTTATCATCACGCTGTGCAACTGTAGAAATGACCGAACGTTCCCAATTAGCTGGAAAGACAGCACCTTCTTCAGGTTTTTCCGTATTCCGATTGATACGGTAGAGATGGGCCTCTTGTCCCTCAAACAGGAAAAAAATTGAGTCGTTCCAAAAAAGTTGTTCTCGTTTAATACGCTGCTTCTCCTCATGTTCAGCATACTCAACCATCAACCTGTATTTGTATATATCATCACCTGCTCTTAGAGAGAGTTCTATGGTTTGCTCCCTCCTTTTATCCCAGACTGTAAGATCTTTTTTGCTAAATATATCATTAAGATGACCACTTCGTATCAGGTGTTGAATGCAATGCAATGCATCTATCACAGAAGTTTTTCCTGCGCCGTTCTCTCCGAGCCAGAGTTGAAACTCTTTCGGTTTGATCCGAAAGTTTGTTAAACAGCGAAAATTGTCGATATATATTTCGGTTATCATATAGTTACTTACTCTGTTATTTATTTAATGACAGGTTGATTACTTCGTGCCGGATTTCTATGTCAGTGTATCTTTTTTAAAGCGTTCCATAAATTTCCCCAGCCAACTCCTCCGGCGTTTTTCCCTCTGTATCTAAAACCAGATCCGAACCCGCCCGATACAACGGCTCCCGCTCTGCCAGCACAGCAGCAATTTCTTGAGCCGGGTTCTGCCCTTCTTCTTGTTTTTTCAAGGCAGGTCGTTGTTCATCGGTTTTTTGATCCAGGGCCAGTCGGGACAGGGTCGTGGCAAGGTCGGTACGCAGCCAGACCACCAAGGAACCGCGCCGCAATTCCTGCCATTCCTCCTGATGGAGAATAGCCCCGCCACCTGTGGCAATAATCATTTTTTCCCAGGACGGCAGTTCGCTCAACAAGGCCCGTTCCTGGCTCCGAAAATATTGCCAGCCCTGCACTTGAACTGCCTCAGTAATGGAACAGCCCATGCGCTGGCAGAGTTTCTGATCTGTATCAAGAAAGTGAAAACCGATTACTTGGGCAAGGATTTTCCCCACAACCGTCTTGCCGGTGGCGCGAAATCCCGTCAGGATAATTCGTTGAGGAAGCCTTTGTTGTTCCTGTTGCTGTTCACTAACTTGGTTTTTCATAACGTGCATTTTTCTCTTTTCCTCCTGTCGCAGGTACTGTATGACATACGGCATAAATTTTCATCCCTTAATGAGATCCAATGAAAGAAACTATGCCCTCTGGCCGAAGAACGGTAAAACACAAGGAAGAACGAGAGGAAATCCTTGGCTGCAAATAGTCTTTTTGACCTGATTGGTCAACTTCATTTTCCTTCCCTGATCATCGGTATCATCCTGACAGTATTAACGATGCTGGTTTTGCTGCTGGTGATTTATAATCGGCTCCGGCGCGAGAATCTCCTGCTTTCCCTGCAATTGGAGCAGACCAGCAAGGATGCCCGTTGTTTTGCGCAGGAGGCGGAAGACCTGCGCCAAGAACGGGATACTCTACGGCAGCAGAAAGAAGAGGTGGAGCGGGATAATATCGGTCTGGAGGCCTTTCTTCATGAGACCAGGGCTATTGCCGGTGAGCGGCAGCAGTTCCTCGTTCAAAGTAAGCAGCAACTGGAAGAGGATTTTTATAATCTTTCCCGCAAGGTTATGGCTGAGCAGGGCAGGATTTTGCAAGAGCAACATGCCGGAGGCCTGGAAACCCTCTTATCGCCAGTGCAAAATCAACTGGATATCTTTCGCCAAAAGGTGGAGGACGTCTATGAGCGGGAATCCCGTGATCGTTTTTCCCTGATTAAGGAGGTTGAGCATCTTAAGCGCTTAAACGAGCGGATCAGCCGGGAAGCTGTTGATTTGACCAAGGCCTTGCAAGGCACCAATAAATTACAGGGTCAATGGGGCGAGATGGTGTTGGAGCGGCTTTTGGAGGAATCCGGCCTCCGACCGGGCAGCGAGTTTGCCACCCAGGTTTCCCATCGTGATGAACAGGGGCGGCTTAAGCAACCTGATGTGATTGTTTATCTTCCTGAAAAACGGGTTGTGATCATTGACGCCAAGGTTTCCCTGAACAGCTATGTAGAAGCAAACCGGGCAGATAATGAAGAAGAGCGGGACCAACATCTGAACAGGCATATCAACTCCATTCAACAGCATGTCAAGGGCTTGAGCAAGAAGCAGTATCAAGAGCTTCCAGCACTGACTACCCTGGATTTTGTCCTCCTCTTTATCCCGGTGGAAGGGGCCTTTCAGGCAGCGGTGAGCAGCAAACCGGAGTTACTGACCCAGGCCTTGCGTCAGCGGGTGATGCTGGCCTCGCCATCAACCCTGCTGGCCATCCTTCGTACCATCCATCATCTCTGGCAGATGGATGAGCAGAATCGGAACAGCATGATCATTGCCCAGGAAGCTGGCAGGCTCTATGATAAATTTGTCGGTTTCACCGAGGCCTTTAGCGAGGTAGGAACCCGCCTGGATCAGGCCCGCCAGAGTTGGCAATTAGCGGAAAAACGCTTGAGCACGGGCAAAGGTAATCTCATAGACCGGGCTGAGGCCCTGCGACAGCTCGGGGTTCAGCCGAGCAAGGATTTGAAAAAGAACGGATGAAGAAAAAAAGAAGTACCTCGCGCAGTCTGGCGTTGGAGACCCTGGTGCAATGGGCAGGAACGGGAAAACCGGTTCAGGGCGTTATTAACAGGGTTATCCATGACTCAGGTCTGAAGCATGAGGAGCGACAGCTGGCCGTGATGCTGGTGCTGGCCGTGTTGCGGGAGCAGGAATATCTTGATCTGCTTATCAGCCGCTTTTCCAAGACCAAGTTGCGCAAAATGAAGCCGCTGACCTTGGCTGCCCTGCGGATCGGCGTGGTCCAGATCTGTCGCCTGGAACGTATCCCGGATTCCGCAGCAGTCAACGAGACAGTCAAGGCCCTGAAAAAGATGCGTCAGCCTGGCTGGCTCTGTAGTTTTGTCAACGGGACCCTGCGCAATATTGCAAGAAGCAAGGATACGCTGCCAAGACCGGAAGAGGCAGGCCCAGGAGGAACGCCGGTGCTGAATCATCCGGCCTGGCTGACCGCCCGTTGGCAGGAGCATTTCGGTCCGGAGCAGATGCGGGAAATCTGTCGGGTCAATAACCTGGAGCCAGACCTCTGCCTTCAGATCAATCCTGCACGCACGGATCCAGATGCTCTGAAAACCCGGTTTATCAAGCATGGAATGAGCGGTGTTAAGGCGGGTAGTTTAGCCCCGGACAGCCTTATCCTCCCGGAGCAGCGAGGGGCTGTGACCGACCTGCCTGGTTTTGCTGAAGGGCTGTTTCAGGTCCAGGATCAGGCAGCCCGCCTGGCCTGCGACCTTCTGGGGCCTTTTAAGGAGCAAGGGCGGTACCTTGATGGCTGCGCTGGCTTAGGCGGCAAGACCTGTATCCTTGCCGCACTCCTCCCCAAGGATGCCTCGCTTATTGCGGTGGAACCGGATCAGCGGCGTTCCCGTCTTTTGCAAGAGAATCTTCAGCGCCAGGGCCTGAGCGAGAAGGTAGAAACCGTGCAGCAGGACTTGCAGGTCTTTGTCGCTGACGATGATCGCCTTTTTGACGGCATCTTCATTGATGCTCCCTGTTCCGGCACCGGAGTCATTCGCAAACATCCTGATATCCGCTGGAACCGACAAGCAGAAGATCTTGCTGGTTTTCAGGAGCAACAGCTGGGGTTGCTGCGAACAGCGGCAACTGCGCTCAAACCGGGCGGAGTGCTGGTTTATGCCACCTGCTCCCTGGAGCCGGAGGAAAACCAGCAGGTGGTTGAGCTGTTTCTTGCTGCAAATCCTGCCTTTATTTTGACGGATTGTCGGGGGTTTCTGCCTGCCTCAGCCGCTTCCCTGGTGGATGCACAGGGCTGCTTTGCGCCATTGCCGACCGAGGAGATTGAGGGATTTTTTGCAGCACGGTTGGTGCGTATGCCAACATGATCTGCAACTCCTTCCTTTATTTGCTGCGTCAGCTGTTTCTGAGCTGCGTAACTATCAGTTTCTTAATATTTTTTTGTCGATTCCCAGTGCGCTCTCCTGCGCTGATTGCTAGTCCTTTGAAAACATAAAAGAAAACCCCTTGACTTTTCAGAAGCATTGTGGTTGCTTTTGTGTCGTGCTTTTTTTGTGAGGCAAACGGTTGTCGCCCAAGGAAAAAAAGTTGCCGATCAGCCGCCCCGCCATTTTTCTATAAACGTCCTCCCGCCCTTGGCTGGCCAGGACAAAAAATATCAAAGACAGGAAGCCTGATCGGTTTTTTTCACTACTTTTGAAAAAACAAGGAGAATAGACATCATAACACCTTCTGGAAAAGAAGAGGACTCTACAGCGGGCAACCATACGGAACGCGCGGAAGAAAGGAGTCAGGAAGATAAAGAATTTGTCCCGGTTATAGTCAAAAGGACAGACGAATCTGTTCGTCATCCTGACGATATCCTGGAAAAGGCGATTTTTGAAGGGCGGGAACAGATTCAGCGTTCTTTTATTTCCTTAGCATTATCTTCCGTGGCAGCTGGTCTGATTCTCGGTTTTACCGCAATGTCTGTGGCTGTTGTATCCATTTTGGCAGCACCATTTCAGGAAGCTATTATATCACGTCTTGCTACGGCCTTTGTTTATCCGTTGGGGTTTATCATCTGTATCATGAGCCGTACCCAGTTGTTTACCGAGCACACAGCAACAGCAGTGTACCCTGTCTTGGACGGTAAGGCGGGAATTGCCGGGCTGATACGGCTTTGGCTCACGGTCATTATGGGGAATATACTCGGTGCAGTGATCAGTGCCGGGTTACTCACTGCTGCGGATGAGGTGATTCAGGGGAAACAAGGATATGTTTTGGTCGGTCATCATCTTGTAATGTATGGGAACAGCTCTCTTCTTGTCAGTGCGGTTCTCGCCGGATGGCTGATGGCAATGGGCGGATGGCTGGTCTTGGCAACCCCGTCGCCGATCAGTCAGATTGTTTGTATTTATATAGTAACCTTTCTTATCGGTATCGGCGGATTGCATCATTCCATAGCAGGATCCGTTGAAATGTTTACCGCCTTTTTTATAAGTGATCATTTTTCAATAGGTCAGACGCTCCGTTTTATAGGTTTGGCCATAACAGGCAATCTTATCGGGGGAAGTATCTTTGTGGCACTCCTGAATTACGGCCATATCCGAAAAACGCAGAAGGTTGCCAGGAATCGGATTTCACGTTCGAATTAATTACAAGAATTTTAGAGGAACTAAGTCATGACAGTCGGTTTTGATGTTTTCTTTGGAATTGTAGTGTTAGTAGTACTGTTTCAACCGATTATTGGTCCGATTCTGATATATTTCACGCTGAAGCAGTCAGCTGAACCGAATATAGAATCCCATAAACCGGATACCTTTCCTCAGGACGTACAGGACTACTTTCTGCAAAACATACCAGCCCTTGAAAAGCAAGAGTTTAAGGTCATCTGCTCTTGGATTTCAGAGCAAGACACGCCGATGATGCTGCATTGCTGCATGTTGAAGCATACCAACATGCAAGATATGGCAATGATAGTTGTTGGTCAGAACGACATCCGCTACATAGAGTTCGGCTCCGAGTTCAACGGGCTGGATATCAGCACGAACAATAACCTTCAGCACCCCTTAGTTTTTCCAGAAAGGCAGGATACAAAAAAATATTCTTTTCCAAATATTTCAGATCCCGGCGAGCTCTATGCCATACACCAACTCCTTCTCCGGCGTGATGCCAAGGATGCAGCTCCGAAGACCGTGGCTGACGGAATGGAATTGGATGGGGTTAAAAAGGGAATCATCCGCGAAATGGAAAGAAATGTGGCAGATGGTTATTATCGCTTTGATGCTGCTGCCGAGGGATACCGCCCCACTGTCAAAGGGGCCGTTCTCATGACGTGGAAAATGATCTGGCCTTTAAAAAATATCGTGCGGGCAAGACACACTCGCAAAATGGAGCGAGTGCTGCAGGAAGTCATGAGGGACAGAGAAACCCTGCCAACTGAACCTGCGGCCGCCCTTCAGACAGACCGAAGCGCTGAACATATTGAAAGTCAACAGGAATCATATAAGATTGTTTTTGAAGGAGCAATGCGGGAGGACCGAAATCCTGCACAGGTCAAGCGGCTTCTTGCCAAGTTGGCCCGGACAAACGATGCTGCTGTAGAGCGGCTTTTTACCCCGCCGACAAAAAAGATTCTGAAGCGCAAGCTGAGTAAAAAGGAGGCTCTGGATTATAAAAGAAAATTTGAAACAACAGGTGCATGCTGTAAAGTTTTTCGCGAATTCCCCGTTTCACCTTCATCTGCACAACAGCCTCATCCGAACAAATTCACCGGAGCACCATTTCAGCACAACGAATCCTCAGATTATCCACGTCTCAAGGAAAAAGAGCGCGCCAGCGGGCTGTTTCCGGATATCGCGGAAAGATTTAGTGGCGGACCGATCAAAAACGCTGTCAAACTGCCTCCCTTAAGTGTATCTCTTGTAGCTCTTCCTATCTTCATTATTCTTACACTGGCTGGTGTGCTGATCGGACTTAAGACAGGGACAATATTTTTTCAGACGAAAAAATTGGAGTATTTCGGTGCACAGACTCAGGGAATTGTGCTGAACAAGGAGATTGTTCAGGGAGATTCAGCTGTTGAAGGAAAAAATAATGTCCGGTACTACTATGTAGCTTATCAGTTTCAGGCATTAATATCGGGACAAAAGGAACAAGTATTTTCTAAGGAGGAACAGGTCACCAAAGAATTATATGACCGGCTCAAACCTGATACCAAGGTACCGGTCGTTTATGACCAGCAACCTGCTGTTTCAAGGATCAAGGGCAATTATATGATACTTTCGTTTCCAGACGGCGAGGCATTGCCGTTCTTTTCTTCAAAAGGAATAGGAACAATGTTCGTGTTGCTTGCCATTACGCTCTTTGGCGTTTTCGCTGTTATCGGACTTTTGCTTTGGCTTGTCAGCGATCTTATTGCCCTTGTTTTTCTATCCACTCGTGGACAGATGGTCACAGCAAAAGTTATTGAACTGGAAAAATATAAAGAATCAGACTCGAATGAGTACGCAATGGTCTGTCGATTTCAACCTGCCGAGAAAGGTGCAGCACCTATTATAGGCCGACAAAAAATTTCCAGAGATATCTATACCGCCTATCGTCAAAGAAAAACAGTAGATGTTCGCTATGTTCCGGGAAAACCAAAGTGGTTTAAGGTTATAGTCAATCTTGATACAAAATCCGCAACGAGTCGTGGCAGAAAATCATCTTATCTTCCAATTTCTATAAAGCTATGGGCATTTACACAATATTCCGGCGTAGCGGTACCAACCTGTATTATCGGGACTATTCTGGTGGCAGTGCAATTGTACAGTATGTACCTGGGAGAACCTGTTAATTTTTCTGCCACAGCTTTCGGAGTTTTTGTACTTATTCTCAGCAATTCCCGGACACGACAACGATATACGCCTGTTGAGCATTTTTGCTCTCTCTGGAGAGACTCAGGCGTTCTT
>JAABTP010000152.1 GCA_011389815.1 Desulfobulbaceae bacterium | reverse complement strand
GCTAAATTAATTTTCTGAATTCTCAATAAATACAACTCGTTCATAAAGGCCAAGCCTTAAAGTCGTGCCATTAGCTGCTCTGCCTTTTTTCGTGTTTGTTCTGTTTGTTCTTGTTAATCGCTTTGCACCAAAAAACAAAAAATTATCTCAGCAGCAGTGTAATTACTCCTGAAAAAGGGGAAAAGGTTAATGCATTTTTCAGGATTTAAGCTATAGTTGCACCTGTGACAGTACGGGCTCTGATTCGATCTCTGATACATTTGCGAGACAGACTCAAAAGAGCAAATTCTGCCTATGTAGTAAAATACAAAAAAAAGATTGGATGATTTACCATAAACCGGAGAACAGTTCATGTCAAAACAACAAAGTTCCTTCCACCTGAAGGATTTGCGGGATAATGACCATGTCGAGGATCATAGCGGGGTTTTGGATCAACTGGATCTGCCCCCGACGGTGGTTGATTTTTTACAGCGAAATCAGCGTAAAATCTGGACCGTGGTCACCATTATTGCTGTGGTGGTTATTATTGTCTCGCTGTATGACTCCTATCGTACCTATACCTTAAACAAGGCCGCCAAGGCCTATGATGCGGCTCTGCTTTTGGAAGGGAAAGAACGGGTAGCAGCCCTGAGTAAAATAAAGGACGATTTTAGCTCAACCCCCTCTGCTGTCTGGAGTCAAATTCAGTTGGCCCGTCTTGACCAGGAAGAAGGCAAGTATAAGGGCGCTATAGAGCGTTTAGAAGCCTTGAACAGCGAACTGAAACAAGATGATCTGCTCAAACCTTTGGTGATGGTTAATCTCGGTGCCTTGTACGAGCAGCAGCAGGAACTTGACAAGGCTGTTGTTGCTTATGAGAATTTGCAGAAGAAAGAGGGCTTTAAAGCGATGGCCTTGAGCAATCTTGCCCGTATTTATGAGGCTATGGGCAAGAAGGAACAGGCTGTTGCTCTGTATCAGCGCTATATGAGCCTGACAGAGGGCAAAAAAGAAGAGGTTGGCCCTGCTCCGCAGAATTCTCTGGCTCGTGATATGGTTCAGGCCAGTCTGAATCGTCTGTTGCAGTAGCGTAGAGATTTTCCCATGAAGATTATACGGTCTCCCCAGGAAATGACTGTCTGGTCTCAAGAGCAGGCCCTTGCAGGCAGGACCATTGGTTTCGTTCCCACTATGGGCTTTTTTCATGAAGGCCATCTTGCCCTTATGCGGCGGGCTGGTGAGTTGGCAGATCAGGTAGTGGTGAGCCTTTTTGTCAATCCTACCCAGTTTGGCCCTCAAGAGGATTTGACAGCCTATCCCAGGGATTTTGAACGAGACCAGGCCTTGGCAGACAGCGTTGGGGTAGAGGTGATCTTTGCCCCGGAGGCAGAGGATATGTATCCTTATGGAGCTAAGACAGCAGTGACTGTTGGGGAGGAGCTGACAGGTCAGCTTTGCGGGACCTCCCGTCCTGGCCATTTTACCGGGGTTGCCACCGTGGTGAGCAAGCTCTTTAATATTGTTCGTCCTGATTTGGCTGTGTTTGGAGAAAAGGATTTTCAGCAGCTGGCCGTGATTCGGCAGATGACAACGGATTTGAACTTTGGGGTGAAGATTATAGGCCATCCTGTTATCCGGGAAAAAGATGGTTTAGCCATGAGTTCCCGCAATACCTATCTGCAACCAAAGGAACGGGAGTCCGCACTCAGTCTTTTCCGTGCCTTGGCAATGGCCCGAACTCTAGTCGCAGAGGGCAAGCGAGATGCGGCACAGCTCACTGTTGAGTTAGAACGATTTATTCTCTCTTTTCCCGGTACGGCAGTGGATTATATCAGCTTTGTTGATCAGTTTACGCTTCAGCCGGTTGCCGAGGTCAATAAGGATACGGTACTGGCTTTGGCTGTGAAGATCAACGGCAGGGTGCGGCTGATTGATAATGGGTTTGTTGATGAAAAAACTCTCTGACAGCTATCTTAAAATTGTTGAGTGGAGCGAAGAAGATCAGTGTTACATCGGACGTTGTCCCGGTCTCATGTTGGGAGGCGTACATGGTGATGATAAGGCCGCTGTTGACAGAGAATTGTGCAAGATTGTTGAAGAGTGGATTGAGATTCATCAGGAAGATGATATTCCCTTACCTGAAGTGATCAACTGATGGAAAATATTTTCTCCACTTTGCCGTCCGACCCGGAGTATGAAGTTTTCGATGAACTGCTTCACGCGAAAAATATCCGCATTGAACGCATTGTCTCCAAGGGCCATGTTTCACCGGAGACCGGTTGGTATGATCAGGAAGAACACGAATGGGTGCTAGTGCTGGAAGGGGCCGGAACGCTGTTGTTTGCCGAGGATAAGCGGCAGGTGACCCTACGAAAGGGCGATTATCTCCATATCCCGGCGCATACAAAGCATAAAGTCATCTGGACGGAACCGGAAGCCCTGACGGTCTGGTTGGCCGTACATTATGGAAAATTTTGAGGAGAAGAACACAGGTTATGCGTGCAAAAAAAATGATTCTTGAAACAGACCGGCACGGACGGCTGCTGTTTCAGCCGGAGTTACCCGCCGGTGTTCGCATTGAGGCAATCTTTCTTATACCGGAGAAGAAAGAAGAAACGGGCAAGAGGCGGAGACCGTCTCCACGTATCCACGGAAAAGGAAAGATTCTCGGAGATATCATGTCCCCCGTTGTACCTCCTGAAGACTGGGATGTTTTGAAATGATTCTGCTGGATACACATATCTGGGTACGCTGGCTGTTGCCGGACGATCCTTTGCCCGACAACTTGACAAAGTTGATCAAAACAGCGGACGATGCATTGGCTGTTTCTTCTATATCATGCTGGGAAGTTGTTCTGCTGGAAAGGTTTCATCGAATAAAATTGCCGCTCCCTGTTGATGAATGGTTGACAGAAGCATTGAGCGGTTCAGATATCATCGCACTGCCTATTGATGAAAACATCGCAAGGCTGGCGGGGCGACTGCCGTATCACCACAAAGATCCGGCGGACAGGTTTATTATTGCCACCTCTATTATCAATAATGCAAGAATAATCAGTCTCGACAGCTGGTTTCCATCATATACAGAACTGGCTGACCTTTTGATCACCGGCTCATGACTGGTTAACTATAAACAGTGAAAAAGTAATCTGATGCAGCGAACAATGCTAAAATCCAAGATCCACCGGGCAACCATTACCGAAGCGGATCTTAATTATGACGGCAGCCTGAGTATTGATCAGGACCTGCTGGATGCCGCCGGGATTATCCCTTTTGAGCGGGTCAAGGTTTATAATATCAATAATGGCGAACGCTTTGACACCTATGCTATCCAAGGTAAAAGAGGAACTGGTGTCATCGGATTGAATGGAGCTGCTGCCCGGAAAGGACATGTAGGGGATTTGATTATCATCGTGACCTATGCTCAGTACGATGAACTCGAGCTGAAGGATTTTGCACCAAAGATTATTCTTTGCGATGAGAAGAATGGTATTCGGAAATTGATTGATAAGTAAAGTAGATGAGATAAAGAGCATCCTGATGCCCGTTAACAACGGGCCGTTTGCCGTTTACAATACTGCGTTTTACGCTTCAAATGAGCCATTCAAGGTTTAAAATGTGATGTTTGAAGTTTACAACGTGACGTTGCAAGCGTGCAGCGAGGCATTTGATGCTTACAATGCGATGTTGTGAACGGACAAGGAGGCGGGTGAAGTGTGTTGGTGATACCGGTCAATCATTTGAAACGTATAATATAATTACCTAATTCGATAATCGCATATAGTTAGCTGGACAGCACGAATATGATAAACAAAACAGAGGAAATAAAAACTGTTGCCTCTTTTGTTAACGAATTAATATCGTTGGCACGGCTGAAAAGTTATCTTAATATTGCGGCCTCAAACTTTTTTGTTTTTGAAAATGTTCAGTTTGATACCCGAGTTGTATTTGGTTTGTATTCTTGGGAAAGATGCCTGTCAAAAATTGATAAGTTCGATTTGATTCTTGGCGATCTACCTCTTGCGATGGGTAGACCGGAACTGTATGAATTCGGTAAAAATAAGTTAAAAATCCGTTGCAACTGGAGGGAAATCTTAAAATCACTTCAATATCTTTCGGAAAATGGTTTGGCAATTTTCATCGTTGAACCGTATGGTTTTGGAATATCGGAAGGTAAAAAGCTTGAAGCTGCTTTGAATTCAGAAGGTTATTTTATCAGTGCTATATTCAATGCTCCAGAAGGGATATTACGGCCAGAAACATCAATCACACCTGTTTTTGTTGTTATTAAGAAGGGAAAGACTAATTCGGTATTTATTGCAGAATTGCTGGATGAATCACAGGCGCATCAGGTAGCCAAGAATTATCATTCTGGGATTATTGCGGAGGATTTAGCTCGTGGAATGATGATTGAAAAAGGGACATTTCAAGGGTTTCCTCGCATACGAATAAAACAGCAAATAGAGAAACTGGAAACTCAGTACAAAGAATACAAAGCGTATAGCATAGGAGATATTGCAAGGGAAGTTAACTCGGTGGCTCAAGGAAAAGAACATTGTGAAAAAAGAAATTCTCTATATATTCCCAAGATAGGTAACTCGCCCGTTGTGACGAGACTTGCAGATACCACTATTAAGCACCATTATTATTTTCAAGTTGTTCTTAACGAAAAAGCTGACAACGAATATGTATCCGTATTCTTTAAATCCAAGTTAGGTCGTCTCATCCTTCAATCATTAACATCGGGACAGACTATACGGCATCTCTCTAAACGAGATTTAGAGCAGGCAACAATTGCTTTGCCCTCGTCCGATGTTCAGGAACTCATTATAGATTCGCAGCATAAGCTTCATAAGCTGAAAAGTGCAATTGATAGCTTCAACGAGGAGTTGGCATTGAATCCAACCAGCTCGACATCAATTTCTTCTCAGTTGGATAACATGCTAAAAGCCATTGGTGGACTTACAAAAGTAGATGAAGTTTACAGTCTGATTAGGCAAGGTGAATCAAAGACGATAGAATTTAAGGAAACATTAAGCCTTGATGTAAGAAAGAAAAGCAAAGAAAAATATATTGAATTGTCAGTACTAAAAACGATTGTTGCATTTTTAAATACAGAAGGTGGAGTTCTCTTGGTTGGCGTTACAGATAAAGGTAATATTCAAGGGCTAGATATTGAAATCAATAAGTTTTATAAAGGCAATAAAGATAAATTTTTTCTTCATGTTAAAAACTTGATCAAAAAAAGGATTGGCGAAGAGTTTTATCCGTTTATTGAGTATGAATTAATAAAAGTTAAACAGAAAGATATCCTTGTCGTTAGCTGCAAAGGATCAAACTCACCCTGTTATCTAGATAATGCGGAATTTTACGTGAGAACTAACCCTGCTACTGACAAGCTTGATGGCCCTAAGCTCGTTGAGTATGTAAAGAACCATTTTGGGTAAACTCTCGTTGAAGTATAGAGCCATCTACGAAATTAAAAAATGAAAGTGAGGAACAACCATGCCCGGTTTTGAAGTATTCGGAGAAGAAGAAAAACAACAGGCCCTGGAGGTGTTTGACACCGGTGTCCTGTTTCGCTATGAATTCGGTGAGCAGCGCAAGGGCGTGTACAAGGTGCGTGAATTTGAGCAGGCCTTTGCCCAGTACACGGGCGCTGCCCATGCCCAGGCCGTGACCTCGGGAACCGCTGCTTTGAAAGTCGCTTTAGCCGCTCTCGGGGTGGGTATCGGCGATGAAGTGATCACTCAGGGTTTTACCTTTGTTGCTACCTGGGAAGCTATTCTCGATATCGGCGCTGTGCCGGTTTTTACAGAAGTGGATCAGACCCTGAACATGGACCCGAATGATCTGGAGCAAAAAATCACCTCGAAAACACGGGCTGTTATCCCGGTACACATGCTCGGTGCTCCGGCCAGGATCGTGGAAATCAAGGCCATTGCAGATAAATACGGCGTTCCGGTTCTGGAAGACACAGCTCAAGCCGCCGGGGCTCGGCTGGGTGGACAGCATCTCGGCACCTTTGGTCATTTCGGCACCTTTTCCTTTGATTCGGTCAAAACCATGACCACTGGTGAAGGCGGGATGGTTATCACCAATAATGAAGAGCTGTGGCGCAATTGTTCCGAGTATCATGATCACGGGCATGACCATGCGGTTAATCCCGGTGGACGGGGTGGGGAGGGGCGCCGCTTTATCGGCTTCAATTACCGGATGATGGAGCTGCAAGGGGCTATCGGACTGGCCCAGTTGGCGAAGTTAGATGCTATGATTGCCTCCCAGCAGAAGAATAAGGCCATCCTCAAAGAAGCTGCCTCTAAGATTGCAGGCGTGAGTTTCCGGGATATTTTGGATGAGCAGGGTGACTCTGCCACCTTTTTTGCTTTTATGTTGCCGGATAAAGAGCAGGCTGCTAAGATCAATCAGGTATTGCGGGATAATCAAGCAGGAGCTATCAATTTTGGAGAAAACAGCTGGCATTTTTATCCTTCCTGGGAACATCTCCTTAAAGGAAAAACCTTAGCCCAAAACGGCTGGCCCTTTAATGCCCACGGCAAGCGCCGCGTTATTTACGATCCTGAGTCCTTACCTGCTTCTGTTGAGTTAATGAGCCGAACCTTGGTGTATCAGGTTCCGGTTAACCTGAGTGATAGGCAGCGGGATACTATGCTGGCAGCACTTGGTAAGGCTGCTGGGTTGTAGCTGAGTGGACTCGTTGAGCTCATTTTCAATTATATATAACTCATAATAGCGCCCTTAAAATAATATGTTTGGAATAGGTTTGCCAGAAATGATCGTGATTCTGGCTGTAGCATTAATTGTTGTCGGCCCAGATAAACTACCTGAGCTGGCTCGTTCGCTGGCAAAGGGTGTTAATGAGCTCAAAAACACCATGAATCAGGTGAAAGACAGTCTGAACGAAGAAACAAAAGTTGTCAGCTCTGTAAAGCAGGAACTTCAACAGACAGCTGGTCAAATGAAGACGAGAATGCTGGAAGATGTCACAACATCTCCAAATCACTGGAAGCAGGAAGGCGAAAGTACCGCTGACACAGCTTTTACGCAAGAGGATGAGGTGATGGAAGAAGAAGCTCCATATTCCAGGCCAGAGGGAGAAACTCAAGTAGCTCAGGATAAAGTTATTCAGAATGACAGTCCATCAAACCAATCAAACCAATTAGAGGCTGTTGAAAAGACCCTTAAAGATGAAGGTGAATCTGTTGAACTTGATGTTGAGCTTGAGAGGAAGGGGCAGAATACAGAAGAAAAGGATTCATCTGCATCCGGCCCTGGTTCTGTTGCATGAATACCGATTTTATCAACAGTTCATTTTTTCAGCGTTTTCGTCCTCACCATCAGGAGCTGAGAAAAAGGGTTATCAAGGGATTTGCGGCCATTGCACTCAGCACAGCACTTGCTTACCTCTTTATTGATTCTCTGGCTCTTCTCTGCACTCGCCCGCTCTTTGAGGCAGCTCCAACTCTGGAGAGATTGGTGTATACCAAGCTGACGGATGCTTTTGTCTCCTATATTAAACTTGCCTTGCTCACAGGGATTATAGTGAGCTTTCCTTACCTGCTCTATCAGGCATGGATGTTTGTTGCTCCGGGCCTATTAAAAGAGGAGCGTATTATCGCCCGCAGGATTATTTTTTGGTCAACAGGTCTGTTTATAGGTGGGGCTTTGTTTGCCTTTTTTATTGTCCTTCCTAAAGTGCTCACTTTTTTTATGAGCTATGGAGGAGAGAATCTCATCCCTTTGCCGAAGCTGAGCCTTTATCTGACCTTTGTGGCCCGTATGGTCCTTGCCTTTGCCATATCTTTTGAAATTCCCTTTCTTATGGTGATGACGATCTGGTCAGGACTTGTTAGTCGTGATTATTTCAAAACACAGCGCAAGTATTTTTACATAGCTATTGTTGTGCTTGCTTTTCTCCTCACAGCTGGTGAAGTGACAGCAACTGTTCTGCTTGCCTTTCCTTTGTTTATCCTTTATGAAGCCGGGATTTTTGCTGGGCGGATTTTTGTCAAAGATCAGAGCGTGGGGTGAAAATTATCTGGGCGTGGTTTCTTACAAACATTTTCAGCAATTCCCGGACACGACAACGATATACGCCTGTTGAGCATTTTTGCTCTCTCTGGAGAGACTCAGGCGTTCTT
>JAABTP010000151.1 GCA_011389815.1 Desulfobulbaceae bacterium | reverse complement strand
TCTTTACTCTGACATCTCCGTAGTAAAAAAGGAGTGGCGCGAGGAAAGAAAGGACGACTACATTCTTAAAATGCACCGCTCCATTCTTTCCTCTGACACCTCTGTAGTAAAAAAGGAGTGGTGCGAGGAAAGAAAGGACGACTACATTCTTAAAATGCACCTCTCCATTCTTTCCTCTGACATCTCCGTAGTAAAAAAGGAGTGGCGCGAGGAAAGAAAGGACGACTACATTCTTAAAATGCACCGCTCCATTCTTTCCTCTGACACCTCCATAGTAAAAAAGGAGTGGCGCGAGGAAAGAAAGGACCTCTCCATTCTTTCCACTGACGCTTCCAGAGAAAGATAGGGGCAATGCGAGGAAAGAATGTGGCACCCCTTTTTTTAAAAGAACCTCTCCTTAATTTGTTTGCTCTGCTTTGCAGAAAGAACCTTTTTCTCATACCATAGAAATATCCTTTGCGCAATCGAATAGATATACCCATTTTTTCAGGGCTGCTTTCACCTCTTCAGGACGCACTCCCCCACCAGAAGGGCATTACAGGTCACTGCCCATAACACTCTGACCTGCCCAATCCACACAGCGTAACGCTTCCCCATCTGTTGTACAACTTATCGTCCCTTGCTCCCTGGTCAGAACATAAGGGATGCCCCGCTTTGCCCAGGCCGTAAGATTCACCGAAGCAGGATAATATTTTTTCGCATGTTCCCCATTACCTGCTGAAACAATAATCAAGCCAGGACCAACAGCATCAAGAAAGTCAGCACTGCTGGATGAGCTGCTCCCGTGATGAGGAGCCAGTAATACATCCGCCCTCATATTGATCCTCTTCTCAAGCAATACCCTTTCCTTGTCCCTGCTCATATCTCCAGGAAAGAGAAAGGCCCGTTGTCCGTGCTGGTAGCGAAGAACCAGCGAGCCATCGTTCACATTTCCTTTTCCTCGTTGTCCTTGTTCAGCCGCCCCGCTAAGAATAGTCAGGGATGCATTTTCCTCCTTTATCATCTCGTACCCGTTCCCAGGAACAACAATCTCTATTCCCTGCTGTACAGCCTGTTCAAGAATGTCCTGATATTTCCCTTCCACCCGAGGGTCATTGTTGATAAAAAGCTGTTTCGGACGAAAACGGGCCAGGATGAAATCCATGCCATTAAAATGATCACTATGGGGATGGGTGATCACAGCCTGATCTAAACGCCAAACCCGCTGCTTCCAGAGATACGGTGCTATGATCTGTTCGCCAATATTACGCCTGCTTTGTCGATTGCCGCCCCCGTCTATTAATATCCTGGAACCGTTTGCCGTATGAAGAAACGTGGATGTCCCCTGGCCCACATCCAGATAACACACCCTACTCTGGTTTGATGTTTGAGCAAAGAAAAGTCCCCAGGTAAAATGAAGGCCAAGCAGGCCTGCACCAAGTAACACAGAACCTTGTGCAACCCAACGTAACCTCTCCATCTTCAAGGTTGCCAGCCAGAGCAGCAGCAAGCCCCCGTAACAGACCAATTCAGCTCCTGATGGCGTGATAGTCCAAACCGAGGCCCAGGGCAGGTCATTCCCAAGCCCTACCAACCAATGCCCGGCCTGAATGCCCAGGCTTCCAATCCAAAGAAAAACACTTGCCAGCTCAGGGGCAATATAGAGACAGGGAATGGCAGCCAGTCCCCAGGGAAGTGCCCAAAAACAGAGCACAGGCTCCACCAACAGATTCATCACCGGGCCAATCACAGAAAAACGATGAAAATGGAGGACCAGGAAAGGCAGGGTTCCCAGGGTTGCAACCAGAGAAATCAGCAAGGCAGGTCGAAGAAACCTTTGCCAGAGGTAAACCAGCCTATCCAGTATCCCTGTAGTCCCCTTGTTTTCATCATCGTCCAGGGAAGCGGGAAAGACATGAGGGAAAAAGAGCATCAGGCTTGCCACCGCACCAAAGGAAAGTTGAAACGAGGCCGTAAACAGGGCTAAGGGCTGTTGAACAAGAATGATCAGGGCAGCCGCTGCCAGGAGATGCAACAGAGAATGCTGTCTGCGTAAGACAAAGGCCATATACAGGACAAAGGTCATGATCAAGGCCCGAAACACCGGAGTATTCATGCCGGCAATAAAGCTGTACCCCAATAAGACGGGAAGGGTCATCAGCAGGGTCAGGGTGGGCACATGGGTGCGAAGCAAGAGCTGCTCAGAGCGTTTAAGGATCTGACTGATAAGAGCACCAACCATCAGGGCCAGTAACCCCATATGGAGACCAGAAATCGCCAGGAGGTGCATGGTGCCTGTGGCCTTGAACTGCTCCTGGATTTCCTGGGGCACCCCGGCTCTACTGCCAATAAGAAGGGCCTGATAGGTTCCGGCCAGCGAACAGGGGAGAGTATCCCGGATAAACCGGCTCACCTGTTGTCGGACCTGCTCCGGGAAAAAACCAAGAGATCTCCCCCTTGCCAGCAAACCTTCTGGCAAGGGTTCCCGTAAAACAGTGACTGTGTCTCCAGGCAGCCAGCCAGTGATAAAAATATCTTGAGCAGCAAGATAGCCTTGGTAATCAAAAATACCCGGGGTTTTGAAATTTCCCACAGGCCCTGCCTTAGCCAGAACCATCAGGCGCATACCCGGCTGCAGCTCATCCTTCCTGGCCTGCATGGAAAGACGAACCCGACCATGCACGGGCTGCCAACGTGCCTCTTTCTCGTGGAAAAGGATATCCTCTGCCTCAATCTCAAAGCGGGAAAGGATGTGTTCCTGCCCATCCTGCTGAATAACTCTTTCCTCAATCATTGTTGCCAAGGTACCGACCAGTGTCACCTTTTGCCGCTCCTTGAGCAATGAGGCAATATGGCCCGATGCTTGGGGTTCCTGAAGACGATGGAGCAGGATCAGGTGACCAAGGAGAAAGAAAATTATAAGGAGAAAGGGAAAAGAAAGAGGAGAGGTGCTTTTTCTGGATAAATAGCAAAGAAAGACCATGCCTGTCAGCAGAATAACCACAGCTCGTGCAAGGGCTTCAGGAAAAATAACAAACTGAGAATGGGCGTTAATGATGCCCCCAAGAAAGGACAGGGTGATGAGGATAAAAATATTCTGGTCAGCCCGGCGCAGAAGCAGAGCAAAGAGTGTCTTCAGAGGAGGAGTCTCTGCGCCGCCATTACTTGCCATCATTTGCCACTACCCGGCATGATCAAGTACATCGTTTATAACCTGAACATGGCGCTGAACTCCGCCGCGATGATGTTCCACCAGGGTATGTGCTGCCTGCCCCATAAGGATACGCTTTTCCTTATCCCCCAGAAGCAGAGCAAGGGTTGCAGGAAGCGAATTTCCCCCCACCTTCTTGCCGCCCCTGCAATCCACCAATTCCCGGGCAATTTCGGAAAAATCTTCCATATGGGGGCCAAACAACACCGGTACTCCATGAATGGCCGGTTCAATGGGATTATGCCCCCCTTGCGGAACAAGGCTGCCGCCAACAAAGGCAAGATCTGCCTGGCCGTACCAACCAGCCAGTTCCCCCAGAGTATCCAGAATCAACACCCTGCCCTTAGCCCTGCCCTTAGCCCTGTTCTTAGGCGAGTTCCCCGCAGCACGACTCCGCAGTTCCGGGGCCAGGCCAAAACTGGCTGCCAGCTCAACAAGCTCCTGGCCTCGGTTAATGTCACGCGGGGCCAAAACGAGAAAAAGCTGTTCCTGCTGGGCAAGAAGCTGGGCAAAAGCAGAAAAAAGAATCTTTTCCTCACCAGGATGGGTTGAGCCACAAACCCAGACCAATGCTTCCCTGGCCAAGCCAGGAAGCTCTGTGTGTTGTTCTGTGTATTGTTTGCCAGGCCGCTCCATATCATATTTCAGATTTCCTAAGGTAATGACTCGCTCCCCTGGGACACCAAGCAGGGCCATTTTACGGCAATCCTCTTCTGTCTGCATGGAAAGAAGAGCAAACGAGCAAAACATGGGCCGAAAAAAGAAGGCAAAACGTTGATAGGCAGCAAAAGATCTCTCAGAAATACGACCATTGACCAGCATGGCGGGAATGGCATTCTTCCTTAATAACGAAAGCCAGTTGGGCCAGAAATCCGTTTCCACCTGAATAAAAATATCCGGTTGAAAAGCTGTAATATATCGCTGGACTGCAAAACGGAGATCAAAGGGGCTGGACAGGATCAGTTCCACAGAAGAGCTGAGCAGATGTTCTGCTGTTTTCCTGCCACTGGAAGTCCCAACGGTCAGAATAATCACAGCCTCTGCCCTGTCAGCTCGCAAGCCCTTAATCAATGGCACAGCTGAGGTGACCTCGCCAACAGAAAGGGCGTGGACCCAGATAACAGGCCCCTTTGTGTTGTTTACCTGGATTTGTTTGCTTTTCAGACCCAGTCGTTCCAGAGTACGCCCCTGGTATTTTTTCCGGCTGAGGATAATCAGCAGAAGCAAGGGAAAAAACAATATCCCTATGCTAATGTATATAAAATTATAAATCGCAAGGATCATAGGCAACCTGTGTCTGATATGAAACAGCCCGGCAAGACAGTTTTTTACATCATGTTAATGCCGTCAAAAAAAAGAGTCAACTCCCCAGAGAGTATCACAATTATTACTCCAGATCATACAATGCAAAAAAAGCAACATGTTTCTTCTCTTTTGCAAACAGGACGTTATTAACACCTTGTTATTTTTCATCTCCAATAATAATACTTTCCTGTGGCACAAATCTTCATTGTATGATATTCAAGGTCTACTTTTAGCATGCCTCCTGAAAAACAATATACTTACTTACTCTTCATAAACATTGAATAAAATGCCTGTTTAAAAACCAATGCCGCACACCTATATCCAATCCACAATTATTCGCAGGTTGGCCCCGTTCAAAGTGGATGGGCTTGCAATCTCCTATGCTGAATTTGTGCCCAGGCTGTACAACCTGTGCATGACCCTGGGATTCCGCAAGGATAAAATCATGCCCTCCAGGGCCTTCTGCTCTGACGAAAATCAAGGCTGGCCTATTATCCTGCTGACCAAACATTTTGGCACCTTTCCTTTTAACCACGGCAGGGTGGGCGGTATTGTCGCTACTGACCGCCACGGTCCCCATGCCCATCATGGTGAGGATTCGGTCATTGTCCAGGCAAGCCATGTGGGCTATGACCCTGTGACCGGAACCTATGGCACCTTTATCCGCCCCAGAATGGACGGAACCTGTGTCTCTGCTTCCTGCGGTAAGATAACCCATGTTATCAGCCCCTATCTTGAACAGTATGAGTTTGCCAAAGAACGTATTTTTCTTCACTGCGATGAACAGGGACGCCATCTGATCACAGTCAAGAATTCCTTTATTGACTTTGATTCCCATCCAGTCAAGGACGGTTTGGTTGTTCGCTTAGAACGGATTGTTGCGCCAAATGAGAACGGGAATATTCATCCCATCAGCGCAGTCAGCACCAGCCAGACCTACGAGGTTTCAGAAAGTTTTCGGAAGCGGATTGATGAAACCGGCTATATTTGGCAAAGTGGTGCCGGAGAAAGTATCGGCGATTACCTGACCGAAGACCTGTTTTATTTCCGGGAAGACTTCCATGAAACCGATGAATCTATCCTGCTGGAGCGCAACCTGATTGAGTTCATGCCCATTATTGTGACCTCAAAGAATCCACCATTGCGGGCTGCCAAGATCAATATCCAGCTGGAGTTTGCCCGCACTGTGGAATCCATTCGCCGGGGCACTGAGTACAAGGGGAAAAATCTTCTCTATATTGCTGGCTTGAATATAGACATTTCCGAGTACAAAGACTATCCTGCCACCACTTATTTCGTCCCCTGGGCAGCGCATATCCAACTGAAAGACGGCACCCCGGAGGAATACATTCATCCGGTGGAACAGGAACGCCTTTGTGCCTTGATTGCTGAGCAGAAGAGCGTTAACCCTGATCAGGCTGACCTGAAAGAGCAGATCGGGCAGATGCTGGAAGCACCACGGTTTGACATTAAATCACCCAATACCAATTAATATATAACGCCCTTGCCACCCACCGTTAAAACGGTGGGCTATTATACATGAAATTTACTTGGGTGCCCCAATGGGGCACCCGGCTTTCATATAAAAATAATCAACGGAGAACGTAGATGACCACTCTGTTTGTATCAATGTTCATCCTGCTGGCAGGCGGAACAGCCGCTCTTTTTCTTTCCCGCCAGTTCATTCATATGCAGCGTATTGCTGCAGGAACAACCGCATTAAGCTGTGCAATTGGTTTATGTTATGCCCTGAGCCATCTGTTTGGAGACTCTGCTCCTCCAACAATCAGCTGGACCTGGCTGCATATTTTTAACCTTTCTTTTGTAGCAGACAGCGTATCTCTGTTTTTTTTGATTCCGGTTTTCCTGATTCCACCCCTGGTGCTGATATATAGCCTCCATTATCTCAAGGAAGGCCAAAATAATCTCAGTGCAGCTCTGAATTACTTTTTCACGGCCCTGTTAGTGGCCTCCATGGTCCTGGTAGTAACAGCTGCCAACATGATCACCTTTGCCCTGGCCTGGGAGATCATGTCCCTTGCCTCCTTTTTCCTGGTTGTTTCTGATTATCAGGATGAAGAGAAACGAAAAGCTGGCTACCTGTATCTGATTTTTGTCCAGGGCGGAGCCATGTTTCTTTTTGCAGCCTTTGCCTTGATCTACAAGTACACGGGCAGCTTTGACTTTTCTGCTGTCGCCACCCTGCCCGCCAATGCGAAACTTCCTGTTTTTCTTCTTGCTCTGGTTGCCTTTGGGTCCAAGGCAGGCTTGTTCCCGCTCCATATCTGGATGCCAGGCAGTTATTCTGCGGCTCCTGGTCATCTTCCTGCCCTGATGTCCGGGGTAATGGCCAAGATGGGCATTTATGGTATCCTGCGTATCTATCTCCTGCTGGACGAGCCATCACTCATGTTTGGCAATGTGGTGCTGATCTGCGGTGTGATCACTGGTATTGGCGGGGTTGTCTACGCCTTAGTCCGCCAGAACATCAAACAGCTCCTGGCCTACAGCTCTGTGGAAAATATTGGCATTATCCTTATCGGATTAGGGATTGGCATGATCGGTGTAGGTGAAGGCAACCAGGCAATGGCCTTTTTCGGCTTTGCCGGAGCATTGCTCCATGTCCTGAACCACTCTCTGTTCAAGTCCCTGCTTTTTATGGGAGCAAGTGCAGTTGAACAGCAGACCGGTACGAAGAGTATTGAAAATCTGGGCGGATTACTGAAAAAGATGCCCATCACCGGAAAGTCCTTTCTGGTGGGTTCAGCAGCTATTTCCGGGCTGCCTCCTTTTGCTGGTTTTGTCAGCGAATTTCTTATCTATTACGGAGCATTCCAGGGAACGAACACCCATCGCCTTTCCTTTATTCTGGCTGTTCTGGCTATTATATCCCTGGCAGTCATTGGCGGGTTAGCCACAGCCGTCTTTACCAAGGTCTTTGGCCTTGCCTTTCTTGGAGCAGCCCGGACCAATAAAGTGGACCAAGCCCGGGAAGTACGTCCTTCCATGAAATGGGTCATGATCCTGCTGGCTGGTACCTGTCTTTGTATTGGTCTGATACCAGCTCCTTTTATCCGACTGGCCTTTGCCGGAATCCAGGACATCAGCTTTCTTGCCGGGTACGATTCCCAGTCTTTTCTCGCCATTGTCAACCAGCTCTCCCAGGCCACCATGCTCTTTGCCTGCCTGGTTCTGCTTCTTGTCCTGGTACGCAAGATCCTGTATACGGATAAAAAAATTCATCAAGCAGGCACATGGGGCTGTGGCTTTACCCGGCCCACTGTGCGCATTCAGTACACCGGAGCATCCTATGCCGATGAAATGGTCGGGTTTTTCAACTGGATCGTCCCTGTCACCCGTCTTTACTCTGGTATTACCCGTATCTTTCCGCTCAGAGCGACCTGGCATATGCAATCCAATGATGTGGCTCTGGTTAATTATGAACGGATACTGGTCAGGCCACTGTATAATCTGGTGTATAAATTACGCTGGATTCAACACGGCAATATTCAACTCTATATCGCCTATATTATTGCGGCGATTATTGTCCTGCTGGTCTTTTTTCTCTGATACAAAGATTCCGTAGGGGCACGGCGCGCCGTGCCCCTACCTCCCACATAAACAACGCAGACTTCATGTCCGCGCAGGTAACCGTTCAGACCCCTCTCATTTTTTTTACGCAGCAAGAGGCAGAGGAGGCACATCCAGCCCCTGGCGCCGAG
>JAABTP010000150.1 GCA_011389815.1 Desulfobulbaceae bacterium | reverse complement strand
ACAGGTATTGGGACAGTATCTGCAAGGCTGCATAAACAACTGCGGAAAGGTGAAAACCGCACTTTTAATCGCACCCACTTGATAAAGGAAGATTGCTTAGAGCAGATATTGCGCTGTCTGACAGTAAAAACACAGAAAGGTATGTATATAGTTATATTAGAGAGTCTGGAGATTTTCCTGATTTGGAAGAAGATATGAATTCGCAGTGCGATGCTGCCGCAGAAATAAAAGATGTATTTGAAGTGATAAGAAATTATCAAATACCTATTGTAGAGTTAGAATCTGATGCTGGACTAAAATCCATCTGTCGAATTTTCGAGACTATCAACTCAACCGGGACCAGATTGACTACTTTTGATTTAGCTGTTGCCAGATTTTTTCCTAAGCCAGATCTTAAATCAAAATGGGAAGAAGCAAAAAAATCTTATTCAGTCTTGTCTGAATTTAATGTAGATGGCGAGAGAGTTTTACAGGTTATAGTCCTTAGAAATGCTGAAGAAAACAACAGTGCATTGGAAGTAAACCGAGGTACACAATTGCAGCTTTCTCCAGATTATATAGAGAAAAATTGGGATGAAGCGGTAACATCACTTGTTCGTGCCTTTGATTGGGTAAAAAAAATGGGTGCCCGCCCAAAAACACTGACCAATCATGCTCTATTAGTCGCTATAGCTGCTCACTGGTGTGCCCGTCCAATGTTGCCGCCAGACCATCTTTTGCTGAAACGATGGTTTTTCAGCAATCTGCTTCAGTCAGGAGCCACTCAAGCATCTAATTATAGAATCAGTCGTTACTTTAAACTGCTTCGCGACCTCGCAGCGGGAAATACTGATAGAGAAATTATTCCTACTGTATATCTAACAACAGATATTATAGTTGGATTAAACCGAGGATCTGACAGTCGTTTTAAAGCATTACAGTGCATACTTTTCGCTGCGGTCAGCGAGGACTTATATAATGGAGAGTCTTTAGCTGATGAAGATCTTGAGGAACATCATATTTTCCCGAAAGCATATTGTAATAGAGAAGGGTTGAACATAAAATTGTGCGAATCAATCGTAAACAGAATTGTGATTTCAAAAAAGAGTAATCGTAAACTTCTTGATACTTCTCCCAGAGAATATTTTAAAGATATTATCAACCAAGCAAAAGATAGTGGAACTATTGTTGGAGCTGCTGCTCGTCTTCAGGCATGTTTTATTCCACACAGTAATTCGAAGAATTTAGATGATGAAAACAAAGAACACTTTATAGAACAATTCGCTCCGGCACAATTTGAATCATTCATGAAAAGCAGAGCTAATCTTTTTCTGGAGGAGATTCAAAAAGTTATCGGAGATTCCTTGGAGACTCAACAGAAACCAGAAAATGAGGATGAATAGGGTGCATATTCTTCTTGTTTGAAGAGAAGAAGCCCTAAAGATAGAACGAAATGATCATCCTCTACGTTGTTTTAAACCTTTCCGCATAAAAAGAGAAACACATGGAATCAATGGGAGCGCTGCGGCGCACACATGACTGTAATACCCTCGGCCTGGACAACCTGAATCAGGAAGTCGTCCTTATGGGCTGGGTTCTTCGTCGCCGTGACCACGGCGGGGTTATTTTTATCGACCTGCGCGACCGCTACGGCATCACCCAGGTTGTTTTTAATCCTGAGATCAATCCTGATGTCCATGCCAAGGCGCACCAGCTACGCTCTGAGTGGGTGTTGGCGATCAAAGGGAAGGTGGAACAGCGGCCCGGCGACATGGCCAATCCCAAGCTGCAAACCGGCGAGATCGAGGTGCTGGTCAGCGAGCTGCGCATCCTCAACACCAGCAGGACTCCGCCCTTCCCGCTGGACGAGGACAGCGAGGTCTCGGACAATATCCGCCTCCAGTACCGCTACATGGATCTCCGTCGTCCAGAGATTGCGAACAATCTGATTATGCGTCATAAGGCGGCCCAGGCTGTGCGGAATTATCTCACAGACAATGACTTTCTGGAAGTGGAAACCCCTATGCTCACTCGGTCCACTCCGGAAGGGGCACGGGATTATCTGGTGCCCAGCCGGGTGAATGCGGGTAAATTTTATGCCCTGCCTCAGTCACCCCAGCTCTTTAAGCAGATGCTGATGATCGCTGGTATGGAGCGTTATTTCCAGATCGTCAAATGCTTCCGCGATGAAGACCTGCGCGCCGACCGTCAGCCCGAATTCACTCAGATCGATATGGAGCTCAGTTTTGTCGGTGAAGATGATATCATTGCAATCAGCGAGGGTATGGTCAAGGCCGTGTTTAAGGAGGCTCGCGGCATTGATCTGGAACCACCTTTTCGTCGAATGAAATACGACGAAGCTGTGGCCCGCTTTGGAACAGATCGACCGGATACCCGTTTTGGCCTGGAGCTGACCGATTTGACTGAGACCCTGCGTGGTTGTGGTTTTAAAGTCTTTAACTCCATTATTGACAAGGGTGGAGCGGTCAAGGCGATCAATGCCAAGGGCTGTGCTACCTTCTCTCGCAAGGATCTGGATGACCTGACCGATTTTGCCGGTACCTTTGGAGCCAAGGGCATGGCCTGGATCAAGATCAAAGAAGACGAGTGGCAGTCGCCTATTACCAAATTTTTTAACAAGGACGAGCTGGCCGCCATGGGCAAGGACCTGGAGGCAGAGCCAGGCGATCTGATCCTCTTTGGTGCCGATGATACGACCACGGTGAATCAGGTATTATCGGAACTGCGCCTGGAGCTGGCCCGTCGCCTTAATCTCCTGGACGAGAACACCTTTGATTTTCTCTGGATCACCGACTTTCCTCTGGTGGAATACGATACGGAGCGGAAACGCCATACTGCTGTCCATCATCCGTTTACTGCGCCTTTTGAAGAGCATCTTGATATGCTGGAAAGTGAGCCAGTCAAGGTCAAGAGTCGGGCCTACGATCTGGTTCTGAACGGTAATGAAATCGGCGGTGGTTCTATCCGTATCCATCAGCCGGATGTCCAGGCAAGAGTGCTCAAGGTGCTGGGTATTGATAAGGAAGAGGCTGAGGATAAATTCGGCTTCCTGCTCAACGCTCTGGAGTTCGGGGCACCGCCCCACGGCGGTATTGCCTTTGGCGTGGATCGCCTGTTGATGATCCTGACCGGTTCTGATTCTATTCGGGACGTGATTGCCTTTCCTAAAACCCAGAAGGCTACCTGTCCGCTTACCGAGGCCCCGGCTTCGGTTGCCAGGAAGCAACTCACAGAGCTGCATCTTCGACCGGATTGGAAAGAAGATTAAGCTGCACAACCTGTCTTTGTGCCTCCCGATTCCGGTGTCCTTGCCGGGGTCGGGAGAGATTACTTGTTGAATTCCGTAGTGGTAAATATTCAACCATTTTTTGCTGGGTTACGCAAGTTGTTGATTTACCTGCTCGTAATTTGTATTATTGCTTGACAACTACAGGAGAAGATAATGAAGATTTTTTGGATGGTAACCTTTACCTGTTTTCTATTTGTTACCTCTTTAACCACAAAAGGATATGCTCAGGATACAGATAAATCGTTATGGAAAGCTCAAGTTAAACAATTTATAGAAGACAGGACGGATATTGCAAACAAACTTGAATCATGTGAAGTTTACGACAAGAAAATTAGAGACCCTTTTATTAATATTTTTATTGATAGAGACGCTGTTATTAATAGTTTTATTTACATACGTATAAAAGGTATTATTGACGACAGATGTGTGTATGCTGAAGAATTTATAGGTAATATGCAATTTGAGTGTAAATATTCTGAGGAACAACGAAAAGCAGTAGCTTCTTATTATAGAAAGTTGATGAAACAATATTCAAAACAGCTTGCGAAAGATGGCTCTGTGACTTTAGAGTACGATGCTAATAATCCGATGAATATTTATATGAATGATGGAACTTGTTCAATTTCGCTCGTTAACAAATAAGCACTTGTTTACAGGTGGTATTGAATAGATAAGATTATTTTCCGTAACTTCTCAATAAGTGGTGGTAATAAATAAAATCAGGATGTTATAGTAACCAGAAAGATGCATAAGCATAATTCGTGCCGAAACAATAATATCTTTATTATCAATAGTTTAGCGATTCAAGCCTAACGGCACTGTATAAAATCTCCTGAAAAATATGACATGTAACCTATTGAAATTATAGAACACCACCAGTTATTGAGAAGTTACTATTTTCCTGATATTGCTTGTTGTGATACTGTGATCCATCCAGGGCGTGATTGCCTTTCCTAAGACCCAGAAGGCCACCTGTCCGCTTACCGAGGCTCCGGCTTCTGTTGCCAGGAAGCAGCTTACTGAGTTGCATTTGCGTCCTGATTGGAAAGAGGAGAAGAAAGAGTAGGGTGATTCTAGCTCTTTTGCTTGATGATCCCGGTTTCCAGCATTGTTTGGACCGGGATTTTTTTTGCCTTTTTATTGTGCTGTCCATAAAGTATGTGCTAGTATCTGATAATATGGGAACAATTCAATACTGTTATGTTTCAGGAGAAAGCCTTGAGTAATTATTCAACGATACATGAACATTTAATCAAGTTGGGAGTTAAGCCACAATTAGCCAAAAAAGTATCAAAAGAACTGATAGATAAATCAAAAATAAATCCTGTTTTATCTGAGGCTGACTTGCAGAAAGAAATAGATAGACTTGCTAGGTCGATCAGTGAGCTAGGGAACCCGAATGAAAAACAAGTTATCAATTATTTTCATGCAATTCTACAAGGTTTGATTGGAGCTGGCCTGATTGAATTACTCGTTTTATCAAAATCATGGTTAAGTTCTATTTTTATGTCATCGCCCTCAGAAGAGACGGAGAAATTAATGGAAGCCCAAACATTAATTCGCCAGGATATTGTAAATCAATTTTCGGTAGAAACCTCTGATGTTGTTTCACAACACCTCCTGAACTTTGATAGGGACCAGAGAGATTTGATCGAAACTTCCTTGATTGAATTAGGCTTTGAATTGGATGAGAACCTAATAGAAATTATTAGTGAGGCAGTGGATAATTTGTATGAGGTTATCGAATATCAAAAAGCAAAAGAGCTAGGCATAATACCAGAAACATCACAATAGCCAAAAGTAACGCAAAGAAAAAATTTGGGGAAAATTGTAATATTGGGCGTCATCACAGTAATCATAGACCGTAATGAGGAGAATATGAACGCGATCACACGATCACCAATGCTGTTAACTCTGTTTTTCTTGGTGAGCAGTTGTGGCGGAAACATGCCGGATAATCTGGGCGTCACAGGCAATCGATTGACTCCCTGCCCAACATCGCCGAACTGCGTATCATCACTGACCGGGGAAGATAAAGACCATGCCATTGCGCCACTGACGTACTCCGAACCATTCGCCGAGGCACGACAACGTCTCCTCGATACCATCCAATCCATGAAACGCACAAAAATTATTACGGCAGATGAACGCTATATTCATGCCGAATTTCGCTCCGGGCTGTTTCGCTTTGTGGATGATGTGGAGTTCTATTTTGATGATCAGGCAAGCATTATTCATGTACGCTCCGCTTCACGGGTCGGGTATTCTGACCTCGGCGTCAACCGCAAACGCGTCGAGGATATCCGCAACAGATACACGCCAAAGGCTGTTCCTGTGAGTGAGTCACGGAAGTCTTTTTCGTGGCGAATATCGTGTCTAACCTGCTAAGTCGGTGCGATAAGATCATGCAAAAGCTACCCATAGGTATTCAAACCTTCACCAAAATCCGTGAAGAAGAATACCACTACGTCGATAAAACAAAAATTGCCTTTGAGCTGATCAACAACGGTAACTACTATTTTCTCTCCAGACCACGCCGCTTCGGCAAGAGCCTTTTTCTCTCCACCTTACAGGCTGTGTTCGAGGGCCGGAAAGAGCTGTTTCACGGCCTGTATATCTATGACATCTGGGATTGGCAGATAACCTATCCGGTCGTCAAAATCAGTTTTGCCGGAGTGGCCCGCAATGTTGCTGCCATGCAGCAGGATATCAGGAATATCCTCAAGGATAACCAAGAGCGGCTGAACATTGACTGCCTGCACGAAGAAGATACAGGCGGGTGCTTACGGGAGTTGATCAGGAAGTCATTTGAGAAATATCAGCAAAAAGTCGTTATCCTGGTGGATGAGTACGACAAGCTGATACTTGATAATTTGGATCAGCTGGAGGTCGCTCAAGAGGCAAGGGAAATACTCAAAGACCTGTACGCAACCATTAAGGACTGCGACGAGTATATCAAGTTCGCCTTTTTTACCGGCGTCAGTAAATTTGCCAAGGTTTCTGTGTTCAGCGGCCTGAACAACCTTTCGGATATCTCCCTTGACAGCCGTTACGCCACTATCTGCGGCTATACCCAGGATGATCTGGTAACCGTTTTCACCGACCTCCTGCGAGACGCTGATATGGGACGGGTGCGGGACTGGTACAACGGCTATAATTTTCTCGGAGAAAAAGTCTATAATCCCTTTGATATCCTGCTCTTCATCGACAAGGGCCTTGTCTTTAATAATTATTGGTTCGAGACCGGCACACCGACCTTTTTACTGAAGCTTATCCGGCAGAACAATTATTTCCTCCCCCGTCTTTCCGACCTGCGGGTTGACAGCTCTCTGCTCGACGGTTTTGATATCGACCATATCAGGCTGGAACCTGTCCTGTTTCAGGCCGGTTACCTGACGATCAAAGAGGTTCATGAATTGGAGTTCGGAGGGTTTGAATATACCCTGCACTACCCGAACAGAGAGGTCGCTCTTTCCTTTAATGACGCGCTTATCCGCTTTCTGACGGATGCGACAACATACACGCCCACCAAGACCGGCCTGTTTTCCGCTTTAAAATCCGGGGATGTCGAAGCATTGAAAGATGTGCTTGTTTCCCTGTTCGCCTCGATTCCCTATAATAATTATGTCAAAAACACCCTTGCCGAGTATGAGGGCTACTATGCCAGTGTGATTTATGCCTATCTCGCAAGCTTGGGTATCCGCATCATTGCAGAAGATGTGACCAATATCGGGCGTATTGACTTAACGCTTTTTCTGGGTGATAACATCTATCTTGTCGAGTTTAAAGTTGACGGCAATGCTGATCCGCTTGAGCAGATTAAAGAACGAAAGTATGCGCAGAAGTATGCGGGCCAGGGGACAGTATATTTGGTTGGTATTCTCTTCAGTAGTACAAAGAAGAATATTGCGTCGTTTTCCTGGGAAAGGGTATGATGGGCAGTTTTTGTCAAGTCATATAACCGATACAATATCAAACTTTTGAGGTGCCTTATTGAGTGTGAATAATCAAGTAGCGAGCTGCCAAATACTTTATGAGAATCAGTATAGTAAAATGGTGCAAAATGGCAGTTCTGAAGCCGCAGCAGCTAAGGAATGCGCTCATCAATATCTGGATGGAAAGCCATTTATCAAAGGGTTAACGTCTCTCGACCGTTCTACAGCACTATGGAGTTGTAATTTTTGGCTGACCGTCCCGAAAAAATGCTTTGGGTCAAATACGGTAGCACTATCACTTGGTCGCGCAATTCATTTTGGTTTGTCGGATATTCCTTCCCTGAATCGAATAATTCGATTGTCTCCAGAACTACTTAAACGTGCTGTACGTTACTCTCAGGTGTTTCTTAAAGAAGAATCACCGCAATGGCTTGAAATTTTTAAATTATCTGCAAATTCATCAGATGATGTCAAAACTTTTTTGAAAGTTTGCGATACTCTTTGTGGGAAGCTTATTCAGCACGATGAGATTATTAAAGAGCTAAAAGCGCAACTTGCTGATTTGACGATTTTTGAATTTCTTTTGTATGGTAGCCTTGTTACCTTTCAAACTTTTGCTTCAGGAAATTACAAAAAAGACTATCCTGACAAGGAAAGGAATGAGAAATTCCAGAATATTTCTGATATCTTGAATCATCTTCTTCAGTGGAAATTGACAACACGACCTGAAAGTGATTTCCGATTGAATGAGCGTTTTTTATCTAAGTCTTTGAAGAAACATCTCATTCCTCTTGTTCTTCCAACAGGCAGTCCGCCATCGTTTTGCCTACGTAATCTTAATAAATTCAATTCATTGATAAAGGCAGTGGCCAGCCGCAACAATTATCTGAATCAGACAATCATGCAATTTTGTTTTGATGACGACTGTCATTATAAATTGGATGGTGATCAGTTAACCCTTTATCAGCAATTCAGCTCGTAAAAAAACACCTAAACATTCAAGCGGGATAACTTAATTACCGAAATTTTTTTTCCAGCTATTTTCGACTTGACGATTGTCTATTTGTTTGGTGAGATGAAAAAATCAAACTTTATATCAATA
>JAABTP010000149.1 GCA_011389815.1 Desulfobulbaceae bacterium | reverse complement strand
TATTTGAAAGAGGAGCAAGGCCCCAAAAAGGACTTTTTTTCGTGTTTTGAGCACAAATCCTACGAACTTGGGTTAAGCATATTTAACCCAGAGGCATCCCAAAGCGGCTTGTCAAGGAACTCTGCCAACACAGCAGCATCCTGCAGGCAAACAGAGACAGCATTGCAAGACGAAACTCCATACGGCCATGATCAATACTGACCAATTTATGGCTCAGGATATTTGATCCACTTTTTTTAACAAGAGTCCATTTCGTCTGCTGGGCTATAGGGTCATCAAGGAAAGATCGTTCGCCGCTGCTCTCCATGATCTTTGTAGCTCTTGGGTGTATTGACCTTTTTACGTACCATTCCAATAAGTATTTAATCATTGCAAAAAAGGTTGAGGAGGAGATAATTTATTATACAGCTATCTTAAACAGCAGCCCTTTCATTTGCAATGCAAAATCTCTGGGCAATTTCCCATTGACATGCTACCTTATTCAATCTACAAAAAAAGGAGCGTTGTAAACCCATATAATGCTGTATCCTGCGTAAGCACCGCAAACGCGCAAAGAGCACCAAACGTAGAGAGATAATTTTGTATCAACAATCACTGATTGATCCCAAAGATGATATTACCAGTCTTCAAAGTGCATTTTTACGCAGGAAAACTGCGCAAGCACGCAAGACTCTAGGTCAATTCTTTACCGGGTCCGTAGTATCTGACTACATGGCTTCTTTGATCAACAAGCCTGATACTGAAATTGTTCGTCTTTTGGATGCTGGCGCAGGAACCGGCATTCTGACTGCGTCTACTGCGTTGCGCTGTTTAGAGCTTGGCTGCACAACAGTTCATGCTGTTCTGTATGAACTGGATAGCGAAGCCATACCAAGCCTTGACCAAACGCTCAGGATTGTTCAAAACACTTTCAATCAGCAACATGGAATATTCAGCTTTGACATACGCTGTGAAGATTTCGTGCTTGCAAGACCGGATAAGGATAAACATATTCGGCGATTCGATGTTTCTGTTATCAACCCGCCATACTTCAAGTATAATGTGAAAAATTCACCGTATGCCAAGGCAGCTGCTGACCTCTATCACGGTGATCCGAACATTTACGCATCTTTTATGGCAATTGCCATGGCTTCGATAAAGGACGGTGGACAAATGGTCACCATTACACCCCGTAGCTTCACAAACGGCCTGTATTTTAAAGGGGTTCGTTCATACCTGTTAACCCGATCAGCTTTAGACCTAGTACACATCTTCAAGCACAGGAATAAAGTATTCAAAAATAACGATTCAGCAGTACTTCAAGAAAATATCATTTGCCGATTCATCAAAGGGAAAGAACATAAAACCGTAACTGTCCGTTCAAGCGATTGTGACGCCCGCATTTACAATGCTGAAGAAGAAAAATACCCGCTCGAATTGATCATTGATTCGTCCAATGACCAGCGCATTATCCGTATTCCTGAATCATCCTATGAAGCCAATATCTTACGTCAAGCTGAAGCCTTCCCAACTACCTTTGAAGGTGCTGGTTATTTCATCTCAACCGGTCCAGTGGTTGAACACAGGACACAAGAGTACATCACAGAAGACACAAGTACACCTGATTCTGTGCCGCTGTACCGTCCGCACAATATTACACCATTGACAGTAACATGGACCGGAACCCACAAAAAGGAACTATCTTTCAAGCTGAACATAGGACATGAAAAACATACCATTAAAAATGGTACCTTTGTATTATTGAAACGCTTTTCTTCTAAAGATGAAAAACGTCGTTTGGTCTCAGGGGTATACCTCGAAAGCACCCACAACTGTAAAGTCATCGGCTTTGGCAACAAGACAAACTACATCGGCGTGAAAGGCGAAAAACTCACAAAAGTTGAAGCATACGGCCTTGCAGCTGTGTTTAATTCTTCATTCATAGACAAATATTTCAGATGTATTTCAGGGAATACCCAAGTTAATGCAACTGAAATCAGAGTGATGAGATTCCCAACACGAGAACAGGTGAAACAAATAGGAGAGCAGGCGCAACAACTCAAGACAATTGAAACAAACAAAATTGATTTGCTCGTCAATCCGGTACTTGGAGTTATGCACTCTGATCAACAGGAGTAACACTTGAAATTCAGCAAACAACAACAAGAAAAACATGAGCAGGCAAAAGCATTGCTGACTGCACTGGGATTACCAAAAGCACAATGTAACGACCGTTCAGGATGGGTGTTTTTGGCACTTGCTCATGTAAAACCTTCTGATAGCTGGAAAGACGCAAGTGCGCCGCTCTTACCCACTGTGAACATTATGGAATTCATCCGTAATGAATACGGTATGGACTACAAGCCGAACAGTCGTGAAACGATTCGCCGCCAAACGCTTCACCAATTTGAACAGGCGCGGATAGTTGACCGGAACCGTGACGATCCAACCAGGCCAACCAATAGCAAAGACAATAACTACTCACTGAATCAACCAATTCTTGCTATTTTGGCTGAATATCCTGACGGCGGGTGGCTGACAAAAGTACAGGAGTATAAAGAGGCCGTAACCGAACTGACAGCATTGTATGAACGCACTCTTGAGAAAAACAAAATACCAATCAGCCTGCCCAACGGGGATACGATCAAACTGTCACCCGGCAAACATAACCAACTTCATGCTGACATAGTACATGAATTCTGTTCCCGTTTTGTAGGTGCCAGTGGTCGCCTGTTGTATATCGGAGATACCGCCAGTAGTCGCAATGAAGGCGGAAAGTTACTGTTTATGGAAGCCGAATATCTCGAATCATTGGGTGTTCCACCCATGTCACATGATAAACTGCCTGATGTGATTGTGTATGATAAAGACCGCGAATGGCTGTTTTTAATCGAAGCGGTTACAAGTCACGGCCCTGTTTCGCCTAAGCGGTGGATTGAACTCGAAGAAGCCTTCAAAGATTGCAAGGTTAGTCGTGTTTACGTTACAGCCTTTCCAGGCCGTGCCGAATTCAGAAAAAATGCGGCTGACATTGCATGGGAAACTGAAGTCTGGATTGCAGATAATCCAGACCACATGATTCATTTTAACGGTGACCGTTTTCTGGGACCATACCAAAAAAAGAACTAACAGAAAGGATACCCGTGCGAATCACTCTAGTGCGACATGGACAGCCCGACTTTAACTGGCAAAAAAAGGTACGAGGCTCTGATTTCAGGAAAATAGAACGTGCCTATGACGCCGCAGATATTATTGATACCCCGCCTGAATCCTCACGGCGTCTCGTGTACTCCCACCGGGTTATTGTCAGCAGCACCCTGCCCCGTTCCATCCAATCAGCACACGCACTTGGTGTCCGAACAATACACCTCTCATCGCCACTCTTTCGTGAGATAAAATTACCCTACTTTGACCGTATAACAATCCGGTTACCACTCAGGTTATGGGTGCCAATACTTAGAACACTCTGGTTGCTCGGATATTCAAACCATACAGAATCATTACCAACAGCACGAGCACGCACCCAGGCAGCAGCAAACCAGCTCATTACCCTGGCAAGAGAACATAAGAGTGTTCTCTTGGTCGGACACGGTACACTCAACCATTACATAGCCAAGGAACTCTTGGCAGCAAATTGGACTGGTCCCAGAAGCCCAGGGAGGAAATATTGGGCATTCGGTACCTATGTGGACAACCGTATCATGACAAAGTTGTCTCCTTTAGAAAGAGGATTACCTCGAAAAGCGCAACAGGCAGCCATTGCCCTTGTCAGCAAGAAATCACACGAGAAAAAATGACCCGGTAAAAACACGCTACAAAAGCTCTTCTCTTCCCAAAAAAGTTTCTTGCTAAGGCAAGATATCACCAGCCTGTCAATCCCGCTCTTTATAATGTACACACCTCTACATTTCTATACACTTCACGTCTTTTACTGTCAGCAACAAGACAAAAACGTCACACTCCCTTAACAAAAGTATATCAAATATACATTATGTTGCTTTGGTAAGAGATCGTATCTTATGCAAGAAAGTTGTAACGCACATTTCTGGCACAGGTGTTGCAAAATTAAATCAAACAAGTCATTCACAAGGAGCCATAAGCCATGAGCAAAAATCATCCTGATTATATATCCACCACCAACGCCTGCAAGCTATGTAAACCCTTGGGTGCCTGCCTGGCCTTTAAGGGGATTGAAGGCACTGTTCCCTATCTGCACGGTTCCCAGGGCTGCGCCACCTATATGCGCCGCTACATCATCAGTCATTATAATGAACCGATTGATATTGCCTCCTCCTCCTTATCCGAGAAAAACGCCATCTACGGCGGAGGACCGAACCTGAAAATGGGCCTGACCAATGTAGCGGAAAAATATCAGCCTGCAATGATCGGCATCGCCACCACCTGCCTGACCGAAACCATTGGCGATGACGTCCCAATGTATCTTAAAGAATATAAAAAAGATACAGAAGGTTCAGAAGGATTACCCGAATTCATTGACGTGTCAACGCCCAGCTATTCTGGTACCCATATGGAGGGTTTTCACGGAGCTATCCATGCTGTGGTCAAACAACGTGCCAAGGGCGGTCCAAAAAACGAAACTGTCAACCTGCTGCCCGGCTTTGTTTCTTCTGCAGATTATCGGCTCCTGAAAGAGATCATGGCGGACTTTGGGCTGGACTGCACCATGCTGCCGGATCTTTCTGAAACCATGGATCGCCCTGCCCTGTTGGAATATGAAAAGGTGGCCAAAGGAGGCACCCCGCTTGCAGCCATTGAAGCAATGGGATGTAGTCGAGCCACCATAGAGTTTGGTCGAACCCTGAGCAATGAAAAAAGCAGCAGCCTGACTCTTAAGAAAAAATTCAACACTACCCACCATCGCCTGGGCATACCCATTGGCATTGAAGAAACAGATCGTTTCTTTGCCCTGCTTTCTTCCCTGAGCGGTCGCCCGGTCCCGGAAAAATACGCCAAGGAGCGCGGTCGTCTGGTAGATGCCTATGTGGACGGCCATAAATATGTCTTTGGTAAAAAGGCCATAATCTATGGCGAGGAAGATCTGGTGGTGGGCATGACCGCCTTTCTGGCTGAGATCGGCATCTTTCCGGTGATCTGTGCCTCCGGCGGCACATCAGGCAGATTAGCTGAGGCCATTGCTAAGGTCACGGGTGAGATCCTGGCAGAACAGCCGGACATCCATGAAGGGGTGGACTTTTTTGATATTGCTGAAATGGTAGAGGATTTAGATCCTGATCTGTTGGTCGGGCATTCCAAGGGTTACCCCCTTGCCCGAAAGTTGAACATTCCTTTGATTCGGGTAGGGTTTCCTATCCATGATCGGGTAGGGGGGCAGCGGGTTCTGCATCTTGGCTACAGCGGGGCCCAGCAGCTTTTTGATATGGTGGCTAATGCCATGATTTCTAAAAAACAGACTGATTCTACAGTGGGTTATTCCTACATGTAACAGAACAGAGCAGGGGGCGGTTGTTCTCCCCGCCGTCTTCTGCTTTTTCTCCTGAGCCTGTTACTGCTTGTCTTCGTCCATATATTCAGCAAGCTCCTTGTAGTACTCAATCGTTTTAAGCTCATCAACCTGTATCTTTTCACCTTCCTCCAACAATTCGACAATAGCTCTATTTGTTATAGCAGGCGCATACGCCGGGTCAACCTCCAGTGCCTGATCAAAAAAAGACAAAGCTTTTTCTTTTTGCCCTAAGAAGGCATAGCATAGAGCAAGGTTTCCATAGGTCTGCGCATTGTTTTTGTTCAGACGTAACACCTTGTTAAATCCAATAATTGCCTTTTCATACTCACGGTTTTGCAAGAGCGCAAAGGCGCTGTTAAAAGCATCGTTGGACTCCATATATTTATCTAAAGACAAACCATCATTTTTAAGGATACTTTCAGCTATCTCCTTTAGGAATACTTTTGCAGATTGAACAAAATCTTCCTCTGGGTCACCAAATTCAACAACTTTCTGCAAAGACTTGATTGTTTCAGCAGTGTCCAAGAGATGCTTGTAAGAAGTCCCTCGATTAAACCAGGCTTCAGTAAAATAGGGAAATATTTCTAAACATCTATCAAAATAACCTATGGAATCGCTATAGTTCCCTTTCATAGCCTGCAAAGTGCCCATACCATATTGGACGACAAACAGATCAGGGTGCTCTTTAATAAGCTTGTTCAGTATAGCCTCACCTTCAGCAAATACCCCCTTCTCTGCACAGACCAAAGCCTTTTCTACCTCATCATCAATCTCCGGATCAATCTTTGCTATGAATTTCTTCTGTTGCGATTTTTTCTTTCTCTCCAGTGAATATTGCTCTGCCTGGGCATAATGAGTGCAGCCCTCACAATCAGCATTGCGAATTTCAGCACAACAGCGTGGGCAGATAAATGTTTTATCTTGGAACTTACACAAACGCTTACCCTTCACCTTCAGACAAAGACTACATTTATTTTTCTTCATATCATTCCATTCTTATTAAGAATAAGTACCCCAAAAAAAATCCCCGGAACCAGTATGAGCAAAAAAGTATAACGTTTTAGAGTAATGCACAAGACAAAATTTTCATTCAATTTCTCACAGGCCTGTTCTATTTCCAGAATATATCCAACAAAATTACTTCTAAAAAGAGAATCCCCCCTCTCTCAAGGGGTGAAAGGATACAAAGACGACACAAAAGATACATCTATTCACTTTTGTCAACAAGCCGACATCCAAATAAACAGTACCTTTTATCATCTTTCAAAAAACGCAATCCAATATACTAATAAGTTTAAATAAAAATAAAAAAAAGACACTGGCACAGCAATTGCTTTTCTACAGACATGTACCATGCAGTCACCTCAGCAATGAAACACTCTTAACAAACATACATTATTTCGAGCACAGAGAATTTTCTTGATAGCTCATATTTTACATAAGGAGCAATAGATGAATACTATCGACTTTAATCGTCATCCATGTTTCAACGCCAAGGTCAAGGGACAGTACGGCAGGGTTCACCTCCCGGTTGCTCCAAAATGTAATATCCAGTGTAACTTCTGTAACCGTAAGTTTGACTGCGTCAATGAGTCACGACCTGGAGTAACCAGTACCATCCTGACCCCAAAGCAGTCCCTTGAGTACATGACCAAGGTGCTGGAAAAAGAACCCCGGATTTCTGTTGCAGGCATCGCAGGTCCTGGTGATCCTTTTGCCAATGCTGAAGAAACCCTGGAGACCATGCGCTTGATTCGAAAGAAATTCCCAGACACTATTCTCTGTCTGGCATCCAACGGCATGAACCTGGCACCCCATGTAGAAGAACTGGCTGAAATCGGAGTGTCCCATGTCACAGTGACTGTCAATGGCGTTGATCCGGCAATAACAGAAAATATTTATTCATGGGTACGTGATGGTAAGGTGCTCTACCGGGGAAGGCAGGGCGCAGAGCTGCTGCTGGCTCGTCAGCTCAGTGCTATTGAAAAATTGAAACAACATGATATCACGGTTAAAATAAACAGCATCCTCATCCCTGGCATCAACAGTCACCATATCATTGATATTGCCAAGGCCATGAAGGAACTGGGGGCAGACCTGTTTAACTGTATGGCTATGCTGCCCAATGCTGATACGGTCTTTGAAAATGTCCCTGAACCTTCCAAAGAGACCATGAAAAGAACCCGCAATGAGGCTGAAAAATACCTGCCCCAGATGCGACACTGCACTCGGTGTCGTGCCGATGCTGTGGGCCTGCTTGATAATGATAAAACCCAGGAAATGCACGGCTGCCTGAGTGCCTGTGCCAAACTGCCCAGACATACAGAAGTAGCGCGTCCCTATGTTGCTGTTACCACCCAGGAAGGGGTCTTGGTCAACCAGCATCTCGGTGAAGCCACTCGTTTTCAGATCTGGGGAAAAAATGAAGAAGAAGGCGGCTACAAGCTCATTGAAGAGCGTCAGGCCCCTCCGGCAGGTGGCGGCACTCAGCGCTGGTTGAATATCAGCAGAATCCTCAATGATTGTCAGGCAATCCTGGTCAGTGACCTGGGCGATGGTCCCAAGGAGGCACTCAAAAAACGAGGACTTAAACCGATTACCATGTCCGGCTTTATTGAAAAAGGACTTGAGGCAGTCTACACAGGCAAGGGCTTGTCTTCCCTGCAGGGGCGGATGCGTAAATGCTCCACTAAGGGAGAATGTTTGGGCACAGGAACCGGTTGCGGTTGAGATTGGCACCGGTAGTACACTTGACAGAGGGTTGAGTTTTTCATCAGGGATTCAACAAGAAATACCCTATCCATTATTTCGGGTGGCGTAGGGGCGAATCTATGTGTTCGCCCTTTTATGCCGGGCAGACACGCAGACCTGCCCCTACAATTCCGCACCTGACTTTTTGAGCTTTCCTTGACGGAAGGCTTTTTTTATTTCATCGTAGAAAACCACCCCCTCTGGGGGTGGTCAGAGTTCAACGGCTCTGCCTGTTGAACAGTCATGT
>JAABTP010000148.1 GCA_011389815.1 Desulfobulbaceae bacterium | reverse complement strand
TTTCAGTAGTAACTATCTCATATACTGAAATATAAGCATCCAAAAGGTAAATGGCAACACTCAGCAGGGTGACCACCTAATTTTATATCAAATGCTTTTTTATTGCATTAGCTTCACGGATTCAGGAAAAGGAAAAAACAGGAAAAGATTTCAGTTTGACATTGATACATGTAAAGTTGAGAAAGTCAATAAAAAAGACTCACCTCGGTATTACACTTAACCGGTTTTCAAATCTTTGCAGCGTAGGCAAATCAGGAAAAGCGAAGTAGCTCCCGGCATACCGGTTTCCTTTCACACGAACCCACGCATTCGTAACATACAACTGCATGCATTCGGGAGCAACGAAACCATGCATTTCATCAGCCAAACATATCAGCTTGAATATTCCGATTTCACCTCTTGCGCTGTCTCTTCGGAAGATTTATTCTGAAAGCTGGTGATACCGACAGGCAGCCGGGCAAGGTGTGGCCCCGCATCCAAAATGGTGCATGGAATGCACCTCATAACTATACTGAATTTCCATGTCTACCTCTTTCCAACTCATCTCCCCCTTCACCCCCTCCGGCGATCAACCGGCAGCAATCGACAAAATCGTCCAAGGGCTGAATGACGGGGCGCAGCATCAGGTGCTGCTCGGCGTAACCGGCTCAGGCAAGACCTTTACCATGGCTCAGGTCATTGCCAAGATCAACCGGCCCGCCTTGGTCATGGCCCCGAACAAAACCTTGGCAGCCCAGCTCTTTGCCGAGTTCAAGGATCTCTTTCCCCATAACGCAGTAGAGTATTTCGTCTCCTACTACGATTACTACCAGCCCGAGGCCTATATCCCGGCCTCAGATACCTATATAGAAAAGGACTCGGCCATCAACGATGCCATTGACAAGATGCGCCACTCCGCCACCCGTGCCCTGCTCACTCGCGACGACGTGCTCATCGTGGCCTCGGTCTCCTGTATCTACGGCCTTGGTTCGCCGGACGAGTACAAGAACATGCACCTTTTTCTCCAGCGGGACGAGGATTACCCGATGGAGGAGGTCCAGCGCCAGCTGGTCTTCATGCTCTATGAGCGCAACGAGCTGTCTTTTCACCGGGGCACCTTCCGGGTACGGGGCGATGTGATAGATATCTTCCCTGTCTATGAGGAAGACAAGGCGGTGCGGGTGGAGTTCTTCGGCGATACCATTGACGCGATCTCCATCATTGATCCCCTGCGCGGGGTGGTGTTGGAAGATGTGGACGAGCTGACCCTGTTTCCGTCCAGCCATTTTGTCACGGGACAGGAGAATCTGCAACGGGCCATGCATACCATTAAGGATGAGCTCCGTGAACGTCTGGATGAACTGTATGCGGAAAACCGTCTGGTTGAGGCCCAACGTTTGGAACAACGGACGCAGTTTGATCTGGAGATGATTGCCGAGCTGGGCTATTGCAACGGCATCGAGAACTACAGTCGTCACTTGACCGGCAAGCCGCCCGGTGCGCCGCCGCCCAACTTACTCGACTATTTCCCGGATAACTACATCACGATCATTGATGAATCTCATATCGGGGTGCCCCAGGTCGGCGGGATGTTTAACGGGGATCGAGCCAGGAAGACTACCCTAGTCAACTTCGGCTTCCGCCTGCCCTCGGCCTTGGACAACCGGCCCCTGCGTTTTGATGAGTTTGAGCAGCGGGTGCATCAGACCGTGTACGTCTCTGCCACGCCAGGACCCTATGAGATGGAAAAATGTGAGGGCCGGATCGTAGAGCAGCTCATTCGTCCGACAGGCCTGCTTGATCCCCGGATTGAGGTGCGGCCAGCAGGTACCCAAGTGGATGATCTGCTGGAGGAGATTAGGCTTTGCACGGAACGGGGCGAGTCAGTCCTTGTCACCACCCTGACCAAGCGCATGGCTGAGGATCTGACAGAGTATTATGGAAATGTCGGCGTTAAAGTGCGTTATCTCCATTCTGATATTAAAACCCTGGAACGAATAGAGCTGATTCGGGATCTGCGCCGGGGTGAATACAACGTGCTGGTGGGCATCAACTTGCTGCGGGAAGGTCTGGATATCCCGGAGGTGGCCTTGGTGGCGATCCTGGATGCGGATAAGGAGGGCTTTCTGCGTTCTGAGCGTTCCCTGGTACAGACCTGTGGCCGGGCGGCCCGTAATGCCCAAGGCACGGTGATTCTCTATGCAGATAAGATCACCAAGTCCATGCAGTACACCATTGACGAGACCAACCGCCGCCGGAAAATCCAGGAGGAATTTAATCAAGAACATGGTATTGTCCCGCAGACAATTATCTCCGAGATTAAGGACTCCATGAGTGCGCATCTCCGGGCTTCAGGTTGGGTTCCCGAAGAAGCCGCTGCCGATGATGCCGGGGTGCTCAAGGCGGCAGAGCCGGAAATGGTGTATCGCTCCACAGCGGATCTGCACAAGGAGATCAAGCAGCTGGAAATTCGGATGCAGGAGGCCGCAGATAACTTGGCCTTTGAAGAGGCCGCAGCTTTGCGGGATCAGATCAAGGAGTTGAAGATGTTGGAGATTGCAATCGGTTGAAAAAGATCAACAAAGGGTGAAGAAATGCCGCAAAGAAGACTGATCAGCTTTGACTGGGCCATGAAAAAGCTCCTGCGGAGCAAGGCCAACTTTGAAATCCTGGAAGGTTTCCTTAGCGAACTTCTCAGAGACAATATCACGATTCTGGAACTGCTCGAAAGCGAGAGCAATAAAGAGGATGCGCACGATAAATTCAACCGGGTTGACCTCAAGGTATTAAATGAGAAGAAGGAAATACTTATCATTGAGGTGCAGTATGAGCGGGAATTCGATTACCTTCAGAGAATTCTGTTCGGCACCTCCAAGGTAATCACAGAGCATCTGCACAAAAAAGAGCCCTATTCCAAGGTAACTAAGGTTATTTCCATCAATATTCTCTATTTTGACCTGGGGCATGGGGCTGACTACGTGTATCACGGCACCACTTCGTTTCGAGGGCTGCATGAGCAGGATCTTCTCCAACTCTCCGATGAGCAGCGGAAGCTGTACGGAAAGGATAAGCTCTATGAAATTTTTCCTGAATATTATTTGATCAAGGTCAATAAGTTTGACGATATCGCCAAAGATACGCTGGACGAGTGGATCTACTTTCTCAAGAATGAAGAGATCAAAAACGACTTCAAGGCCAAAGGAATAAAAAAGGCCAAGCAGGAGCTTGATATCCTCAAACTGTCCGACGAAGAACGCCGGGCTTATGAGCGGTATCAGGATGACCTTCATTATCAGGCGAGTATGGTGGAATCATCCTATACAATCGGCGTGAAAAAAGGCGAAGATAGAAAAGCTCTGCAAATTGCGATGAATCTGATAGAAAAGGGTGTGCTTGATGCGGAGGAGATAGCGGAATTGACTGAGTTGTCGGTTGGGGAGATTGAGGAGTTGAGAAATCAGTAGTCCGGCAAACCGGTCATTCTATCAAATTGAAGATGTTGGAGATTGAACTTGGCTGAATTTTCTGCGGGATCGGATAAAGAGGAGAATGTGCTTCCTTCATGGCTTGAAGAAACACCATCCTCACCTTCTGTAATTTCTCCGCCTGTTACTACACGACCACAGGAACTCCCGTTTTATGAACTGCTCTGGGAAAATTTCGAGAAGTTGTGTCTTCGTCTGGTGAAGTTGGAAGCAGATGTTGAGCATTGTCAGCTTTACGGGGAGCGAGGACAGAATCAGGAAGGGATTGATCTATATGCCCGGAAAAAGGATTCAGAAAAATATCAGGTTTATCAATGCAAACGTGAGAAGGATTTTGGCCCGGCAAAAATAGAAGCTGCGGTGAAAAAGTTCCTTGCCGGAGAATGGGCTGATAAGGCTGAAATGCTCGTGTTATGTACGACAGAGAGCCTTGTATCCAAAAAGCGGGCTGATAAATTAGAAGAGCAGAACGCGCGGTTAAAGGAAAAGGGAATTACTCTCATACCTTGGGATTGCAACACGTTGTCCGCCAAGCTGAAAGAGATTCCTGACCTTGTAGAGGATTTTTTCGAGCAAGTCTGGGCAGAGTCTTTTTGCGGTCAAAGCAGGAGCAGTCATCCTGATAAAGGATATCTTGAAGAGATACGCAACAAATATTGCCAATGGATTCATACCAATTCGGCAATATTTAACATCGCCGGTTTGAGACTGGCCCTGCCGATTGCAAAGGCTTGGGTTGAACTTGATACGATTGACCAGAATGAATCAGACAACAAAACAGACAATATACCAGAAGAAAAAAAGCAGATAGAACAGTACCGCCAATGGTCGAGAAAATCAGAAGGTACACCAAGCAACGCTGTTAAAAAGGCGGAAGCTGTTGTTGCCGGGAACAAGCGAGTCGTCATTACAGGAGGGCCGGGGGCAGGAAAGACCACCCTGTTGAAACGATTGGCGCATACATTTTCCCATGAGGGCAAGCTCATTCTGTGGGTACGGCTTCCAACTCTTGTCAAGCAGATGGAAGGGAAGACCTTTGAAGATGCCTTGATTCGCTCCTCCTTTGACGGCTCAGGTATTTCCGGGAAAGATCAGAAAAGCGTATCCGTTAAACCGGATTATCTCTTTGCTGATGGGCTGGATGAATGCGGTACGTATCGTTCCGAGATAACTGATGCTCTGGTCAAGTGGGGCCACGGACATCAGAATACTGCAATCATTATCACCACTCGTCCGTTCGGACATGATGCCGCCTCCTTTTCATCCTGGAAACACTATTCCATTCTGCCGCTCCCGAAAAAGGATATTGCACAATATGCTGAACAGATTATCGGTGAATGCTTTCAAGGTGACCGGACTCGGATTGATCTTGAGCTGAAGAATTTTAACAATCGGATCACTGTTAACAAAGCTGCCGGTCTTGCTGCCCGGAACCCTCTGCTGCTCGGTTTTCTCATCCAGTTGTCAATCGGCAACATTGCGTTTGGAAGCAAAAGAACCGCCATGTACGAGCAGATCATCAGGTGTATTCTGAAAGATCCTGCTGATAGGTCGATAACCGTTGAGTCTGACGAGTCGTTATTTTTACGGGTGTTTGAGATTATCGGGTGGCTGTTGCAAAATGACCTTTCGCAACCATATTCTGATTTGCTCTCAGCAGCCGGAAATATACTCAAAAATGATCTGGAATGCTCTTTGCTGAAGGCTCAAAGAAGTGTGGAGCAGGCTGTCAAGTTTTGGGCAGAACACCGTCTTGTCGAAAAAATATCCATTGCGGATAATGAATACCTTGTTTTTGCGCATACGACCTTTGGTGAATTTGCCGCAGCAAAGTATGCTTTATCTTTGCAAGAGGTTGAGTTTGTTGCGTGGTTGGAAAAAGTCCGACGGAAGAACAGATGGCGTGAGACGGTTCTGTTGGCAGCAGGATTGAAGGGCGGTGAACGGATTGTTCAACTGTTGACCAGCTTTGATACGCTTGAAGAAAGAACGGCTCAGGATATTCTGCTGGCAGCCGCAGCGATACTGGAAATAGAAGAACCGGCAAGGGAACTGGTTCTGTCTGTTGTGAATGCTTTGCTGCCGAGGTTAACCTCGAATCTTGAAGATGTTGTTTTGGATGTTGGGGAAGCACTGTTTCACCTTGTGCAGTTTGCACCTGATGTTATCGGGGCAGCGGTACAGCCTTTGCTTGAACATCCCCAGGCCTGGACACGAGTCTCGGCATGGAATCTTGCTCTGCATTCGGGCGAAGAATATTTTTCTCTTGCGTTGCTCAAACAAAATTATCAAGATTTGGCCTCGTTAAAGAAGTCGCCAGGTACATTTATAAAAAAAGCAACGATGCTACTCCTTGATGAGCCATATGATCAAAAGATAATTGTTAAAGTGGCAAATGTATTAACTTATATGTCGAGTGGTCGAGGAGTAAGAGGCATAGGTTTTTTGGGAGAGCTGTTGGGTATAGTTAGGGAAAGGAAACTTGAAAAGCATTTTTGTAATGTCAAAACAATATCTAAGCATGTTCGAGCTATTCTTGAAAGGAATGTTCGAACAGCGAGCATACTTTTTGATTTTGATAAACAAAAAAATTGGGTAAGAGCATGGAGTGAGGTGGAGATAACCTTTCTGAGATTTGTCGTTTCATCTTTGTCGAAGAAGAAGAGGGTTTCTGATAAATGTTATGAGGAAATAAAGCGTTCTTTCGACTCTCTCTGTAAGATTAGCAGGGTAATGGAGATAGGGACTTCGCCTTGTGACGCTTTTATGGACCTATCCGATCAGGGGTATTATGAAGAGTTTTGTGTGGTTTTTAGTTGCGTTATCTCTGGACTACAACTCAACCCAGATAAAATTGTCAAAGAGGCTAATGCTGCAATAACGCTGTTGCAAAATGAACAAGAGGTGTCTTACTTTGGACGATTAGCAGATGTTGATATAAGCCCAGATTGGGATAAAGTTAAATTAACAGAGACAGAAAAGGAAAACATTGCAAGAGCATTGGATCATCCTAGTGAAATAGTTGCCAAGACCGCAGCTGACATCATTGCAACCGGAGCAGGAGGCGATGAGACCGCAGAGGAGGTAAAAGAAATTTTGAGGAACGGAAGGGACTCTGCCCTTTACTTTATCAGCCAGATTGCCTCCGATGTATGGGGAGAGCAAGCACCTGGAATCATTTTGCACCGACTGGAAGATGAACTGACAGACGGTTGCCAATATCTTCTCGAAAAACTTCCGCAATTTTCCAATGATCAATACGATACCCGTATTTGCGCAACTTTGCTCAAGGAGTTAATACATCCGAATGTTGAAATCGCTCTCGGAGCGGCCAAAGGATATGCAAATCATCATCCTGCACAAGTACACCTTAGTGAACTGAAAAACGCCCTATCCTACTGGAAAGAAAACGAGGAACCCTATCCTGTCAAAGGCGGTACTGTTCCATCAAGTCCGCGAGAAACATTAGTGCAGATTATTGATCAGCTCAACGGATTCACGCTTGCCGAACTTGCTGAACTCTGCGGTGACCCAAGAACAGACGTAAAAGACGTTGCTCAAGATGCTGTGCTGCGGGTTTGCAACTCCGATGCTTCCGCCCTGAACAAGGTAATTGACCTGATTCAACAGGAACAGGCACCGATAAGCCTCCTTGCAAAACTCACTGAATTACCTCCCAAAGTCCTTCGTAATGCAGAAAAGCAAATAATAGTTCTGCTTGATTCACCCGTCCCCGAACTTCGTACTGAAACCCTCAAAATCCTGCCCGGCGGCTGGCTCGCGGATGAAACAGCGAAAGAGCTGTCGGAAAAATTTCTTGATGACGTGGACGTTCATGTTCGTAATCAGGCCGTTGCTTCGTTACGTGAACTTGAATCATATGAACCGGTATAATAAGCAGGCATGGAGAAAGCAATGGCACAAAGAAAACTGATCAGCTTTGACTGGGCCATGAAAAAGCTCCTGCGGAGCAAGGCCAACTTTGAAATCCTGGAAGGGTTTCTCAGCGAACTGCTCAGAGACAATATCACGATTTTGGAACTGCTCGAAAGCGAAAGCAATAAAGAAGATGCCCGTGATAAATTCAACCGGGTTGACCTCAAGGTATTAAATGAGAAGAAGGAAATACTCATCATTGAGGTGCAGTATGAACGGGAGTTCGATTATCTCCAGCGGATTCTGTTCGGCACCTCCAAGGTGATCACGGAGCATCTGCACAAAAAAGAGCCCTATTCCAAGGTAACTAAGGTTGTTTCCATCAATATTCTCTATTTTGATCTGGGGCATGGGGATGACTACGTGTATCACGGCACCACCTCCTTTCGAGGGCTGCATGAGCAGGATCTGCTGCAACTCTCCGACGAGCAGCGGAAGCTGTACGGACGGGATAAGCTCCATGAAATTTTCCCAGAATATTATCTAATCAAGGTCAACAACTTCGACGATATTGCCAAAGACACCCTGGACGAGTGGATCTACTTTCTCAAGAATGAGGAGATCAAGAATGACTTCAAGGCCAAGGGGATAAAAAAGGCCAAGCAGGAGCTGGACATCCTCAAGCTTTCCGACGAAGAACGCCGGGCTTATGAACGATATCAGGATGATTTGCATTATCAGGCCAGTATGGTGGAATCATCCTATACTGTTGGCGTGATGAAGGGTATTGAGCAGGGTATTGAGCAAGGAATAAAAGAGGGTGCTGAACAGGGAGAAAAACAGAAAGCTCTTAAAATTGCGCTGAATCTCATAGAAAAGGGTGTGCTGGATGCAGAGGAGATAGCGGAATTGACCGAGTTGTCGGTTGAAGAGATTGAGGATTTGCGAAGGCAGTAGTCCGGCCAACCGGTCATTCTATTTACTCTACAGTCGTAAGTTCTCTGACAACTTGACGAATTTGTAAAAAAGCATACAGTATAAGCTACAAGATAACTTCTTCAAAAAATAAGAGGAGGCGATTGTATGCTCAACTACTTGTATGATTCATTAACAGGCTTTCGTAACGTATTTTCCCGTGAAAAAACCTGGCTTGTT
>JAABTP010000147.1 GCA_011389815.1 Desulfobulbaceae bacterium | reverse complement strand
GGCTAAATTAATTTTCTGAATTCTCAATAAATACAACTCGTTCATAAAGGCCAAGCCTTAAAGTCGTGCCATTAGAGCTGTCGCCTCATCATTGGGATGACGCTGCTCCTGTTCTTCATACATGGTAAACAATCGGGTCAGGACATGGACAGCATCCTCTTCAGCAAGTTCACCCAAATGTTCCCAGGCTTTGTTTGATGATCTCATATTTTTGTATACGTTGAGGAATGGAAAAAAGACCGGAGCACCGGCAATAAAAAATATTTTTACTTGTTATTCTTTTTCAGGAGAAAGTCAAGTACACAGAAGGAACGTTATGTTAATGTTCCTGTTCGCTTTCAATCTTATTGCAATGCACTGGTGTTAAATGCTAAGAAACCACATATGCTGCATAAAAGAAATGGAATAACGACACAGGAAAGCCAAGAGGACCATGACAACACCACCCGCAGAACAACAAGAACGAAAAAAAAACTGGTCAGGAAAACTGGCCCTTGTACTCGTTGTCGCAGTCCTTGCAGGTCTCTTTCTCTTGTTTGACGGTCAAGAATACCTGAGCTTGAGCGCATTAAAATCCAGTCGCCAGCTTTTGCAGGATTTCTACGCCGAGCATCAGCTGCTCAGTATAACCGGCTACCTGATACTCTACATCCTTATCACTGCCCTGTCCCTTCCTGGGGCCTTAATTATGACTCTGGGCGGTGGGGCTCTCTTCGGACTTTGGCTGGGCCTACTCCTGGTTTCCTTTGCCAGTACCATTGGAGCAACCCTTGCCTTTTTAGGGGCACGCTTCCTTTTTCGGGACAGCATTCAACAACGATTTGGGAAAAAACTGGCTGCAATCAATAAAGGCATTGAGCAGGACGGGGCCTTTTACCTCTTCAGCCTGCGCCTGGTTCCTGTTTTTCCTTTTTTCATCATCAATCTGGTTATGGGGTTGACCTCCATCCGCACCAAGGTCTTTTACCTGGTCAGTCAACTTGGGATGCTTCCCGGAACCCTGGTTTACATCAATGCAGGTACCCAGCTCGGTAAAATCGAATCTGCAAGCGGCATCCTCTCACCTGGTCTGCTGCTCTCTTTTGCCCTGCTCGGTCTTTTCCCTTTACTGGCCAAAAAAGGGGTTGAGACATTAAAAAAGAACCGCCTCAATCAATAACCTCTGCCTCTGCCAGACAGGCCTCAACTTCCAGTCGTACCATACTGACATGAACCTGCCCCTGGCTATCCACAGGGTGATCTGCAAGATACCTGTCAACAAGGGCTGCAATAAAGTCCTCTCGCCGCTCAACAGGAACCTGCTCTGTATAGGGCAGCCAGGTAGTACGCACCCAGCCCTCCAATCCAGCTCGATCAGGATAAGACATATCCTTGGGAATGAGTTCAACTCGAACAGGATACATCCCGGCTTCCTTCAACCAGACGTTATACAGCTCTGGCCCATAGAAACCATAGGGAAAGGCAAAATCGACAAAATACTGCTGCCATTCTTTTGTTTGAATAACTTCGTCCACAACAGCAAGAAAAGAAGCAGCATTTCCTGTGCCAGCCATCTGCAAAAGCACACGCCCTCCCAGCCTCAAGGCCCTGCTTATACCTGTAAGCACAGGAAGATGATCCTGTACCCAGTGCAGGGCAGCATTGGAAAAGATGAGATCAAACTCCTGCTCACAAGCCAACTCTCTGGCATCCCGCTCCTGAAAAGAAAGATTAGGGTAGCTTGACCAGGGGAACTCCTTCCGGGCCAAAGCCAACATAGCAGCAGAATTGTCTAATCCGAGCACCTCTCCATCAGGCACCAATTCAGCAAGCTCTGCAGTTACTTTGCCGTCACCGCAACCTATATCCAGCACAGCTTCATTACCCTGAAGATTCAATGTATTGAGTAGCTCTCTGGCCCAGCCCTGCTGCACAGAAGAATGACGAGCATAGTCTTCCGCATCCCAATTATATGATCCTTTCTCTGACCTTTTCTCCACTCTTCCTTTAGGCCCTTCTAAAAAATCTTTTCCTTTCAACACATTCCTCCCTCTGCATTGATTTCTGTTGATTGCACATTTCTTCCCTGCCAAACTCAGGAAGAAAACTCTTCCTTCATCTGATAGTCGGCAACCATCCTCAGCAAATCCTCTCCATACTTCTGCATGGTCATTTTACCCACCCCGTGAATTTTTCTCAGCTCATCTCTGTTCGCTGGCAGGAGAGCAGCAATCTGGCTCAAGACCCGCTGATGCACAATCTGAGAATGGGCAAGATCCAGTTCCCTGGCCTTTCGAGATCGCCATTTTATCAAGGCCCTGAACAAGACAGGGTGCTTGATTTCTGTGGGAACCTTGTATGTTCCCTGGGATTTTTTCGCTTTTGCTGAGGAGAAATTCATCTCAGCCACAGCAATTGCCCGTAAATAGTCTGACGGAACAAAGCTTTGCTCACAAGAAGCAATCCCAGCCAACTTGACAGCCAAATCCAGCTTAAGGTTTTTCAGGACCTTGTCCACCTTTTTGGCCAATTCCTTATTATCGGTATCAAAGGATAAACGGGTAAAAGCATCATTAAAAATGAGCTCAAACTTGTTCTGAAACCACTCCGAGGCCTTACGCGCCCTCTCCTGAAGATGCGAATCTGACGCAGGCATCTCTCCCTTGCTAAAAAGACCATAGAGCTGGTTCCTGAAGTTTTCGCTGACCAGAAAGATATCCTGCCCTGCCTGCTCTTCTATCTCCTCAAGCTCGGCAATTTCGGTCCCCATCACCTGAATAAGGCGTTCATTTCCACGCAGGAGATGGACAAGATAGCCCAAGCGGTTGCGCAACTGCTGAAAATCAAAACACTCTGTTAATAATTTTTGCTGAAAGCCTATCTTTGCCCTGTGAAGCCTTTCCTGAGAAGGAGGATTTTTTTGCACATGCTTATCAAAATGCAAGACAGCCCCATCCGTGGCAACGCCACTCCGCCCAATAGGCGAACTGAGCACCATGCCTTCAAAGGTCTTGCAGCGACTCAGAGCCACATAGACCTGACCATGAGCAAAGGCTGCCTGAGCATCAATAATGGCCTTTTCAAAGGTCAGACCCTGACTTTTATGGATAGTGATAGCCCAGGCTGTTTTCAAAGGATATTGCTCAAAGGTGCCAATGACCTCCTCTTCAATCTCTCCTTCTTCCTGGTTCAGGGTATACTTGATATTTTCCCAAACAACAGGCTCCACAGCAATCTCCTGTCTACTATCAGGACAACGCACGATTATTGCGGTTTCTGTGATCTCATGGACTTTGCCAATTTTGCCATTATAATATCGCTTCTCCGGCCCAGAATCATTACGGACAAACATCACCTGAGCCCCTTTTTTCAGGCATAAATCTTCCGGAGCCGGATAGGTATGCTCTGGGAAGTCTCCTGAGACCTCTGCTTCAAAACAAAACTCCTTGGTATCAAGCTTACTCAGCTGCTCACGATTAATGGTGTCAGCACTGCGATTATGGGTAGTCAGGGTGATATAGCCCTCATCCTGACCAGGCTTAACACCTGAAAGATAACGTTGATTCAAGGCCGTAACAGTGGGCTGATCAAGCTGATTATTCCGCACCCGATTTAACAGCCGGATAAAATCAGCATCAGACTGGCGATAGATATGTTGGAGCTCAATGGTGATCAACTCGGTTTGACTGAGCGCTTTACTGCTGAAAAAATAGAGTGAAGTATACTCCTTTTTCAGCAATTGCCACTCATCACGCTTTGCCACAGGAGCCAGTTGGTGGAGATCTCCTATCATCAACACCTGAACCCCACCAAAGGGCAAAGGGCTGTGACGATGATAGCGCAGAGCCTCATCCACTGCATCCAGTAAATCTGCCCGGACCATGCTGATTTCATCAATAACCAGGAGATCAAGCCCCTTGATGATTTTTTTCTTTTCCCGGCTAAAGCGAAAACGGTGCTGCTGCATCCGCTCGTAGGCTTCAGTCCCTGGCAGAAAAGGGCCAAAAGGCAGTTGAAAAAAAGAATGGAGGGTGACCCCACCCGCATTGATCGCTGCAACCCCGGTGGGAGCAGTAATAATCATCTGTTTGGCTGAATCCCTTTCCAGATTATGAAGAAAGGTGGTTTTGCCGGTCCCGGCCTTACCTGTCAAAAAGATATGACAATCCGTGTATCGGACAAAATCATTTGCCAGCTCTAATTCATGATTTACAAAAGTCATGTATCAAAATGCTCCAAAAAACATTTTAATCCGCAGAAAACGGTTTGTTTTATTGTTGATACAGAGTAGGGTGTGCCTCAATATGCGTCAACCTCTCCTGTGGCGGCTGTGACAGCGTATCCAGCCAATGTAATGCCATTTTTGTCCCGTAAGGGTTCTCTGACAGGGGAAAGTGACGTCCTCATACCATACCTATTTAACAGAGAAAAGATATTATGACCACATTTACAGATATCGGCATCAACGACGAGATCCTTCAGGCTGTTACTGCACAGGGCTTTCAAGAACCAACCCCGGTACAGACCAAAGTTATCCCGCTGATGTTGGAGCAAAAAGTCGATATCGTCAGCCTTGCCCAAACCGGAACCGGTAAAACAGCCGCCTTTGGCCTTCCTTTAATCCAACTGATTGACCCGAAAAACAAACAAACACAGGGGCTTGTCCTCTGTCCAACCCGGGAACTCTGCATGCAGGTATCAAGAGACCTGGAAAGTTTTTCCCGCTTTACTAAAGGACTCAGGATATTAGCTATCTATGGGGGTGCCAGTATTGAGCAACAAATGCGTGAACTCCGCAAGGGTATCCAGATCATTGTTGCCACCCCGGGCCGTCTCCGGGACCTGATTAAACGAGGCAAGGTGGATATCTCTGCTGTGCGCTATGCTGTCTTTGACGAGGCCGATGAGATGCTGCAAATGGGCTTTCAGGACGAACTCAATGCCATTCTGGCAGAAACTCCAAAAGATAAGAATACTCTGCTCTTCTCAGCCACCATGTCCAAAGAGGTTGCCAATATCGCCAACCGCTACATGTCTGACCCTGTGGAAATCACCATGGGCAGAAAAAACTCTGGTGCTGAAAATGTAACCCATCAGTACTACCTGATCAATGGAAGGGATCGCTATTCAGCCCTGAAACGGATCGTGGATAATAATCCGGATAATTACTCTATAATCTTTTGCCGCACCAGAAAAGATACCCAGGACGTGGCTGATAAACTTATTCAGGACGGCTACCAGGCCGATTCCCTGCACGGCGAATTAAGCCAGGCCCAACGTGATCTGGTTATGGAGAAATTCCGCAAAAAACGCCTGCAACTTCTGGTTGCCACTGATGTTGCGGCCCGTGGTCTGGATGTCAACGACCTGACCCATGTGATCAACTACAGCCTGCCAGATGATATTGCTGCCTATACCCACCGCAGTGGTCGAACAGGGCGAGCCGGAAGCAGTGGGACCTCCATTGCCCTTGTTGATATGCGGGAGCGTCATCGAATCAAACATATTGAGAAAAATATCAATAAGAAATTCGAGAAATCCCTGATCCCCACAGGTAAAGAAGTCTGCACTACCCAGTTACATAATCTGATGGGAGTTATCAGCAACACAGAGGTGAACCATGACCAGATTGATCCTCTGTATGCAGAGATTGAACAACACCTGGCCCATCTGGACCGGGAAGAGTTGATTAAAAAATTCATCTCCCTGGAATTCAATCGTTTCCTTCAATACTATAAGGACGCTCCAGACCTTAACCAGCAGGTCAGCGGAAAAGACGCAAAAAGCTTTCAGCGGGATGGGAGAAAAAATCAAAAAGAAAATGGGTTTACCTGCTTTCACCTTAATGTTGGACGACGTAACGGCGTTCTCCCGGAAAACCTGATCAGTATGATTAATGCTGTTCCTGGCGGCGGTCGCATCAAAGTAGGTAAAATAGAAATCATGCGTAACACAGCGACCATTGAGGGAGACAGCCGCTTCATCCCTCAGATCCTGGGTGCCTTTCAGCAGTTTAAGGTTAATGGAAAATTCGTCACAGCCAAGGTCCTTCACCATTCTGGTGCTGGCAAAGGACGGCGGCCATATAATCAAGGGAAATCACAAAAGCCCTGGAAGGGCAAGAGACCAAGAAGCTAATATCCCGGATCACAAAGAGGTAACCTCAACAGCATCTCCAGTGCCGCATTGGAGATGCTCAGCAGCGTTACCCATATTGACTGCAATCTCAAGATACCCTGCACTGTCAATAAGCGCGACCAGATCCCCTGGCCCAGCTTCAGCATAGGTGGTATGAATGCCCTTTATCTGCTGGCCGCTCAGCATCACCTGACATTGCTGTGGATCAACAAAGCCCCGCAAATCAGTCTGACGGATTGTTGTACGGATATTGCCAAAATGATCAATCTGCAGGATCTGGCCCATAATCTTTTGCCCTGCAACCTGAGCAACAGGTATCTCCAGGCACACACAAGACGCTGGCAAGACCTCTGGTCCCACCGTAGATATTGGCATTCCGCTGGCTAAGGCCGCAGCTATTGGCCCCATAATATCACGTCCATGAAAGGTTGTGCTGACTGTCTCAGCAAAAAGTCCTCTCTCCTCCACCAGATATACTCTCTGAACCAACTGATCTCGTAGCAATAAAGAAAAAGTCCCGTTATCCGGGGCCACAAAATAATGTCCCTGAGCCTCAGCTGCCAGAATCCTCCGTTGACTGCCCACCCCTGGATCAACAACCACCAGATGTACTGTACCGGCTGGGAAAAAGGCATAACTACTGTGCAGAACCAAGGCTGCACCAAGGATATCCTGCCTGGGAATCGCATGGCTGAGATCGACCAATTGAGCAACAGGGTGCCGTTGAAGGATCGCCCCCTTCATCTGCCCCACATAGGGATCATGCAGGCCAAAATCAGTGGTCAGACTTATGAGACCAGAAGCACGTACCGGCATAACATATTCTGTTATATTCAAAAAATCGTTTAACCCAACAGGCTAGTGAACACCAAAATCCTGCTCATGAATCTGTTTACCGTTCAGAAAAAGCCGAACCGTCCAGGTACCGTAGAATTCCTTTTTAAAATCTTCCCCAGCGAACAAACGCTTGATCGGGCCATTCTTCCAGAGAGTGAGCCAGGAATACACCTTCCAGGAAGGCCTGACGTCTTGTATGGCAAAAGAATAATTGCTCTGGTGCTCCAACTCACCCCAAGGCGTAACCCAATCTGTTGTCAGGGTATATTTGCCTGTTTGCAGCTCGCGCAATTCAACAAGTAAGTAAATCTTGTCATAAGGGGTAAAAGCGACGACCGGATCAGTAAATTCTGTATTCTTGTATAATCCGCTGTGAAGGGAGGCAAAAGGAAGAGACGAGCCAAGTACTGAGACTGGTCCTGCGATGAAAAGAAGGAGAAGAACAAGGGCAGGCCAGGACAACCCACCCGTTTTCTTCCCCATAACCAACAAAAAACTAAATACGCTTAAAGGTAATCTTATGCCATTTTGCATAAGCGCCGTGATCATCACAGTTCCAGTCTTCCGTACCATAGAACTTGATAACATCATCGGTGGCAACATTATGGGTTCCCGCATCAATATTGTATTTCCGATCAGGGCATTGGCTGCTCCAGTCGTCTGGCTCACAGTCGCCTCCGCAACCGGGTGCCAGCGGATAACGCCCTGATGCGGCACCTGCATTGTTAATATACAGCGCATAGTGAGAATTCCCGTCAAATTCGATCTGGGCAGTAATCGTAATCTGATACGTTCCCGACTCGCCGGGGAAAGTAGCCTTGCAGGCACCGCTGCCGCTTCGTGCAGTCAAACCTAATGCTCCATCACGATTGCTCCAATTGCTGGTGCAGGTGAAGTCAGAAAAAGCATTCAGAACTACTGTGGATGAAGATGAAGGTTTTTCTGCTACCAATTCTGTCCCTCCGTCACTTGAGTCATCGTCGTCGTCATCATCCAGAAGGTCACAGCCTGAAAAAAAGAGGAGCATCACAATCAGAGGGAGAGCAAGGTATTTCATGTCAGTTGTTCCGTAGGGTTATGTGTATATAAAATTTGGTCGGGCGAATGTAGTATGTCCTCAAAATAGCGAGTACCTTTTTATATCAAAGCACAGGGTGACTCCTTGGAGGCATCCAACCAACGTTCATACTGTATTTTAAACAGACTAATATCTATTCAAAAACTTCGATTTTGTCAAACGAGTTTTTTTTATCACGAACTTGGAGGGTAATAAACTTTTGCATTGGGATCAAAGGATGGTCTGTAACAGGGCTAAAAAGCATATCACTCCTGTTGATGCATGTACAGGGGGATCCTTTTGACCACTGTTCTTCCACTTTGGGTTTGATAGGTTTCCGTCACGACGAGCTTGTCTTTTTCAATGCTGGTAACAACCCCGTGCCGGCCAATGAGCGTACCTTGCTCTGCGGGATGGCCCTCTCCTGTTACGTCTTCCAGCGTAACTACCTTTTTGTCTTGAAAAGCCAGCACAGCAACAAGCTTTGTAACCGTTCAGACCCCTCTCATTTTTTTTACGCAGCAAGAGGCAGAGGAGGCACATCCAGCCCCTGGCGCCGAG
>JAABTP010000014.1 GCA_011389815.1 Desulfobulbaceae bacterium | reverse complement strand
TCTCAAATGTCCATTTTTTTCTGGTGTAAAATTAAAAGATTAACCAGCTAGCAGAAAAAGGCTGTCAGGGGCCTGTTCCAAAAAATTTAATCCTGAGAAGAGCTGCGATCAAAAGGGAAAATCGAACGCCTCGTTGATTGCACAACTCCCCCTCTACCATCGCACCCCCGCTTTTAAATTTAAATCAAATGTTGCTGCCGGGGAGGGGGGCGCAGTCCATTTCGCTACTTGGTATATCAGGATTCGTGATATTAAACATACTATCAGTCCCTTTGATGGTGTCGTGAAAGTTGAAAAGCTCTTGGTGGATGATAAAACCGTTAGGGATGGTTTGGGAAGTGAGGTTATTGACTCCATTTCAGCGCATATCATGTGGGAGCGTAATCCAACTTGCTATGGAAGTGACCGGAGATGGGCTAATCACCTGTATCCGATACATTTGACAGAGCGTTGCCTGAAGAGCCATCGTCTTAGTGATCATGTAATTATGCATCTACTTTAATATTTTTAAAAATTATGAGAATTATTGGGAAAGTAACTGCGCTTGAAAACAGGCCTACTACAATTGATGAATTTTATTTTTGGACACCCCCAGAAAGGATACTTGATCCATTTGATGTAGTTGTCGTAGAGCATTTGAAGGGGTCGAAGACATACGGTGTTATTGAAGAAATAAATCATATCACTGATACACCTGGATATATGGGAGCTTTTATTTCGAACGACTTTGGCGAGGTTGATACGACCGCTCCGACTCGACGAATAGGTATGAACTACATTAAGGCCAGTGTAGTTAAGAATACCAAAGCGATTTATACACCTGTTCAGGACGGCAGTCAGGTAAGACTTGCTAATAATGAGGAAGTTAGCGAAGCATTGGGGCTGGCGAATGTGCAGAATGCACTACCGTGCGGATATATCCAGATGTACTCGAAAAATAAAAGTGAACAGGTGCTTTTGCCGGTTAATTTTAATGGGAAATTCTTAATAGGACCGGAGGGAGCGCATTTAAATATCAGTGGAATATCCGGGCTTGCTGCCAAAACATCATATGCAATGTTTCTGTTAAAAGGCATCCAGCATCGAATGAGTCAAGTTGGGGATGATAAACCGTTCGGCGATGAGTCGGTTGCATTTGTTGTTCTCAACGTTAAGGGTAGAGACCTGCTGACTTTGGACAAGAGACCCGATTCTGGGCAATTCACGGAAGCAGATGCCAAACGATACAAGGAGCTTGGCATTGAACCGAACCCTTTCGACAACGTAAAGTATTTTTTCCCATATGAACAGGATGACTTTTCGAACACATATGCCCAGAAAGACTATGTTGATGAACTGATAGAGGAGAAGAAAGGATTTCGATACAAGTACAGCTTTGACAAAGATCTTGACAGCTTGGATCTTCTTTTTGCAAACATTGAAGATTCGACAGGAACAATGGAATCTGCGTGTCATTATATTCAGTCGAGGCAAGGAGGATTTGCGAGAATTCGCAACTGGGATGAACTGGAAAATGAAATCAGTGAATACGGAAAAGCGAACAGTGGTAGAACTGATAAGGATATCACTGTACAAAGTTGGAGAAAGTTCAAACGGATCATCTCTAAATCTTTGAAAAACAGCATGTTTGGAAATCGCGTGGTATCTGAGCGGAGTGAAATCCGGTTGAGTTCCGCATTGGAGCAGATCAAGGCAAACGAGGTATTTGTAGTTGATATCGCCAAACTTGACGAAAACCTGCAATCTTTTGTTTTTGGCGATGTAATCAGGACAATTTATGACCTCAAACTTGGTCAGCTTACTGACAATGAGGAAAATATTCCTTCCAGAATTATCGTTTTCATAGACGAGCTGAATAAATATGCAGGGTCAGATTTGCCGAAAAATTCACCAATCTTGAGGCAGATAATTGATATATCGGAACGTGGACGCTCCTTGGGAATTGTTCTGTTTTCAGCTGAACAGTTTAAAAGTGCTATCCACGAACGAGTTAAAGGGAACTGTTCAACACATGCGTATGGACGGACAAATACAATTGAAGTGTCAAAGAAAGATTATAGTTACATCCCGAAAGTATATAAGAATATGATGATTAGACTGACTCAGGGAGAGTATATTGTGCAAAATCCGGTGTTCACTTCACCGCTTCATATACGGTTTCCGCGACCTATTTATTTTCAGGAGAAGTAGCTATGAATTCCGACTCTGTCATTATAGGAAAAAATATAATCGAAATCCTCACAACGGGGATGTACCATAATCCGTTGGTGATTTTTCGGGAGTACGTTCAAAACTCGATCGATGCAATTAACGAGGCTGTAACTAGAGAAATTTTAGAGGATATTTCTGAAGGTGATATACAAATCGTTATTGATAAAGAAAAGCGACGTATTTCTTTTGAAGATAATGGGGTAGGTATTCCAAGGGAGAATGCTTGGCAAGTCCTCACAAGTATTGCCGCCTCCAGCAAAGACAGAACGAAGAACTTGGGGTTTCGTGGTATCGGTCGTTTGGCTGGATTGGCTTATTGTGATGAATTGATTATTGAAACTTCGTTTAAGGGCGAAGATACAAAAACTGTTTTGCAATGGAATGGGCAGAAGCTGAAAGAGATTATCAGTGATAAAAAGGACAAGAAACTTGCATCTGAGGTAATTCAAGCCATTACAACGATAGAGGATGGGATAGTAGAGCACAAGGACAAGCATTATTTCAATGTGATATTGCAGAATGTAAAAAATGTGAAATTACTTGATGACGATGCGGTGACAAAAAATTTACGGATGGTAGCCCCGGTTGATTTTTACGATCCGAAATTTGTGTTCACTTCTAAAGTTAAAAAGGGGCTTGTTGACAGGGGGGTATCCTGCGAAGGCTATCGAATATTTGTCAACACGACTCAGCTATTTAAAGCATATCGTAATAATGTATATAAGCAGGAAAAAAAACAGAAGAAACGTATTGACGAAGTAATTGATATTGAATTTTTCGATTTGTATTCAAAGCATAATCAGCTTCTTGCTGTGGGATGGTACGCCGTCACTAAGTATATGCAGCTTATACCTGTTGTTAACGAAGCTTGGGGGATAAGGCTCCGCAAAGGTAATATACAAGTTGGAGATGAATTTACTTTACAACGCTTTTTTCGAGAAAACCGTTTTCATCGTTATTTTATCGGTGAAATTCATGTATTGCATGAAGAACTGTTTCCGAATGGGCAACGTGATTATTTTGATGAGTGTGAACTGTTGAGTGAATTTGAGGATGCACTTCATGGGTTGACAAGCAAGCTTCAAAATATTTGCCGGAAGGCATCAGAATGGAATAGTGCGGAAAAGAAGGTTGAAACTTATGCAGACCAGATTGAAAAATTTGAAGACACATTAGAAACACAGGAATTTTATAGCCCAGAACATGAGAAAGAGGAAAAGGACAAGCTTGATAAAATCAGAGAAAATGCGGAAAAGGCCAAAAAACAGTTAAAAAGGATTGAACAACATGCCGAAGATAATGAAACTTTGGCCCGTTTTGTTCAGTACAGAAGCAGCAATAATACTGAGAAGAAAAATACAGAATCACCCAAAAAAAACAAGGGAAACTCGTCAGAAAAAAAGAGCAACGGCAAGAAGTATAAAGCAAACAAACTGAGCAAACTGAGTAGGAAAGAACAGAAATTAGTAGGTGAAATTTATGAAGTCATCAGGACTATCTTGTCTCCAGACCTCCAGAACGTATTGATTTATAAAATCGAAGAGCGGTTCGGAATAACAAAATCTCATGAGTAACTCGCTGAAGCAGAGGCGGGTACTGCTTGTAGAACCTGGCTATAGAAATAAATATCCGCCTCTTGGATTGATGAAATTAGCGGCGTATCACCGGAATCGCGGTGATTATGTGCGTTTTTTTAAAGGGGACTTACGTAAGCTTGTCATCGAGCTGTATACTGAGACCGTTATAGAACAACTCTACTCCATTGATGATAGGATAGATTGGAAATGCCACGCTCCAATTGTTGCTCAATTCATTCGATATGGACGAAAGACCGCTTTGGCTCAAATTTCGGAGTTAGGCGGTATTTTCTCTCCATCCATTATAATTTGGTTGAAATATTATAATAAAGCCTATAGAGCAGGTCGTGTTGAGAGTTGTGCAAGTTGGGATAGAATTTGTGTAACGTCTCTGTTTACTTTTTATTTTAAGAGAACTATTGAAACGATTGAGTATTGCAAAAAGTTGGTTTCAGACGAAAGTAACGTTTTAGTCGGCGGAGTAATGGCTTCTTTGATACCGGATGAGGTTGAGGAAGCAACAGGCATTAGACCTATTATCGGCTTGCTGGATACACCCGGTATGTTGGACGAGGGGGATACAACCATAATTGACCAACTACCTCCAGATTATTCAATTCTTGAGGAAATCGATTATACATATCCTGAGCATGATGGATACTACGGGTATACATCGCGTGGCTGTATACGTAAATGCGAGTTCTGTGCAGTTCCTGTTTTAGAACCTGTCTTCAAAGGGTACCTTCCAATATCCGAACAGCTTGAATATATCGACCGAACATATGGTGCGAGAAGGAATTTGTTGCTGCTTGATAATAATGTTTTGGCATCAAAGAGGTTTCCAGAAATTATTCAACAGATATGTGCTAACGGATTCTATAAAGGAGCAAAGTTTGTAAGCCCGAATTATTTACAAATCTCTATAGCGAACCTGAAGTCCGGTATTAATGAATTTGCTTATCGTCGATTAGCGCATTCAATCCTTATTAAATTTCGATCTAGATTGTCTGGAGCGACTCTCAAAAACTATTTACGGCTGCTTGAGGAAAATGAAATATGTGCAGAGTTACTTCCGACAAGTGACCAGCTGACTGGTGTATATGAGGATGTTAAGGAGCTGTACGAGGATCGGCGCAATAAAGCATCTAAATATAGGTATGTAGATTTTAACCAAGGTGTTGATGCGCGATTACTTACAGAGGAAAAAATGGCTCTTCTTGCGACAATTCCGATTAAGCCATTAAGGATTGCCTTCGACAGCATGAAACTTGCAAAGCCATACGAGAAAGCCATTCGGCTTGCTGCAAAATACAATATCAAACAGCTATCTAACTACTTACTGTTCAATCACAAGGATAGACCAGTTGAACTGTATCAACGGATGAGAATAAATGTCGAGTTAAGCAATGAACTTGATTTACAGATTTATTCGTTTCCAATGAGATTTAGTCCGATTTGGGACGATAATAAACTGCATCACGGCAGAACCTACATCGGTAACCATTGGAACCGAAAGTTCATTCGTTCAATACAAACAGTTCTGAATGCGACGAAAGGTAAGGTCGGTACAAAGTTAGATTTTTTTAAGGCCGCTTTTGGAAAGGATGAAAATGAGTTTTTTGAAATCCTGTACATGCCGGAAGCGTATATTTTGCATCGGCGTCTGTGCGAAAAAAAAGGCTTGACCGATTCTTGGAGAAAACTTTATCAATCAATGTCTAACGTCGAATTGAACAATGTCCTGCCGATAATTGAGAGAAATAATTTTAGCGAAATAAATGGTATTTGCATGAACAATAAATTGAAATGTTTACTTAAACATTACCAGATTTCCCCTAAGGATCTTGCAGAGGACGGTTTCGGGTATGGCTCAGTTGATCGCTGAAACTGAACAGTTTTTATTAGAAACGGAGCCGATTGTATCTTAACTATCAAGAAAAGAAGTGGGATAGAGCGATATAACCCATGCGAGCAGTAATCCAAAGAGTAACATCCGCCAAAGTAACAGTAGACGACCGCCAGACCGGGGCCATCGGCGAGGGCCTGCTGGTCTTGCTGGGCGTTCACAAGGACGATGAACCAAAGGACATCACCTGGCTGGCCGACAAGATCATCAACCTGCGGATCTTTGAGGACAATGACGGCAAGATGAACCACTCCCTGGCCGACACCGGAGGCTCCATGCTCATCGTGTCCCAGTTCACCCTGCTGGCTGATTGCCGCAAAGGCCGTCGTCCTTCCTGGTCAGAGGCCGCCCCGCCAGACAAGGCCCGCCGAATGTACGAAGAGTTTATCCAAACCATTGCCGATTCCGGCATCACCACTGCCACCGGAGAATTCCAGGCCATGATGGATGTGAGCCTGGTAAATTCCGGGCCAGTCACTATTCTCCTTGATTCTCACAAGCAATTTTAGGACAATATTTCTACAATTTTTTCCGGTTTTCTCCGGTACCCGTCAACTTTAACCCGAACAAGGTCTTTTATGACAGATTTCACTCCCGGTTCCACGTATCATGGATTCATCCTGCGACGAAAAGAACATGTTGCAGATATTCATTCCGAAGTCTATCTTTTTGAGCACGAGGTGCTTGGTACTCCAGCCCTGGCCATAAAAAACGCCGATCCCAACAAGACCTTTTGTTTCACCTTTCAGACAGTACCGGAGGATTCCACCGGAGTGGCCCATATCCTGGAGCATTCTGTACTCATGGGCTCAAAAAAATATCCTGTCCATGATGTGTTCGGAGAGATCAACAAGGGCGCGCTGACCACCTTTCTCAATGCCATGACCGGCTCCGACACCACCTGGTACCCCTTTGCCAGCCGTAATATGACCGAGTATTTTAATATCATGGATGTGTATTGTGATGTTGCCCTCAATCCCCTGATTCCGCGCAGCACCTTTGAGCAGGAGGGCTGGCATTATCATAAGGAATCCGAAGACGCTCCCCTGCAATTCCAGGGCGTGGTTCTTAACGAGATGAAGGGGGCCTTTTCTGACCCTATCCGCTCTATTTTCCATCATACCTTTGCAGGCCTGATGCCGGAATCCACCTATGCCCATGAATCAGGCGGTGATCCCTCAGCGATCCCGGATCTGAGCTATGAGCAGTTTGTTCAATTTCATCAAAAACATTACCATCCCTCCAACGGTATCCTGTTTTTTTACGGCGATGCCGACCTGGAACAGGAGCTGGCAGCGGTCCAGGATAATTTCCTGGCCTCTTATGATGAACCAGGCAGCAAGGCCGAGATTGTCCGGGGCAAGGATATCTCTGAGCCGGTCTTTATTGAGGATGGCTATGCTGTCCAGTCGGGCAGTGATTTGAGCGGCAAGACCTATCTGGCCGTGGGCACCGCTGTAGGCACGGTTCTGGATAGACGGCGCAATACTGCCTTTCAGATCATTGCCAATATCCTCTATAACTCGGATGCATCTCCCCTGAAAAAGGCCATTGTGGAGGCAGGGCTCTGTCGGGATTTTGGCGGCCTCTTTCTTGCGGATTCCTGTTACAAGACCTTTATGATGACCTATCTGGCTGGCTCTGAGGCTGAGAAGCGGGATGAATTTCTGGCCCTTTACCGTCGGGTACTGGGAGAGATTGTTGAACAGGGGCTTGATCAGGATTTGGTCCTGTCTGAGTTGAATAAGTATGAATTCTCTTTTCGGGAAGACCTGACCAAGGCCCAGCGGGGATTGGATCTCATTGGTAAGGCCCTGCCCAGTCTTAAGCATGGTTCAGATCCTTTTGAAGCCCTGGCTATTAAGGAGATGTTTGCCACTATTCGGAAAAAGGCCCTGGAGGAAAAGTATTTTGAAGAGCTTATTCAGACAGAGCTTTTGGAAAACCCGGCCTTTGTGGCGGTCACTTTGACCCCTGACCCGGAAAAGGCAGCCCGAATAGCAGAAAAGGAACAGCAGCGTTTAGCTGACTATGAGCAGACTCTGGATCAGGAAACAACCGCAGCCCTGATTGCCAAGACCCAGGAGCTGATGCAGCTCCAGCAGACCCCGAACAGCGAGGAAACCCTGGCCCTGTTGCCCCGTTTGTCCCGTCAGGATCTGGATAGGAAGCCTGATTTTTTGCAGGCTGAGGTAGAAGATTGTGATGGTGCCACCTGCATTGCCAATGCCCTGGAGATCAATTCCATTACCTATGTCCAGGTTGGTCTGGATTGTTCAGCGATTTCTCCAGACCTGCTGCCTTGGTTGGATCTCTTTGGCACCATTGCCACTGAGATCGGTACTGGCTCCCGTGATTATATGCGTTTTGCCAAGGATGTGAATATCTGCACTGGTGGTTTTAACCATTCCTTTGCCACCTACCAGGAGATGAATGCCCCGGACACCCTGCAGCCGGTGCTTTGGTTTCAGGTCAAGGCCTTGTCTGGTTATCTGTCCAAGGCCATTGAACTGGTTCAGGAGGTCTTTGCGGATATGGATCTCACCAACCGCCAGCGTATCCGGGAGATTGTGATGCGGGAGTTTACCTGGGCTGAACATAATGTCCAGAGCGAGGGCTTTAATCTGGCCTCTTCCAGGGCCTTGGCCCATCTCAGCCGTTCCGGGATGCTGAACGAGTGTGTCCATGGGGTGACCTCCTATTTGAAGTTCAAGGAGTTAGTTGCCTCTTATGAAGATCAGGAAGAGGCATTTCTGGCCCGTCTTGAGGATCTGCGGAGTCAGGTCTTTCAGTCGGAGAACCTGAAGCTGGCCGTGACCGGTTCCCAGGAGGATATTGATACGGTCAAAGGATACGCAGGCTCTTTACGTAGTTCTCTGCAAGGAGTTCAGCAGCCTGTCGAAAAGTTTCAATTTCCCAGCTTGCCTGCTCAGCAGGCCTTCACAACCTCTGCTGATGTTGTCTATAATGTGCAAGCCTGTTCCTTGTTCACAGGACCTGAGCAATATACAGGCGTCTTTGAGGTGCTCAAGACCTGGTTGTCCCGTGATTATCTCTGGAATACGGTGCGCCAGTTAGGCGGGGCCTATGGCTGTTTTGTCCAGCTCCATCAGTTAACCGGTAATGTTGCCCTGGTCAGCTATCGGGACCCCCAGGTGCGCAAGACTTATGCAGCCTATGATGCTATTCCAACTGCGGTGCAGGGGCTTGAACTGAGCCGGGAAAGACTGGATCAGCTGATCATTGGTACCTATGGGGCACTGAACCCACTCCAGTCCCCGGCAGTGCAGGGGCTTGCAGCCCGGAATGAGTACTTGTGCGCGATTACCCCAGAGTATAAGCAGAAGCGGATTGGTCGGGTGATTGATACGGAGGTGGAGGATATGCGGGCCTATGCGCCAGTACTGGAGCAGTTAACCCGGACAGAGAATCGTTTCCGGGCCACCATAGGAAGCGGAGAGAAGATCAGAGAGCACGCTGAACTCTTTGATGATATTTTGGAACTCTAACAATATGAAACCGTAGGGGCAGGCCCCTGTGCCTGCCCTTTATTTTCTGGATAGCGGCAAGGGTAAACACAGGGGTTTACCCCTACGCCTCTTCTATGACCTTGAGAGCAGGTCGATGCTCTTTCAGATAAATATCTGACAAGGTCTGAAAGGCGGTCACAATCAGGGGGCCGTAGATGATCCCCAGAACCCCGAAGACCGACATCCCACCCAGGATAGCTAGAAAGACCAACAGGGTGTGCATCTTGACCTGATCACCCACAAATTTTGGTTTGAGCAGGTACTCCACAGTGAAGGAAAGAATAATATAAAAAATACAGGTCAGAGCTGCCTGTCCAGGTGCACCATTGAGAAAAAGCAGGGCGGCAGTGGGAAGCAGCACCAATCCTATCCCAAAGATGGGAAGAAAAGCCAGTATCGCCATCACCCCTGCCCAGAGCACAGGTGATTTGATCCCCAGTACAGCAAAGAATGCTCCCCCCATAACTCCCTGGAATATACCACTTATTCCATTGCCTACCAGGATTACTCCAGAGATATCCAGGAATTTTTTTAAGAGCAAGTTATCCTGTTCTTCCGGCAGCGGTGAAAGCCGGGTAATGAAGCGGACCAGGCGGTCTATCTCAATAAGAAGAAAATAGATCATCAGGATCAGAAAACAGAACTGGAGCACAAAGCTCATAATATTGGCGGCCCAGACAGAGGCTTTGCTGTAGATAAACATGCCAGCCTCTTTACTGAGGTCTGAAAAGATCTCGGTAATATCAGAAGGCTGGAAGTTGACGCCAAAGCCCTGCAGGATTTCCTGGCCCTGAGTAATCCATTTGCTGTTTTGAATTACCTGTTGCAGCTTGATCAGCATATTGGTATCCCGGCCCAACTGATAGACATTCAAGGTCTCTGTAGACAGGACAGCGATACAGAAGGTCAGGGGGATAAAGATAATCAGGGCAATCAGGGCGCAGGTCAGGCTGGAGGCCATCCAGGGAGAAACCCATTTGTTGAGCCAGTTATAGATGGGGCGAAAGATACCAGCCAGCAAAAAGGCGAGGATCAGGAGTTGCCAAAAAGGCCAGAGTACCAGGCCAAGCAGAAGAACAGAGATCAGAAAGACTACGGTAAAATAACGTGATGGCACACTATCTGGTTGTCCTGTGTCCTTTTGGGGATGCATTGGTTCCTTGTACTCGTATTGTGGGATGTTGTGCATAATGGAACAGGCAGCGGCTCGCAGCTCGGTAAAGGCTTGGCAGTTGGCGGAATTGCCGGGCAGGGGGCGTTTTTCTCCTTTTCCTGATAGTTTTTCTGATAAGGAAGAATAACAGATAATCAGGAAGGAAACAAGAGGAGAAGAGAACAGGAGGTGGGATGAAAGAACCGGGCAGACACGCAGATCTGCCCCTGCAATTCAGCATCTCAAAGTGGGAGTTTGTTGTTTTGCGTTATTTTTCCAGTTTATCTTTGAGCAGCTCTACCTGTTGGCGAACCGAATTTTTCTGGGCAATATCACGGTTAATAACCTTTACAGCATAGAGCACTGTGGAGTGATCCCGGTTATAGAGATTGCCAATATGGGCTAGAGATTCCTCTGTATACTTTCTGGTCAGATACATAGCAATCTGACGGGGAAAGGAATAAACCCGTTTACGCGAGCGTGAGGTCAGTTCGTCCACTGAAATTTTATACTGGCTGGAAATGATATCCCGAATCATGGTGCCTGTGAGCTGCTTTTGTTGCTGTAAGGTGCCCAGACTTTCCAGGACGCTTCGAACTATATCCATGTCAGGTGGGGCCTTGTACACACTTGTCTTGGCCTTAATTCCCATAAGGGCACTTTCAATGCGGCGGATATCACCCTGAAGTTGGTCTGCCAGGAAGTGGATATGATCATCCTGGAGGTTCAGATTATTGTGGGCAGCTTTATGGCGGATGATAGAGACCCGGGTCTTATACTCAGGAGCTTCAATATCAGTGATCAGGCCAGAGGTCATTCGGGAACGAAAGTCCTCATCCAGTCCCTGGATATCCCGTGCTGGCACCGCAGAGGTCATGACAACCCTTTTTCCTGACTTTATCAGGTAATCAAGGACGTTGTTCAACTCTTCCTGGGTCTTTGTTTTGCCAGCCAACGTATGGACATCTTCCACCAACAGCAGGTCACAGCCATGGATAAAGCGATTGGAAAACTGCTGCATGCTGTTGTTGCGGATGCTTTTCACCATTTCAGCAGAGAATTGCTGGGCTGTCAGGTAGTGCATACGGGTGCCAGGGGCAGTATGCATAACCTGATGAACAACGGCCTGGGTCAGGTGGCTTTTCCCAAGTCCGGTCCCTGAAGCCATAAAGAGGTTATTGCCAAAGGTATAATCAGCAGCAGCAATGGCGTTGCAGGCTGAACGGGCCAGCATGTTGCACTCACCGGTCATGAATTGATCAAAGGTGTAGGCTGGATGGAGGGACCTGATCGTGGATTTGAAGGTGTCCATACCAGGGAGCCGTAACTGTCCTGAACCATTTTTTTCCTGTTCTGGAGCTGGAGGAAGGTTTGATACGCTCAAAGATATTGCAGGGGGAGCGTCTGTAATTTTACTCAGATTTGATTCAATAAGCCCTAAGTAGCGTTCTTTAATCCAGGCACAGAAAAAACGATCCGGGCAGACAATCTGCAAGGTCTTGTCGTCCTCCTGTACACAAGAGAGCGGCTTGATCCACAGGCTGTACTCACTTTCAGACAGTGAGCTGGATAAAGAATGTTTGACAGTATCCCAGAGCATATATGGTGTTATTTGGGTCGGATGAGTTTTTGATAAAAGGCTGTTCAGAAATGAAAGCCTTGTTACTTTATTGTATTATTTTTTTATATTCTGATCATTTTTACCTGAAAATATCTTTCCTGGTCAAAAATGATTAGGCTTGATTTTCTGAGAAACTCCAATAGAGAAAGAGAGTGGAAGAGATTGACCAAAGAGCTTGATTTGCAGGCGATAGAGATCGGTATATGGGCTAGCGGTATGTTTTTGGGTTCTTTTTTATTATATGCTTTCTTTCCGGTATGATATGTCGAGTTATGTTTTTATTGTGACAAAATTGACAGGCGCAAAAACTTCTTCATACTCTTCAAGGCTGCATTGATCTTTAAAAAGCTCTATTTTTAGCTTACGGATTTCTTCTCCCCCGAGACTCTCTTACTGGCGACCTTTGGCAGAGGATTGATGAAAAAAATAAATTTGCGCAGGCCTGTGGTTTTTTCTTTAACCGTTCTTGATAATAATGAATTTTATTCTCGTTGGTGAAAAAAGTAACAGAGCTGTTTCTATCCTGATACAGAGAGATACCAAAACCAGAGGGTCAAAATATCTTGTTGGAAAAAGAGCCATGCCATTGCAGCCAGGGATAAAAAAGGGCCAAAGGGGATCCGGGTTTGCCCCCCCTTGCGTTGGCGGAACATGGCAGCAAGCCCCACAAGAGAACCTGTCAGCGAGCTAAAGAAAATAACAAACAGCAGGCACTGGTATCCCAAAAAGGCTCCGATCATGGCCAGCAGCTTGATGTCGCCGCCGCCCATGCCGTCTCGTCCTGTGAGGAGGGCATAGCCTGCCGCAACCGCATAAAGAACCCCTCCTCCGAGAAGAATGCCAAGCCCGGCTTCCTGCCAGCTGACCAGGGGATTGAAAAAGGAGCTGATAAAACCGACCAGGATTCCAGGCAGGCTGATTTTGTCTGGGATAATCTGAAGATGGATATCAATAAAAATAATAGCCAGTAGCCCTGCAAGAAAGAGGAAGTGAAAAGGCAGAATCAGGGATAATCCAACACGATGATAGAGGGCCAGGGAGAGCAGGGCCATGCAAAGTTCCACCACCGGGTATTGGAGGGAGATGGGTACCTTGCAGGTCCTGCATTTTCCTCGCAGGGCGATATAGCTGAGAATGGGAATGTTCTCGTACCAGTGCAGATTGGTGTTGCATTTGGGGCAGTGGGAGGCAGGAAAGACCACAGATTGTTCCTCATCAGGCAATCTGTAAATAACTACATTGAGAAAGGAACCAACCAGGGCACCAAAAATAAAGCTGTAAAGAAGAAAGAGTGTTTCCATATCTGTTATATCCGTGTCAGGTGTGCTTTGCTGAAGAATAATGTTTCCTTGAATCAAAAGGCTGTGCCGGTTATTATAGCCGGACTGGTAGGGAAGACCTACCATGACCCCTTTCTTTTTAATGTTTACTTGTAGCCTTTTTCATGTCTGAATTCCAGCAAAAATGTACTCTTCTTGCCCGTGATTGCCTGGCACCTGATGTGGTTCGTTTGACCTTTCAGGCCCCCAAAATCGCTGTCACAGCCCGGCCTGGCCAGTTTGTTATGGTGCGGGTTATTGATGGTCTTGATCCCTTGCTCCGGCGCCCTTTTTCAATCCACCGCAGCTCTGCTGACGGGACAATTTCTCTGCTCTTTAAGGTGATTGGTAAGGGAACCGAAATCTTGGCCCAACGTTGTGTCGGTGACCAGCTTGACCTGGTTGGTCCCTTGGGGAAAGGTTTTGATTTTTCCGGTGAGCAACCGGTCTGTTTGATCGGCGGTGGAATGGGGATTGCCCCTTTGCTTTTTCTTGCAGAACAATTAGAGCAGAGCGGGCGTGAGACCCAAAAAGATCATGTCCTGCTTGGAGCCCGCAACAAGGATGAACTGGCTCCGTTGGCAGAAGAGTTTTCTGCCCTGGGCTATGCTGTCCAGCTGGCAAGCGATGACGGCAGTGTTGGTCATAAGGGCTTTATCCCGGACCTCCTTGATTTTGTCCTGCCCTCAGTAGAACAGGTTTACACCTGCGGTCCTCACCTGATGATGGAAAATATTGTGGGGCAATGCCAACAGGCAGAGGTGAGCTGTCAGGTTTCTCTGGAAACTCATATGGCCTGCGGTATGGGGGCCTGTCTGGGCTGTACCGTGCATGGGAAACGAGGCCTGGTTCATGTCTGTAAGCAGGGACCGGTTTTTAACGCAGATGTGTTGGCATGGGGAGAGATATGAAAGAAGATTATATGAACCCGGCAGAAGAAATTGTTCTCTGTACAGGCCCTGACGTACGGGTTCAGATAGGATCCCTTGCTTTACGTAATCCGGTCATGACCGCCTCTGGTACCTTTGGCTATGCCAGAGAGTTTGAGAATCTGGTGGATCTGGAGCGGCTCGGTGCTATCGTTGTCAAGGGCATCTCTTTGCAACCTAAGCCTGGTAATCCTCCGCCCAGAGTCGTTGAAACAGCCTGTGGAATGCTCAATGCCATTGGCCTGGAAAATGTGGGAGTGGATCGTTTTATTGCAGGCAAGATGAAATATCTCCGTTCCCTGACAACACCGGTTGTGGTTAATATTCTTGGCGACTCTGTGGAAGAGTATGGTGAAATCGCCCGCAGATTGGATGGGGTGGAAGGGGTTGCAGCCCTGGAAGTAAACATCTCCTGTCCCAATGTGAAAAAAGGTGGGGTTGCCTTTGGCACAATGCCGGAAATGGCAGCCAGGGTGACTGAGGCAGTCCGGGAGGCCTCTGGCCTGCCTCTGATCGTTAAGCTCTCTCCCAATGTGACCGATATTGTCCTCATGGCCAAGGCCGTTGAAGAAGCAGGGGCGGATGCGGTATCCTTGATCAATACCCTGATCGGGATGGCTATTGACCCGATGAGCCGGAAACCACGATTGGCGAATGTGATTGGCGGTCTGTCTGGTCCTGCCATTAAACCGGTGGCCCTGCGCATGGTCTGGCAGGTTGCCCAGGCTGTGGCATTGCCTGTGATCGGTATTGGCGGTATCACCACCGCTGATGATGCTGTGGAATTTATGCTGGCCGGAGCCAGTGCTATCCAGGTGGGAACCGCGAATTTTTATGATCCTTCGGCAGCTGAGAACATTGTACAGGGAATAACCGGTTATTTACAACAGCAGGGAGAAGATCGCCTTGTTGATATTATAGGCACCTTAAAAACAGGGATGGCGTAAATGAGACTAGGTAAGATCTGTGTTTCTCTGGCAGGGCCGGATGCGACAATAATGTATAATCAGGTGGAGCAGTCCCTGGACCGGGCAGATGTCGTTGAAATTCGTCTGGACAGCATGGTAAAACCAGATATATACGGCTGCCGTTCTCTGCTGCAAAAACCGCTTCTATTCACCAATCGACCGGTTTGGGAAGGTGGTTCCTATGACGGACCAGAAGAGAAACGGATCATTCCCTTGCTTGAGGCTGCTCGCCAGGAAGTTGCCTATGTTGATCTGGAACTGAGAGCAGAGCAACGGCTACGGAAGCGGCTCTTGGCTGCTACGAGCCTGACCCAGACCCGATTGATCCTGTCCTGGCATAATTTTGAGGGTACCCCGTCCCAGGCAGAACTGGATAAGGTGTTGGCACAAATGATAGAGAGTGCTGGTACTGGTCGTGTTGATAAAGTTATTGGAAAAATTGTCACCACCGCCCATAATCCTGAGGATGCCTTACGGGTTCTTGGTCTTCAGGAGCAGGCCAGGGCGGTAAATTTTCCCCTCAGTTGCTTTTGCATGGGTGAAGCAGGGCAGATTACCCGGTTGGCTACCCTCTACCTGGGCGGGTACATGACCTATGCCTGTCTGAATGATGCCCAGGCCACAGCTCCTGGCCAGTTATCCCTTGAGCAATTGCAAAAATTAACGGCTCTTCTGTCCTGAACGTGTTTGCGTGAGTTTTTTTGAGAGAGATATTGATGGCTATTGATGGAAAAACAGAACTGTACGGAATAATCGGTAATCCGGTTCGTCATTCCCTGAGTCCGGTGATGCATAATGCTGGCTTTGCCGACCTGGCAATGAACCGGGCCTACGTGCCTCTGGAAGTAAAGAATATTAAGGAGGGACTTACCGGCCTGCGGGCCTTGGGGTTCCGAGGTGTCAGTGTCACCGTACCGCATAAAGAGGCGGTTATTCCTTTTCTTGACGACATTGACCCGGTGGCAGAAAAGATCGGAGCTGTTAATACCTTGGTTTTTCAGCCAAGGCAAGGTGGACAGGTTCATGTGCACGGATTGAATACTGATTGGCTGGGTGCTAATACAGCCTTGGCAGAAAAGGTCAGTTTAGCAGGGAGCCGAATACTGGTTATCGGAGCTGGTGGTTCTGCCAAGGCCGTGGGTTTTGGCCTGATTGAGGCTGGAGCAGAGGTGATTATTGCCAATAGAACCGCAGAGAGCGGCAAGGCCCTTGCGGACTTGCTTGGTTGCACCTTTATCCCTTTGGCAGAGGTTACCAACGTGTCAGCGGATGTGTTGATCAACACTACTTCTGTGGGCATGGAGCCGGATAATGAAGGCATTGCCGTCCCCCCTTCTTTATTACCAGGCTTTTCCGTGGTCATGGATATTGTCTATGCTCCTCTGGAAACCCGTTTGCTTCGGGAGGCCAGGGCTGCTGGTTGTCAGACCATTGATGGCCTGGCCATGCTGCTCTATCAGGGCATTGCTCAGTTTGAGACCTGGACTGGCAAGAAAGCTCCCCAGGATGTTATGCGTTTAGCTCTGGAAGAGGAATTACAGCGTCGGGCTGCTTAGGGGAGGGGCGACCGGCGGTCGCCCGTATATTTGATTGTATACCCCTTTGGGTGGTGCGGAAATGAAGCAGAGCTTCAGGGGAAAACGGTTCCCAGGCTGGAGCTTTGGAAACAGAAGTTTACCGTTATTAAAAAGAGTTGAACAAAGATATCATGAGATTAATAACACCGATTGATACCCTGGACGCTATAGTCGAAGTTCCTGGTTCCAAAAGTCTGACCCAACGCGCCCTGATTGCCGCTGCTCTGGCCTGCGGAGAATCCACCCTGATCGGTCCTCTTGCCAGTGAAGACACGGCATACACCATGAAAGCCTTACGCCAGATGGGGGTTGTCGTGGATGACAGCGATCCTAAAGCCTGGATGGTTCAAGGATCCGGGGGGGAAATTGCAACCCCGGACAAGGATATTTTTCTTGGTAATAACGGCACTGCTACCCGTTTTTTGACCTCAGTGGCTGCCTTGGGCCAGGGTCGGTTTCGCATCAGCGGTGGAGAGCGCATGGCAGAGCGTCCCATTGAGCCTTTGATTCGGGCCTTGCGGGGTTGGCAGGTCCAGATTCAGAGTGAGGCGGCCAATGGCTGTCCTCCCTTGTCCATTGATGCAGCTGGCCTTTCTGGAGGCGAGACTGTGTTGCCCGAAGGAAAATCCAGCCAGTACCTGTCTTCATTATTGCTGGTTGCTCCTTATGCGGCCCAAAAGGCTGACCTGAAAGTGGAGGGCGAGGTCTTTTCCAAACCCTATGTGAAGATGACCTTGGCTGTTATGGCAGACTTCGGGATCTGGGCTGAGGTGTCTCCCAACATGAATCGTTTTCAGATTCCACAAGGCTGCTATCGTGGCACCCGCTATCAGGTTGAAGGCGATGCCTCCGGGGCTTCCTATTTCTGGGCTGCTGCTGCGATCACAGGAGGTAAGGTCAATGTTGCCAATGTGCCAGTGCCTTCTTTGCAGGGGGATGCCCAGCTTGTGCCATTGCTGGAGCGCATGGGCTGTCATGTGGAGCGGAGTGAAGGTGGGATTACAGTGCAGGGACCGGAGCAGCTCAAGGGCATAGAGGTGGATATGGGCAATATGCCGGATGTGGCTCCGACTCTGGCTGTGGTGGCTGCTTTTGCGGAAGGAACCACGGTGATTAATAATATTGCTCATCTGCGGATCAAGGAATGCGATCGTTTAGCGGTTATGGTCAACGAGTTGCGGAAGATGGGGGCGGATGTTGAGGAAGAGGATGATCGGATGATCGTCCACGGGCAGATTGGGGGGGCTAATCTGCACGGGGCTGATATCGAAACCTATGAGGATCATCGGATCGCTATGTGCTTTGCTGTGGCCGGGCTGCGGGTTGCCGGGGTGAAGGTGCATGGTGAGGAGTGCGTGGCCAAGTCCTTTCCTGATTTTTGGGAGCGGTTTGAGGGGATGGTGGGGTAGAGGGATGGTACAGTCCGCACAAGTTACTCCGAACGTTCATCAGGGCTAACGACTTGAGGATGGATTGAAACTCGGATGACACGAGTATGGCCCTTGCAATGAAACAACAGCTGACGTTTACTGACTTAATTCTGTTCATCCGTGATATTGACAGCGAATGTGCCGTTCAGGCAGGGCGTGCCGTTAATTACAGTCTTACTTTGCGTAACTGGCTCATCGGTCATCATATTACCGAATACGAACAACGCGGAGAAGATCGGGCGGCCTATGGCGAAAAGCTTTTGCAACGTCTTTCGATTCACTTGACAGAACAGGGAGTCAGCAGAACAGAGGAAAGAGAATTACGGCGCTATAGAAAATTTTATCAGGTCTATCCGCAAATCCGGGATTCACTGACTCCCGAATTGAGTGAGAAGCTGTTATCGCAGTCACCTCATGAACATACCGTAGAAAGGGGGGATGCATTTCCCGTTTTAATCGTTCCCGGACAGGAGCTTCTTGCCCGCCTCTCTTTCACTCATTTTGTCGAACTGCTGAAATGCGACAATCCCGGCCAGCAATTTTTTTACGAGACTGAGTGTATGCGCGGGAACTGGTCGGTTCGCGAATTGAGGAGACAAATAGGCAGTCTTTATTATGAACGTTCTGAACTTTCCGGCAATAAAAAGAAATTAGCCGAGCTGGCGCAGCGTAATGCGGAAACTGCACATCCGAAACTCGCCATAAGAGACCCGTATGTTTTCGAGTTTCTCGGGTTGAAGCCTGTTGAGGTTATGAGTGAGTCTCACCTGGAAGATCAGCTTCTGGATAACTTGCAGGAATTTCTCCTCGAATTGGGGCACGGTTTCTGTTTCGAGGCTCGTCAGAAGCGTATTCTCATAGGTGACAATCATAATTTTGTTGATCTTGTCTTTTATCACCGCATATTGAAGTGCCATATTCTGGTTGAGTTGAAACTGGAGAAGTTCGGGCATGAAAACATCGGCCAGCTCAACACATATGTAAGCTGGTACAGGCACAACATGATGACCGAAGGAGACAATCCGCCTGTGGGTATTCTGCTCTGCACAGAAAAGGATCATGCGTTGGTGCAATATGCATTGGCCGGTATGGACAATGAACTTTTCGTTTCCAAATATCAGCTTGAATTGCCAGACAAGAAAGAAATACAGGAGTTTATCGAAAAGCAGATCAGAGGGGAGTAAGCTGTTGTTCTGATCAATGAGAGAGCGTGGCTGATTTCTGGGAGCGGTTTGAGGGGATGGTGGGGTAGGAGAGAGAGACTTTTTCGTTATGTTATAGAGATACTATAGGAAGATGATATGAAGACACTGAAAGCGCATTGGAATAACATATTTTCCAATAAAGCTGATAGAGAACTCGGCTGGTATGAGAAAGATGTTTCGCAGACATTGTGGTTTCTAGATGAGATTCCTCGGAATACGTCCAATGTGGTTTTTCTCCCCGATGCAGGAACTTCTTTACTTGTCGATGAATTGCTCAGTAAGGGATATCAACTTATTCTGAATGATATAAGCGATGAAGCACTGAATGCGCTGAGAGAGAGAACGGGAGAGAAGGAAGGGGTGTCATGGCTTCAACATGATATCTCCGAGCCTTTGCCTGCCGATATCCCGCAAGTTGATATCTGGATTGATCGGGCAGTTCTTCACTTTCTGCTTGATGAGGCGGATATTGAGGGCTATTTTGCTAATTTGCATACTGTTGTCAAGCCTGGGGGATGGGTATTATTGGCAGAATTTTCCACCTTGGGTGCTCCCAAATGTGCGGGGCTGGAGCTTCATCGATATTCAGTCAATGAAATGAGCAGGCGAATGGGTTCAGAGTTTGAGCTTATAAGGAGTGAGGAATATACATTTATTAATCCATTCGGTGATCCACGGCCCTATATTTACGCTCTGTACAAGAGGCTTCATGGCTGAAATCATTACTGGCGATCTCTGGCCCCAGTAGGGGGTATAATGAAACTCATCTCGAATTCAGTAAGTAACGATGTAGATGGAACATATCCAAGGATAGGTCGAACCATACCCGACAATAGGCTTTACCTATCCGCTGATACCCTGAAGCATACCCGAGGTATGGTTGAGGCATACCCAGAGATACCCTGAACCATACCAAGGGATAGGTTCAACCATACCCGACTATAGGTTCTTCCGCTCCCCGGAGGCGAAGAACCGCTCACGCAAGACGAAAATAGCGCAGCCCGTGACGTTCAGTGCCCTTGCGGACTGCTTTAACCGTAAAGTTCAACCGAAGGAGACATAAGATGCCTGACAATCCGAACAATCCTCATACCCCGAGTGCCCCGCCGACCCTTGCGGACAAGCAGATTGACCTGTCGCCCTTTACGTTGATTGATCTTGATCCCGAGGAAATCCGCAAACTCCCCAAACCCAAGACCGATTTCAGCGAAGTTGCCCGGCAGGTGCTGGCCCTGTATCCTGAGTACAAAGACGAACTCCGCCTGAGCCAGGAGGAGTTTGATCCGGTCAAGGTCGCGGAGCATCTTGATCTGTCCGACGAGCTGATTCCCTATACCGAGTGGCTGGAAAAGCGGGCTGAGCAGGTCCGGGAGACCCGCATAGTGCATCTTGCCGAGGCCTACCGGGCAGTGCTCGCCCTGTATCACCGGTCCCAGGCTGCGGAAGCCTTTGATCCCCAGGTGGGCTATGCCTTTGCCTTTCTGGCTGATCACTTTGGCGCAGGCAAAAAAAGGGGAAATAAAGAGTAGGTGCGGTTGCACCCTACGAAACTGCACATCAGCTCGTAGAACCAATCTTATCTGACACGTTCTGCGTGAAAAGATACTGTGAATTATTATCATCTGGTTGACTGAAACACGGTTCCGTATTAGTTTTGGTCTCACTGGATATTAAACGTACCTTAAAAATAAAAAGTAGAGAGGAGATGATAGTTATGGCAAGCGAAAACGTTATCGTTGTGGGCGATGGTGACTTTGAGGCTAAGGTAGAAAAAAACGAACTGCCTTGTTTGGTGGATTTCTGGGCCCCTTGGTGTGGTCCTTGTAAAGCAATCGGTCCGGTTATTGATGAACTGGCTGAGGAATATGCCGGTAAGGTCCAGATCGTTAAGATGAACGTGGATGATAGCCCTGCTACTCCGGGAAAATTCGGTATCAAGGCTATCCCAACCCTGATTCTCTTTAAAAACGGAGAAGCAGTTGACCGTATTACCGGTGCTGTGGGTAAGGCTCAGCTTAAGGAGTTGCTGAGCAAGGCATAGTCAGCATTTTTTGATGCAGGTACTGGAGGGCGAACCATGGTGTTCGCCCTTTTTCATGAAAGCCAGCCTCTCAGCTTTTTCTATTTTTTGGGAATACTATCTATGAAAAAAACAGATTATCAACTGATTATTATTGGGGGTGGCCCTGCCGGGTTAACAGCAGGATTATATGCTGCCCGAGGTCGCCTGGACGTATTACTCATTGAAAAAGGGGCGACTGGTGGTCAGGTGTTAGTGACAGATTGGGTGGATAATTATCCTGGTTTTTACGACGGTATTACGGGTTTCGAGTTGATGGACAAGATGACGGCCCATGCTGATCGTTTTGACCTGGAAAAGAAATTCGCCAACGTGACGGGCATGGATCTGCAGGGTGAGCAGAAGAAGATAAGCTTGGAATCCGGGGAAGAACTGACAGCGCAAAGCGTCATTATTAGCACTGGTGCCAAACCACGAAAACTCAATATACCCGGCGAAGAAGAGCTGTCTGGGCAAGGAGTCTCCTATTGTGCCACCTGTGACGGTCCCTTTTACCGGGATCAGGAGATCGCTGTGGTTGGTGGCGGTAATACTGCTATTCAGGAGGCCCTGCATCTGACCAAATTTGCCTCTAAGGTGACGGTGATCCATCGTCGTGATACCCTGCGGGCCACTGCTATTTTACAGGAAAAGGCCTTTGCTGAGGAAAAAATTGAGTTTATCTGGGATGCCCAGGTCAGCGAGGTTGTTGGCAATGACGAAGGGGTTGAATCCCTTAATATTCAGCATAATGACGGCTCAACCTCCAACCTGCCAGTGACAGGATTTTTCATCCTGATTGGGATTGCGCCAAATAATGAGGTGCTCCCTCTGGACCAGCTGGAAAGCGATGAGGGAGGTTTTGTTGTTACCGACCATGAGATGTGTACCAAGCTGCCCGGTGTCTTTGCTGCCGGGGATATCCGCAGTAAGAATTCCCGCCAGATCATCAATGCAGCTGGTGAGGGCGCAACAGCAGAACTTTCTGCTGAGCATTATCTGAGTAATTTAGGCGATTCTGCCGAGTAAAAACGCTGATTCGTTGGGGCGCAGGCTGCTTTTCTCCGTGTTTGCGCCGTTCTCTCCTTTTTTTATCTCCTTGGCTCCAGAACAGTCTTACAGCCTGAGCTGGGTACTGTGCGCCATGCCGAAAAATCCCCGTGGCCGGAAGGTCAGAATAATCAGAATGATGGTATAGGCAATGAGATCCCGGAAGGTTGACGGGAAGACCATTGCTGTGAAGATCTCAATAGCTCCTAACAGGTAACCAGCCAAAGCCGCTCCCATGATGGAGCCTCTGCCCCCAAGAATGGCCGCAACAAAGGCCTTCCAGCCAAGCAAAATGCCCATGTAGGGATCCAGCACCGGATAGGCCTGCCCGTATAACACGCCAGCCACAGAGGCCAGCCCCGCGCCGATAGCAAAGGTCAGTGGGGCCAGGATATTGATGGAAACGCCCATGAGCGGTACGGCCTGAAAATCATAGGACATGGCCCGCATGGCCATACCCCATTTGGTTTTCTGGATAAAGGTATGCAGGGCCAGCATGAGGACCAGTGAGGCCACAATGATCAGTATTTTAACATTGGTAAAGTAAACCCCACCGATATTATAGCTGACCGATTCAATCAGGCTGGGAAAACTAAGCCGCTTGGCCCCTAAAATGATCAGATTGCCGGTTTCAAAGATAATACCGATCATTAAACCGGTGATAGCGGCAGAGGCCCTGGGTGCTCCCCGCAAGGGACGATAGCCCACTACCTCGACAAAGACGCCAACCCAGGCCGTGAGAAACATGGTAACGGCAACAGTGAGCAGGAAGATGGCCCAGCCCGGCAGTACGGCCCCAAAAAGAGCAAGCAACAGAGTGGCAATTCCAAAACCGATATAGGTGCCCACCATGAAGATATCGCCATGGGCAAAGTTAAAGAGCATCAGGACGCCGTAGACCATGGAATAGCCGATGGAGATGACGGCATAAAAGCTTCCCCACTGGAGGGCATTGATAAGATTTTGGAGGAAATATTCCATTATATTAATGCTCCTAGGCTCCTATAGCAGACATCGTAAACGCTAAAACTGGACATTGTTTATAATAATTTAATATTATAACAAAATTACTAAATTTGGACACTTGCTACAAGACGAAATGTCCAAATTCTATTAATCGTATATAAAATCAAATGGTTATCAAGTAAGTGTCATTTTGATGTTTACGATGTCTGTATAGAGAGAAAGATGTTCGCATAGTGACGAACTCTGAAATGATTCACATATTCAAGGAATATACCATACAAGAAAAGCCCTTGCATGAGGAAAGGCGCGAGGGCGTAGAAAAGGATTTTCAGGTTCAAGCAGTACATCGAAGAGAAGAAAAATGACGAAAAGTGATTAAAGATGACTTTTTTTATTTTTTATAAATCCAGGTGTTTGAGTGTGAAAAAGATCAGTAAAACAAAGAGACGCTTGCTTTTACACTTGCTTTATGATGGGGAATAAGGTAAAAAGTATCCGTTTTTCATCAGTTCAATCTATCTATTCAATAATACGAGGAAGAGGAATGAGTTTTCTTGAAGGATTACTTTGGCTCACTCTTAACGTTTATCATGAAGCCCGCAGTGAACCTCAGATCGGTCAGCTTGCTGTTGCCCATGTTACCCTGAACAGAGCAAGTGAAAAGAACAAGACCGTTGAGCAGATTGTTACAGCGCCTCGCCAGTTCAGCTGGACGTTTTTGCAGAAATCATATATGCCCAAGGAGTCAGATGCCTTTGTTGACTGCCTGCAGACCGCAATGAAGGCCATGACGACCCCTGATTTTACCGATGGTGCCACCTTTTATCATCGGGAAGATGTGCATCCCAAATGGGCTGGACAGAAGAATTATGTTGCCCAGTATGGAGAACATATATTCTATCGGAACTGAAACCAACGATTGATTAGGACTGATAAAAGCTGTTCCGTCTTGTTCGGAGCAGCTTTTTTTTATTTCTCCAGGGATTTTTTTCTGTTCTGCATTAACACCCAGCGTTTTCGTATCCACTGTTCTTTTTCATCCTCAAAAACATACCGGCCACCTTCGGTGGAGATCGTTGGCACCTGACGAGTTTCTTCAAAGGCATTATAGCCTGTTGTCAGATTTGACCAGAATTTGTACCAAGGGGAATGGCGGTACTTGACCAGGTTGGTACGCGTCATGCGAAAGGGAAAGATGTGGATGCTGAATTCTTCCTGCCTCCCCTGAAGAAAGGCCTGATAGGCAAGCAGGTAGATCTCCTCTATCTGTTTATTGCCCATTGCAAAACAGCCCTGGGAAACGCAACGGCCATGAACCATGATGGCACTGCCGGTACGATCCCATGCAGCATCATAGTTATTGGGATAGCCTATGTTGAAAGAAAGGTGAAATCGGCTCTTGGGATTCATCTGCTTACCAGAAACTGTGTAGAAACCTTCCGGGCTTTGCCAATCGCCTTCTGCGAGTTTGGGGCCAACATATCCTGAGTAATTGCAAATAGGATAGGTCTTAAAGAGTCTGAATTCACCCCTGCTGTATAACCAGAGTTCAAGCTGCTTTGAGAGCTTGAAAATGCGTATGAATACGGGTTGTCCAAGGTGCATGCCTTTACGGGCAAGTTCTTTTTTCACCCTTGGCATTGCCTGGGACATGAGATAGTCTGCCTTAGGTGTTGTCGGAAGAGAGGTTTCCAGTTCTGGATAAACCTCCTCAGCCTGAGCAAGAGGAACGAGTATTGGCAAAGCTATACTTGTCCAGGCTATACATAAGGCAGCGAACCCAGGAAGAACGTTTGCAGGCATTCTGGCAAGACTAGGAAACAGCATCTTTTTCTACCTGTGCTTTGGCATAGGCTGTGGCTGCGCATTCATTTTTGCCGATATCCAGTTCCTCTGCCCGGTCATTATCTACCTGCTCTGTATTGGCATTGATCAGTCTGATTATGGCGTACTCTTCAGGTTGCTCCCGTATATTGTCCTTGATGAATTGAATGAAATCAGCTTCATTGGCAATAGAATAGATAGCCTTATTCTGTTCAGTGGCATCGCCAAGAGAGGTGGTAAAAATGAGATCTTTATTTGCCTCTTCCCAGTTCATGTAGTGACCAGGGAGGATTGCAAGGTCTTGGTTAAGCTCTTTTATCATACCTATGGTTTTATAGAGCTCACTTGCCCAGGCTTCAGCTTGTCCTCCAAGGTCTGGGCGCCCCACTGAGGCGATAAAGACCGTATCCCCTGATATCATATATTTCTTATTAATGATGTAGGAAGTTGAGCCGGGAGTGTGGCCGGGGGTAAAGATAACATCGACAGTCGGGCTGCTGTTGTTCTCTGAAAAACGATGAGTCTCGCCATCAACTACTGGAGTGTAGGGATTATTTGAATCGCCAAAATCTTTTTTATTACCATAAAATACTGCCCCGTTTTTTTCGGCAATTGCTCTGGATCCCGAGATATAGTCTGCCTGGAGATGTGTCTCAAAGGTTTGAGTGATGGTACAGCCGTTTTTTGCGGCAAAGGCAAGATAGAAATCAATATTGCGTGAAGGGTCAAAGAGCATCATCTCACCCTCATACAGGAGGCCATAGGAACAGGATGCTTTGGCTGGTCGGATAAACTGATAAAGCTGAAAATCGTTTTCAGCAGCCACGAGTTTGGGAACCAGCATATTACCCCAGCTTTTAAATCCTCCTGAGAGATAGCTCACATCGCTGAATCCGTGCTTATCAAGAATTTCAGCAACATATTTTGCTGACCCTTCTTTTGCGCAGATAATGCGAATACGACGACCAGCTGGAACGCGTGCAACTGATTCCTCTTCTGCTTCCATAAAATCATAGTAGGAGATATTATGGAGTTCAAAAGGATACGGCGATTCGATATGAAAACGGGAAAAGTCCTTTGGATTTCGAACATCCAGGATAACAATATCTTCTTTTTCTGTGAGCCAGCGGAACAGGTCAAGTGCTTGGTAGCTGGAGATTGGCATGAGAGACTCCTGAGTAATATTCTGTGTCTGTTTTTTTTGAGTTGAGAAATACTATCACGAATTTTTCTCCCCTTTTCAACTAAAATTTTCCGATATCAAGAATGAGTTTGCATGGAAAGATTGCAAGAGATAGGCCATGTATATGTTCTATTTATGTTCTACTTATTGAAATCGATTCGCATTATCGGTACAAGTAAACTCAATTCTTGAACACCGTTGTGTAACATGATATGCTCTTTGCAGGGATATTTATAAATATTTATTTCTGTCTTGTGATTATCTTATTGATTACAGAAATACAATAGGTTTTGCAACTTGTTAATATTAAGTTGTGTTTTTTGTATGCACTGTGTAAACTTCCATAGATTGCTCCCTGTATCCTGGATATTGGTCAGCGTGTGTAGGAAGAACCAAGGGCTGTTGAGTTTTGTACTGCTCGTAAGGCTGCAATGGAATGTGTTCAACATTCTTTATTTTATAATCATATCTCACGGAGAAAAATATGCTTTATACTTGGAAAGATGAATACAGCGTAGGGGTTTCGCGTTTTGATAACCATCATAAAAAGCTTTTTGATATTGCCAATCAGCTGCATGATATGATGAAAAGCGGTAAGGGCGCAGAAGTTATTGAAGTTACTTTGAGAGAGTTGGTCGATTATACAAAATACCATCTTTCTGAAGAAGAAAAAGCACTGGAACGAATAGGCTATTCTGGTATTGCTGCCCATAAAAAAGCCCATGCTATTTTCACCGATGAACTGAACAAGTCTGTGCAGGAAATTGAGAAAGGGCGGGCCCAATTTGTCGTGGTGAAAGTTTCTAAAACAGTTATTGATTGGCTGATTGATCATATCTTTGGTATTGACAAAAAATACACTGCCGAGATGAATGCTGCCGGAATAATGTGACCGACTGTTTGTTGGTTGTTGGCAAAAGAATTCAACGATGCAGGGTGATTGCACAGCCTGCGCTGGTAATTGCCCTGATTTTCGCTTAATAAGGCCAACTCAGACTTCTGTTCTGATATATATTATACCTTCTATGAGCAGCTGTTCCGCTTATTGATTCGTCTCATTCCAGGACTTTTTTCCTACACTGAGGCGGAGCTTCTCATTTACGACTTCTTACACCTATGCAAAGCGAAAACGTTCCCTTTTACAGGCGGCTCCGTTTCAGTATGATGCTTACGGTACTGGTGTTGGTTACTTTAATCAGCGGAACCAGTATCCTGATAAGCTATTATGTGACTGGCCAGAAAATAGAACGGGACGTTGCAACAGAATTTTTTAATACAGAAAGCGTTACCAGTACCTGTTTTGATCTGTTTAGCCGACAGTTGCTTTTTACTGCCAAGGGAATAGCTGATGAGCTTATTCTTCGTCAGATGCGGAAAAAAGATGGGCAACAGACTTTGATTGAGATTTTTCGATCTCTTAAAGGGGAAAAAACCGGTGATATTCATTTCTTGAGCAATGAAGTCGGGGGAATCATTCCCTATGATAAAAAAAAGATTGATGTTGCCACTTCCTTAACGCGTCATCAGGTTGTTCAGGAAAAGATAGCAACTGGCCAACCTTTTCGGACTGTAGTTAAGATTGGACGCAATTTAGGTATGGGGCAAAAGGAGCAGCAAGGAAAGCAATTTTTTTATATGATTGCAGCTGTCCCTGTGATGCTGCCCTATTCCTCACAAAGTTTTTTTGTCTTTAGCTGTCATTTGATGGACAGCACCTTTCTTTTGCGTTTTCCCATATACTCCCATATGGACATAACCCTTGTAAGTGACAATTTGATTGTTGCCACGACTCTTCCTCCTGATGAAATCCTCCAGGGAGGTGATAACTATCCTCTGTATAATTCATCTGTGCTCTTACCTGGTGCTATTGATCTCATACATGAAAGTTCTTTTTTTAAAGAGAAGATGTATGTGAAAATTAAATATATTCCAGGGCTAGAAAACAGTACGAGCAGTTTCCTGGTTCTTTCGCATCCTTCTAAGTTGATTCTTGCCACTAAAAGAGAGTTTGGTCAACATTTTATCATTATTCTTTTTGTTGGCCTTTGTTGTTCTATCATGTTGATTTTCTTCATTACTGGTTCGGTTCTTAATCCGATTCAGGAGCTGAAGCAGCTTGTGCATAAAATCAGTGAAGGAGATCTGGGCAATAGGATTGAGTCAAGTGTAACAAACGAGTTCACTCCGCTTATTAATCAATTCAATAATATGTTGAATTTGATTCAGCGGAAAGATGAGGAACTCTGGGATATCGTTGAGGTAAAGACTGCAGAGCTTCGACAGCGCAATGTTTTTATAGATAATTTGCTGAAATCATCTCAGGTCATGGGGATTGTGGCAACGGATATGAATTTGGTGGTGACTTATTTTAACCCGGTTGCAGAGAAGCTATTTGGTTTTAAGGCAGAGGAGGTTGTTGGAAAGAAAGTAACAGCCTTTCATCCTCAAATAAAAAATCGTGAAGAGAAATTCAATAGTTTGATTGATAATGCCCTGCGAAAGGGCTCGCATACCTTTACAGTTGGGACCTCTGATTTTCCCTATAACGTTGCTGGCGCAGCTGGTGAGGGAGAAGAGGGAGGAAAAGAGCCGGGCGAACAGCGCATCATTGAGGTCTACCTGTCACCTATTAAAGCAAAGAGTGAGCAGGGCCGGGAAGTTGCAAGTGGACTTATGCTGATGGCTCAGGATATCACTACTGCCAGGCGAATGGATGAGCGTCTTCACTCAGCCTTAGCAGAACTCAAGGTTATTCTGGATAACACCATGCTTGGCCTTATCCTGGTCCAGGATGAACGGATTGTCCGCGTCAATACCACCTTTGAAAGCATGTTTGGCTATTCTTTTGATGAGATAGTAGAAATGCCGTGGTCCCATTTTCGCTCTGCTATTTTTGCTGGTAAAGAGGCTGAATGCTGGGATGGAAGTGGCCGAATGTTCTCTATGGTGAAAAAAACAGAGCTTGGCGTGAAGGCCCAGCAACCTTTCTGGAGTAAGGTACGTCAGGTTTCTATTGGCAGTGACAGACAGAAGGAAACCAAAAGAGAGCTGTATCTTTTTGAAGATATGAGCAGTCAGAATGAGATGTTTGAAAAAATACAACGTCTCAGTCAGGCTGTGGAGCAGAGTTCCAATTCGGTTGTTATTACCAGTACGGACGGCATTATAGAGTATGTCAACAGAACCTTTGTCAGCACAACTGGTTATAATGCCCATGAGATAATCGGCCAAAGCCTGGAAATACTGGCTCCCAGCAAGGCAGAGGCTGATGTGTATAAAAAAATGTGGTCCACTGTTCGGACCGGGAATGAATGGACAGGAGAGCTGGTTAATAGCAAGAAAGACGGAACGTTTTATGAGGAGAATGTCGTTGCCTCACCGATTCGTAATGAAGAGAATGAAATAACGCATATTATTGTTACAAAAGAAAATATAACAGATTTGAAAAAGGCTCGGCAGCAGGCAGATAGTGCGAATAAGGCAAAGAGTGAATTTCTTGCCAATATGAGTCATGAAATTCGCACACCAATGAATTCCATGATAGGGATGACAGAGCTTTTGCTTGAGACAGAATTACGTTCTGAACAAAAGGGATATGTTGAGAATATCAACAGTTCTGCCAGTGTACTTTTGTCACTCATTAATGATATTCTTGACTTTTCAAAAATTGAGGCAGGTAAATTGGAACTTGATTATCGTCCTTTTAAACCTCGACAGCTGGCTGAAGAGGTTGTCCGAACTCTAAAAATACTCGCTGAGCAAAAAGGGATTGAGCTCCGCCTGAGTGTTGTGAATGATGATGACTGTCACCCAATGGGAGATTCTTTGCGGATCCGCCAGGTGTTGCTGAACCTCCTTGGTAATGCTATCAAGTTTACTCATCAGGGGTATGTGACACTTGAGGTTAATATTCGTTCTACCCATGCTAATTACTGTTCAGCAAGCTTTACAATCAGCGATACAGGTATTGGTATTTCACAAGATCAGCAGGAAAATATTTTTGCTAATTTTACCCAAGCAGACAGCTCGATAACCAGGGATTTTGGCGGAACCGGTCTTGGGCTTGCTATCAGTAATCGTTTGCTCCAGCTTATGGGCAGTGAGATTTACCTGAAAAGTACCTTAGGAGTTGGGAGTGTTTTCTCTTTTAATATCTTATTGGAAGAGGCAAAAGATCCCATGACCAGCACAGAGCAACAACAGGAGAGCTTGACCTCTTCCAAGCGATGTCTTGATATTCTTTTAGTTGAAGATAACCCGGCAAATCAACGTCTTGCTGTTATAATTCTTGAAAAACAGGGGCAAAAGGTGACAGTGGCTAATAATGGGCTTGAGGCCCTCTCTTATTTAAGCCGTCAGCATTTTGATTTAATTTTTATGGATATGCAGATGCCGATTATGGACGGGTTAACCGCTACCCGCTATATACGCCAGGTTGAGCAAGGTGTTGCCATTGATCTTCCAGAGCTTGATACAGTCTCGGATCAGCTCCATGATCGGCTCGTTAATGGGCATTTGTACATTGTTGCTGTGACAGCTAATGCTATGTATGAAGACCGTAAGCAATGTCTTGAAGCTGGGATGGATGAATATCTCAGTAAACCTTATAAAAAATATTCCTTATTAAAGATTTTGCATAATTTTGATGAGAAAAGTACCAGCCACGCACTTCCCCCTTCTTCTGAGCAACCAGAGAAAGAGGGTGATGTGGCGGTTTCATGGGATGAGGTGATGCAGCATCTTATGAAGCATTTTGAACTGGAGCAGGAAGATGCGCGAACAGTGCTGACAACGTATGCTGAGTCACTTGCTCAAGGACTTATTGACCTTCGTCAACATATGGACAATGGAGAGGGGGCAGAAGCAGGGCGCCAAGCTCATGCCATGAAAGGTGGCCTGCTCAATCTTGGGCTGAATCAGCATGCTGAAACTGCATTTGCTTTGGAAAAAGAGCTGCCGAACCAAATAGAGGAAAGGCATTTTTCTCTGCTGGAAAAACTTGCTGAGGCCCTGAAAGAACTTACAGTTTAGTTTCTTTGGGCGGAATTGCTGCGGAGCGTAGCGAATGAAGTATAGTAATATAGTGTTTCTATATATTATCATGGCGATAAGCTTGGTCGTTCTTGTGCTCTTTGGCGGCGGCCTTGTTTTTTACATGCATCAGCAGGAACTTGTCCGGGAAGATATCAAGACCTATCGCTACTCTCTGACTCAGGAGGCTGAGCGGATTCGGCAGACTTTTGACCAGATCGCTGGTGTTTCGCGGTTATTGTCAGACAACCCTGTTATTATTAGCATGATGAATAGTTATATACGTCATGTTGAACCAACAGAAGTGGCTCAAAAAATTGTAAAAAAAAATTTAGGAGCCGTTGCAGATGTTAACAATATCACGGCTGTTTTCTTGCTTGATCTTGAAGGAAAATGTGTCTATGGGACAGTGCCTGAAACAATAGGCAAGGACTATGGTTTTGCAGGTTTTTTTCATGATGCCATAGTTGATGGGTATGATCTCTATGCCTCAATGAACCTAGCTACCCGGCAGAATGAAGTGTATTATGCCCGGGCTATTAAAAACGGTAACCGCCCGCTTGGAATGATTGTTCTGAAGATTAGTCTGGATATTTTCCACCTTCGCTCCTTCAGCACAGCCTTTACTGCTACACCGCCTGAATCCGAAGAAATGCGTATTGGTTTATCGACAGATAATAATATTCTTTTTAATACAACAGCAAACCTTGTTTCTCTGCGGCCTTTGAATAGAGATCAGCAAGAATATCTACGGCACAGTAAGCAATTTCCACTGGATCAGATACAATCATTAGACATTATACCCTATGGCCTTGAACTCTTAGAGAAAATTGGTTTTTTGAGTACAAGGGATTCTGCTGGTGTTGACTATTATCTGTTTTTTCAGCCCCTGATTGGAGATGACCTTGCTTTGATTCATATTGTGCAAAAGGCCTGGTTTGAAGAAAATTATCGACCAGCTTCCCTGGGGTCATCCAGTTTTATCATGTTGCTTTGTTTGATGCTGCTGATCATGCTTGCCTTGCTCTATATGGCAAATGGACATCATCGTCAGGCACTATTGACAGCAGCGACACTGGAGCGCGAAGCAGAACAGCGGGTTCAGGATAAAGAAAAATATGAGGCAATTGTTAACCGGAATCCCCAGGGGTTTTGGTTGATTGATTTTGCATCAGGGATCATTATTGAGGTGAATCAGAGCCTTTGTCTTCTTTTGCAAAGGTCGGCAAAAGAGATTATTGGTCATAATATTCATGAATTTCTCGTAACAAAGGATCTGTATCCTGGGGAAGAAAAGAGGCAAAAAGGGCAAGGCAGTGAAAATTGTTTTGATCTTTCCCAGGAAGGGCTGTTACGCTTAGAAGATGGTGCGTTGCTCCATGTTCTGATCACCTCTTCGTGTATAACTCTGCCTGGTAGCAAGAAGAAAACCTGTTTTTCTTTTTTTACAGATATTTCTGAGCGAAAAAAGGAACAGGAGCAGCTTTTTCTTTTTTCTCAGGCTGTTGAGCAGAGTACCAGTGCCATTGTTATAACTGATAGTTCTGCAAATATTGTTTATACAAATTCTTTTTTTAGTGAATTAACAGGCTGTACCCGGGAAGAACTGTACGGCACAAATCCTGATATTCTGACGGCCGGAGAAAAGGATACTCCTGTCTGTAAAGAAATATGGCGTACCCTTAAAAATGGAGGAACCTGGAAAGGATTCCTGAGGAATACTAGGAGGAACGGAGAGAAATACTGGGAAGGCCAGACTGTTTGTCCTTTATATGATCGGTATACAAAGGAGATCAGTTATTACCTGGCCATAAAAAATGATATTACTGAGCGGCTTGACTTAGAGAAGAAATTCAGGGCCCAGTTGGCCAAGCTTGAACTGATTGTTGAGCATGCTGCTATAGGGATTGTTCGGATTATTGGGACGGATTTTGTTTGGGTCAGTGGGGTGGCTGCAAGGATGTTTGGCTATACTGATAAGGATGCCTTTATAGCAAGTTCATTCTCAGTGCTTTTTGATAATCAGGAAGTATTTGAACAGGCCTATGAGCGGGCCTTGTTGTCCTTTGAAGCGAATCGTGTCTTTCAAGAGGATCATCTGATGCGTCGCCGGGATGGGAGTGAGTTTTGGTGTTCATTAACCGCTAAAATCATTGATTGTACGGATCCCGAACAGGGTGCAATTTGGATCACCAAGGATATCAGCCGTCAAAAGGAAGAGGAGCAGCAGCTGCAATTAGCCCGGGACAGGGCAGAGCAGGCGAATCGGGCCAAAAGTGATTTTCTTGCTAATATCAGTCATGAAATTCGTACGCCTATGAATGCTATTATCGGCATGAGCAGGCTCGCATTAGACACCCCTCTTGATGAGGAGCAGCTACGTTATATTGGGACAGTGAACAAGGCAGCAGAATCTCTGCTTGGTTTATTGAACGATCTTCTTGATTTTGCAAGAATTGAAGAGGGAAAACTTCAATTGGAACCAACTGTTTTTTCCCTTGAAGAGAGTATTCAGGATGCTGTGCGGACGGTTGCGTTTCAGGCTGAGGAAAAAGGATTACACCTGCATTATAATATTGATCCCAAGGTGCCCTGTTCTTTGTATGGCGATGCAATGCGGTTACGCCAGATTTTTGTAAATCTTTTGAATAATAGTATAAAGTTCAGCAAGAAAGGGGAAATTTCCATTCAGGTTTTTCTACGGGAAAGTGATCATGAGGAAGTCCTGCTGGAGTTTCGGGTAAAGGATCACGGTATTGGTATTGCCCCGGAAAGACAGGGAGATATTTTTGAGCGCTTTGTTCAGGTTGACACCAGTACCAGCAGGGATTTTGAAGGAACTGGTCTGGGGCTGACAATATGTTATAGGCTGTGCAAAATGATGGGTGGAAATATTGGTGTTGACAGTATTCTTGGCCAGGGGAGTACCTTCACCTTTACAGCTCGTTTTAAGCAGATTGCTGACAAAGAATCGGCTCTTGTTGGTGTGACACCGGATAACAACGAAGCATTACAAGGCTTGCGTATTTTGGTGGTTGATGATAATGAATCAAATCGTTTTCTTGCTAAGGCGATGTTTCAGAAGGATAACCATCAGATTATTGAAGCGGAAAATGGCCTTGAAGCACTTCGCATCCTGCTTGATCATCATTTTGATGTTATTCTCATGGATGTGCAAATGCCGATCATGGACGGGTTAACGGTCACTAAGATTATACGGGCTTGTGAGCAGAAGAAATATCAGTCCGTAGAGAATCATACATTACCCACAGAGGTAACAGAAGAGTTTACAGAAGCATTACAGTATAGGCTGACAGGTGGTCATATGCCGGTTGTTGCCTTGACAGCACATGCTATGAAAGAGGATAAACAGCGATGTCTGGATGCCGGGATGGACGGGTATGCAGTCAAGCCCTTTAAAACAAAGGAAATCTACCAGGCTTTTCAGCAGACAGGTTGTGTTGACGGAGAAGTGAAGACCAGAATGAAAAAAAAACAACAGGACGATACTTCTATGCGAGAAGAAAAAAAAGAAAACGATAATGCCCTTCTTACAAATGTTGCTGAACATCTCAAAAACATATACAGTCTTGAGCCAGACCAAGTGGAACAGATGATACAGCTGTCCTCTTGTTCCATAGCCGAGACTCTTGAACAGGCATGGCAGGCAGTGACAGCGAATGATTATAAAGCATTGTCCGCAGCAGGGCATAAGGCCAAAGGCATCCTCCTTGGTGTGGGACTGAAAGATGAGGCTGAGCAGGCAAGAGAAATTGAGGTTGCGAGTAAAGAAGAACAGGAGGCCGATTATAGTGCTCTGTTGGGGCAACTGGAGGATAATCTTCGTGCCTTATTACAGCTGACTTCCGGGGAAAGCAGGAGCTGATCGCGCATGAAAGTAATTTTTTGCGAAGAATGTGGCGGAAAGAATATTGTTGCAGATGAGCAGCTGGAGCGTATTGATAATACACCGCTTGGGTGCCAGATTTGCGGGAATATTATCTCGCAGGAAACGATAATTCCCCACCTCCGTTCATCAGAGCCTATTAATACCCTGCATTATCATCTTCTGCTGATTGATGATGATTTTGCCCATCTCCAGTTGATGAAGACAACGTTGGAGAAAGAATATACGGTTTCAATCGCTTCAACCGGAGTACATGGACTTGAGCTGGCAGCAGAACGGAAACCGGATCTTATCCTTCTGGATCTGAGCATGCCTGGCATGGATGGATATGAGGTCTGTAAGCGTTTGAAAGAAAACCCTGTTACCCGGAAAATTACCGTTATTTTTGTCAGTGCTCGTGACGACAAGGATGACGAATATAAAGGGTTTACCCTGGGAGCTGTTGATTATATCAACAAACCGATAAATCTTCAAATTCTGAATGCAAGAATCACAGTCCAACTTCGCCTGAAGCAACTTGTTGATCAGCAGAAAAAACAATCTGATAGCCTTATTAACTCACTGCATCAGGATAATATTGAGATTGAGCAGCAACTTGAGCGTTTGCAGCAGGAGAAAAATAATCAACTGGCCTTACTTGATCTTGTTCAGGACAGGTTGATTATAGAAAATACAGAAGGACGAATACTCTGGGTCAATAAGGCGACCCGTGATTTTTGCAACATGCGGCTTTCTGAGCTTGTTGGTTCCCTGCGCCATGAAGTACTTCAGGATCCCAGCTTTTATTGTGCAGAATGCTCTTCTCTGGGAGAAAGAGCGATGTCTGAAGAGCAGCAAGAAAATAATCAGGTACAAACTTTGCATATACCATTTTTTGATGAGAACGAAGAGATGCAAGGTGTTGCTCATGTTATTCAGGAGCAGGGAGGTGGGCAGGTCAATGACAGTGAACAAATTTGTCAAGCTGCAGAATCAGCTGTGAACGACTTTATTGATAAAAATCGGAAAGCGATACGGGATAACCTGGCAACCATACTCTTTGGGATTGACGCGATAGGTAGTTTGCTCAGACAAAACAAAGATCTTGAAACAGTCAGTCGTCCTGTTACCAAGGCAGCTGAAGAATTAGATCGTATTGTATGTACCTTGCTGGATTTTCAGCAAGCTGATAAAAAATCGTGAGCAGCTTTCTTTTTAACCCTTTGGGCAGCATTGAAAATGAAAAATGTCTTAATTGTTGATGACGATCTTGGTTTTCAGAGATTACTGGGGATCAGTCTTAAAAAATATAAAAAAGATTTTGAAGTTATTCTTTCCAATAACGGCGAGGAGGCAATCGGTATTCTTAATCGAAAACCGATTGATCTCATTGTTACGGATTTGCAGATGCCAAAGATTGATGGCCTCACGTTACTGGCATATATTAATGATGCTTTTCCCAAAATGCCTTGTGTAATCATGACGGCCCATTCAACCCCGGAAATAGAGAAACAATTTGCTCAAACCGGGCAACGCTTGCTGAAAAAACCTTTTACTATTAATAAACTGGTTGAGGCGGTACAGGAGGCTTTGGTTCCGCAGTCCCCTGGCGGGATGCTGCAAGGCATTTCTGTTGCCAATTTCCTGCAGATGATAGCGTTGGAACAGAAGACCTGTTTGTTGGAGATTAGGTCCACAAGTAATGAGAAAGGCTTTTTTTATATAGAGAACGGAGAAGTCTTTGATGCGGCCTTTAAGGGATTAAATGGAGAAGAGGCTGCTTATTCCTTGATTGGTCTTGAGGGAGCAAGTATAAGTTTTACAGATATACCTAGTTCACATAAGGTAAAAAAGCGCATCAACTCAAGCCTCATGGGCCTTATTATGGAGGCTATGACCCGTAAAGACGAAACTGTTGGTAATGCCTGACTCGGAAAAAAAACCATATTTCTGCGATGATAAAACGTCTCCGTATATCCTGATTGTTGATGATAGTCGAAGTGACGTCTGCCTGCTGGAGTCTATCCTCCGATCACATGGGTTTGTCTCCCAGGCTCTTTTTGATCCAACAACAGTTCTAGCTCATTGCCGTACGGCCCCACCTGAAGTAGTTTTGCTCGACATCAGTATGCCTGAATTGAACGGTTTTCAGGTATGCGCCCAACTGAAAAACGACCCTGTACTTTGTAACATCCCTATCCTTTTTTTGACGGCCATGAGTGATGTGGCCGACAAGATTCGTGGTTTTCAAGCCGGAGGCTCTGATTTTCTGGTGAAACCCTATGAGCCTTCTGAGTTGATAGCCCGGGTTTCAACGCAGATCAGTTTACGGAGGGCTCAGCATGAACTTGCTTGCCGAAATCAGGAACTCAAAGAAGAAATTCGCGATAAAGAAAGAGCACATGCTGCCTTACTGGACAGCGAGTCCCGCAATGAGGCAGTTCTCAATAATGCAGCTGTATGTATAGGTCTTCTCTCTCTTGATGGAACCTATGAAATGGTGAATGGTCTGTATGCTGAGGTTTTTGGTTATTCTCGGGAAGAGTTTCAGGATATGCGGCTTCAGGATATTATCCATCCTGATTTTATTGATGAAACAGAGGAGGTCATGGAGTATATCCGTTATGGACAGCAAGAGCAGCATTATGCAGATAAGAAATTTGTTCATCAGGACGGCTCTGTCTTTCCAGGAGGGCACTGGATCAGTCCACGAAGGACAGGAGATGGTATCTGTAATGGTTTTGTCTGTATCATCAGTGATCTGACAGAACAGAAAAAAGCTGAAGACGAGCTACGACTTGCCCATACGGTCTTTGAAACCAGCTCAGAAGGGATGCTGGTTACAGATGCGGATAATCGCATTATTATGGTGAATCCGGCCTTTACAGCAATAACCGGGTATCATCGGGAACAGGCCCTGGGGAGAGATCCTTCTTTTTTAAAGTCTGATCGGCAGGATAACGAGTTTTATGAGGATATGTGGCGGATTCTGCTGCGGAATAATAGTTGGCAGGGGGAGATCTGGAATCGTCGTCGTAATGGAGAAGAGTATCCGCAATGGCTATCTATTGCAGTTATCCGTAAGTCCAATACGAATATTTCCCATTATGTTGCCTTATTTTCTGATATCAGTGAACGGAAGCAGGCTGAGGAGATTCTTCGTTATCAGGCAATGCATGACCCGCTGACCCGACTGCCGAATCGTGTTATGTTTGATGAACGTCTGCGCAGCTCACTCTCCCGGGCCAAACGTCTCAACAGTCGGGTAGCTTTGCTTTATCTGGATCTGGATAATTTTAAGATAATTAATGATAACCTGGGCCATCTTGTTGGTGACCGGGTTTTGCAGGTGGTTGCTGATCGGCTGCGGGATTGTTTGCGTCTGGAAGACTTTGTTGCCCGTATTGGCGGAGATGAGTTTTCCGCCATTATTGATGATGTTCATTCCATAGACGATGCTGTTGCCACAGCAGAGCGCATCGTAACCTCTTTGGCTGATGTTGATTGTTCTGCTGAAGGTGAACATATTCAGACCAGTATTGGCATTGCCTTATATCCAGATCACGGTACAAAACCAGAAAGTCTGTTACAGCATGCTGATAAGGCCATGTATACTGCAAAGCATTTTGGCAAAGGGCGGAGTTTTCTTGCTGGAACGTCCTCAGATGAGAATGACCGCAGAGAGCAGAAGAAAACGTGACAGATAGCTACTGAATGAGGAGGAGAACATGGCTACACCGGAAGGGAAGCATAATTGCTTTTTATTGAATTTCTTTAAAGGGGCTACGGAGACATCTTCAGAGCAACCGACACCAAATGAACCTGAACCCTTAGAGGCAACTGAGACAACTGATTCTGCTCAAGGATCGGAGCCGGAGGACAGCAGCAGTGATACCTTAGATGATGTTGATAACGTAGGTAATGCTGGTGACGGAGACCAGGTAATATCAGAAAAGTCGGAAAAACCGGAAAATCTGCCAGAGGAGTTATTGGCAGATCCTGTTGCCTTTATGGAAAAACTGCCTGTAAAGTATGATGAACAAGGCCAGGTGCTCAACGCAGTTCAATCATTATTTGATGATGAAGCTATTCAGGAGATGACCTTTGTTGATGCCCGTGATGCACATCGGAAAGAACTCACTGAGCTGGATGTAATCGCAGCTGGCAGGGCCGCGTTTGCAGAAAACGATCAGGCAGACCGTTTTACTGATACTTTTTCCTATTCTGGTTTACAGGGGATGGAAGAGAATAACTTGACCAGTGCCCGTTTGGCTGAACAACCCTGGTCTGATGATTATTGGGCCATGTATCTGGGAATGCTGGGCCATCGTTATGCTGATGCTGGTTTTCCTAAGTCATTGGATTGGAAGGTCAATTTTGAGTATATTCAAGGCAGGCCTGCTTTGCAGATTGTGGAGAGCAATGATAGCGATGCTGTGAATCGACTCTCTCCTTCGGAAAAATACGATATTTTGGTTGGGGATAAAAAGATGACCCTGACCAACAAGATGTGGGAGGAAGGAAAGGCACGCTATATCCGCACTGGACAGGTAGAGCCGTGGATGGGGCTTTGTCACGGCTGGGCTCCGGCTGCTTATATGCTTCCCCGACCTACTCATTCGGTAACAGTGCTTGCCGCAGATGGCAAGACATTTATTACCTTTTATCCGTCCGATATTAAGGCCCTGGCAACCTTGCTCTGGGCACAGGTAAAATATAGCTCCCGTTTTATCGGTGGGCGTTGTAATGAAAAGAAGCCAGCAGTTGATCCACAGACCGGACGGATTCTGCCGCAGAAATGTTTTGATACCAATCCTGGAACTTGGCATCTTGCCGTGGTCAACCAGATCGGTGTTTCAGGCCGCAGTATGGTCCTTGATGTCACCTATGATTATGAAGTCTGGAATCAGCCCATTGTTGCCTATAAGTACAGGCTGTTTAACCCGAAAAAGAGAGGTTATGCCCGTTCCTTGGCTGAGGCATCTGTGCTGAAAGCAAGTTTTGATACGGACAGATTCAAAAAGTATCGGGATAGAGAGACTGATACCATTGTTGGTGTTGCCATGGATCTTTCGTATCTTGTTGAGACCAACCCAGAGCAATATTCTCCAGACAGCTCACAGTACGACAGGGTGCAGACAGTTCGTTATTATTATGATTTGGAGCTTGATGGCCTTGGTAATATTATTGGTGGCGAGTGGTATCAGAATGCCCATCCTGATTTTCTCTGGACTCCTGAAAAAGGCATCAGGGCAGTTACTTACTGGGAGGAACGCTATGGACTTTCAGGAACCTGGAAAACTGAGGAACCGCTTCCTGCGAAATGGCAAGAGGTTGCAGCAACGACATCAGGGTATCAGAAGGCCCCCTTGGCTGCCATTGTGGAGCAGTTGATCAGTTTTGCCAATACCTGATTGATTGAATTTTTGTAGGGGTAAACCTGTGTGTTTACCCTTGTTGCCGCCCGGAAAATAAAGGGCAGACATGTAGGTCTGCCCCTACAATAGAAAATATTCGAATATCATGTATATTCAGCAACATGTTGTGGCAATAATCGCGTTATGTGCTTTCATCATAAGCGGTTGAAAAAGATGAAAAATAAACACCATGCGATCGTTATCGGGCTGAACAGCTATCCGGTGAGCGGCCTGTCTCCATTAAAAGGCCCGGTTAATGATGCTGAGGATTTTTCAGCTTGGCTGCGTGACCCTCAAGGTGGTAATCTCCCGGAAGAGCACATCCAGTGTATCTTATCATCGGATTTTGCCAAGGATGCGTCTTTGCCCTTTCCCAACCAGATTGAAGTCTTGTTTGAGCCTTTTATCACCAAGGGTGTGCAGGGGAGATGCGGTGAACGGCTTTATGTTTTTGTTGCTGGTCATGGCTTTGGGGATCCCGGTGATATGGGGACAACAGCTCTCTATGCTGCCAATGCCCGAAAGATGTTTCCCTGGCATGTAGCGATTACAGATTATGTGGATTGGTTGCAGCGTCATGCGGTTTTTGATGAGATTGTGTTGTTGATGGACTGTTGCCGCACCATAAATGTATATCATGAGGTGAAAGAACCCCAATATCCCACAAGTAAGGGGCGGATTGGTGCAGATAAGGTGCGTTTTTTTTACGCCTTTGCAGTGGGTAGAGGACGAATCGCCCGGGAAAGGCGTTTTGAAGATGGCAGGGATTCGGGTATTTTTACCCGAGCAATTCTCCATGCCTTAGAGACAGCCTCTCCAAAGGATGGAAAAATTACCGGGCAGCAGCTCAAGAACCAAATTCACAATAGTATTGGCAAGTTTGCCGGGGATATTCAGATAGAGCCGCCTGTGATCAGGTTGGATTCCTCTCAGGATATAACCTTTCTGCATCGAAAATCGGCCCGGACCGTTCCAGTCCAGGTGCGGTTGGAACCTTATAATGGTGATGAAACCTTGCTTCTTTCTGATGGTAATTTTCAACAAATCCGGGAAGATCAGGCAAAGGGAGCAAAGGGGGCCATGCGTACTCTGGAGCTGGAGCCTGGACTTTATAAGATTGCTGTAAAAAATACAGATCGTCAGCAAATATTTGAGGTGCCCAACCATGCAGAAATCATTGTCTGATAAGCAGGTCAGACTCAGCGTTCGATCTCATGAGCGTTTGAGCGAGATTTTTTTGGTGAACAGCCGATTCGAGAAGATAGCTGCTGCTGTGGGATACCTTGAGACCTCTGTTCATCCAGGTCTTTATAAGGCTCGATTCCGCATCGGACAAACGCAGGTTGATCAACTGATTGAGGTGCATCCGGGAGCAGAGGTGCTGGAGATTGACGGTATCCCGGTGGATTTCAGTTCGCCTGTCCCCCTTGTTGGAATCAACACTGGGCAGGAAAAGCAAGAACTGTATCGAAACGCTGCTGAAACAATTTCACGATCAGATCCTGAGAAAAAAGGGGAGGGGGCGTGGCTTTTTCTTTGTATACGGGAAATCGCCGAGTTTGAGGCTGAGGCTGCTCCCTGGACCGGAGTGACCCTGCATGACCTTGAAGGTTCGCTGATTGCGGAACCTGGCCTGGGTATCTGTGATCAGGAAAACGGATATTTCGCCCTCCATCTTGAGGTGAATCCAGGAACCTACCGCCTGCGGGTAGAAGAGGAACCCGGAGAATTTTACGAGATTTTTGTACGAACGGTCGCAGGCTGGCAGACCCAGGTCTTTGCTGTGTCAGAGGCGGCCTGGCTTCCTGATGTTGCGGACGACCATCGGGCTGCTCTGCCCTCTGTTGCTGTGCTGATGGTGGAAGCAGGGCAGGGCTTTGATGGGGAAAATGAGACAAGTCGTCAGGTCGAGTTGCTTCGGCTCGGTCTGCTGCACGGGCGTCAGGTGGTTACAGAGACAGTTGTGTCTGATTTGCTCAAACAAGAGCACCTTAATCCTATGCAGGTTATTCTGGTTGCGCATTCGCTGTCAGGGCAAGGGAAACTTAACGTTGTTCTGCTCACCGCCTTATTGAAAAAACTCCCTGCTGAATGTGTTGAGCATCCCGATATTCAGGCCCTTATGCTCAATAAACTCACGGATGAGCGGCCGGCTTTTCCGGCTCCGCCCATGCTTCGCACCAGTTGGGATCGCATTGTGAAAGCGGTTGAACAAAGAAAGGCGATTGTACCTCCTGGTTCCTTGGCTGCGCAACTTGCTGACGGGGTGATTAAGACCTCGCTTTGGCTTGTTCATCGACCGGACAGGCTGGAGGTGGAAAAAGAGATGTAGATCGGTTTGTAAGATGTTTTGTTATGCGGTGAAGACGGCTTGATGCGTTTTTTCAGGCAGAAGTACGGGACTATCCAGAGGAAAAATATTCATACAATGAGGAGGAGTTATGTCTGGGGAACAGGAAAAAGAGATGAATACCAGTGTACAGGAATTTCATGAGAACCCTGTGGAGTTCATGGAGCGTATCCCTCCGAAATATGATGGGGAAAAACCGGATTCCTCAGATGCGACGAGTCTCTTTGATCAGGCAGATATTGAGCAGAGTACCCATGTGGAGGCCCGTGATGACCTGCGTCAACAGGTTACCGAGAAAGATGAAATCGCGGTGGGCAGGGCTGCTTTTGCTGATAATGATGAGGCAGATGGCTTTGTTGATGAATTTCGTTTTTCCGGCTTACAAGGCATGGAAGACAACGGACTCATGCGGGCTGAGTTGCCCGAGTCTCCCTGGTCTGATGATTACTGGGCATTCTATCTTGGTTCTCTGGGTAAGCGGTATGCAGACCCTAACTTTCCAGGTTCAATGGATTGGAAAGAAAACTATGATTATATCCAGAATAATCCTGCTGCTGAAATTGTCGCGCAAGGAAACGCAGACGCGATCAATCGCCTTTCACCGGCGGAAAAATACGATATCCTGGTTGGAGATACAGAGTATTCTCTGACCCGCAAGATGTGGGATCAGGGAAGGAAGTATTATGTCCGGGATGGACAGGTTGAGGCCTGGATGGGACTTTGTCACGGTTGGGCCCCAGCTGCGTATATGTTACCTCGGCCCACAGGAACCGCAACGGTGCTGGCAGCTGATGGGCAAACGTATCTGACCTTTTACCCTGCTGATGTGAAGGCATTAGCCACCTTACTCTGGGCAAAGGTGAAATATCATTCCCGTTTTATCGGTGGCCGTTGCAATGATAAAGACCCGGCCAAGGATTCACAGACAGGTAGAATTCTCTCCCAGATTTGCTTTGACACAAATCCTGGCACCTGGCATTTGGCAATGGTGAACCAGATCGGAGTTTCTCAGCGTAGCATGATCATGGATGCTACCTATGATTATCAGGTATGGAATCAACCGATCCTATCCTATAGTTATCGCTATTTTAATCCAAAGACCATGTACTATGCCAGCTCAGTGGATGGGGCAGGGGTTGCGGTTAGTGATTTCTCCAATGATAAGTTTGCCCGGTTTCGCAGTAATGAGACAGACAGCATTGTCGGGATTGAGATGAAGGTATCCTATCTTGTTGAGACAGCCCCAACTCATTCAGAAAAGGACGGTGCTACAAATGATCATGTGAAGAGCGTTGTGTATCTATACGATCTTGAGCTTGATTTTGCAGGTAATATTATTGGTGGGGAATGGTATCAGAATGCCCATCCTGATTTTCTCTGGACCCCGCTTCAGGGAGAGCGAATTGTGACAGCAGCAGAACACCATATTTCGTTGAACGAGCAATGGCAGAGCGGCCAGCCGATAGCCCAACAATGGCGGCAGAGTGCCTCAATGGCTGCGGAATATGAGCAGGCTCCTTTGGCAGCAATTGTAGAACAGCTGATTGCCTTTGCCAATAGCTAAAGAGCGGATAATTCCATCCCTTCCCTTGGGCGGGGTGCTTCATATAACTTCCATCTTGCCCCTCTTTTTTTGGGGGGAAGGATAACAAAAGATCTGTCTTTGTGAATAACCTTGTTTATAAAACATCGCTTGCAGTTGTCCCCCGGCTTTATGTTACCTTGACCCGTCTCTGGTTTGGCACCTGCCCGGTTCAGATTCGGGGAAAGGAAAACCTGGACAAGGTGATGGATCAAGGGGCTGCGGTGGTGCCATTTTGGCATTACTCTGTCTTTTATATGCTTTACCATCTTCGCCAATATCCAGGCGTGGCTATGGTGAGCGCAAGCAAGGATGGCGAGTATATTGCACGGGTGGCAGAACTTCTCGGTTTTGAGACGGTACGTGGTTCTGCCAATCGTTTTGGAGTCAGGGCATTAAAGGGCATGGTGAACCATGTGAAACAGGGCAAGAATGCAGGGATCGTGGCTGATGGTTCCCAAGGCCCTGCTCTGAAAATGCAGCCTGGTGCTATCATGCTGGCGGCAAAGTCGGGTTCGCCGATTATGCCCATTGTGTGGGCGACAAAACGCTATAAGGTTTTTAATTCCTGGGATCATTCGGTTGTCCCTATGCCGTTGAGTCCCATTATTTTGCAGTACGGTGATCTGATCTACGTGGAGCCCAAGTTGACCTCACAGCGGGTGGAGGAATACCGGCAACAGGTGGAAACCGCCATGATACATATGTATCAGCAGTTGTGGCAAGATGTTGGCAAGCAGGGCCATGTGTAATGTTTGTTAATATATTTGGTAACATGCTTGGTAAGGTAGAGTGATGAGGTTGGGCATGATTTTTTAAGTGCTGTCCCTTATTGGACAAGTTATCGAAAAAGTTATTTTTCAGCTCAGGCATCTGAAAATTCTTCTAACCAAAGCTGAATATTATAACATTCTGGCAGACTGGCGGAACGTACGAGGCATGTGACATCCACCTCCTGGCCGTCCTGACCAAGAGGTGTGGAGGCATGTACGATAAAGGTGGAGGCATGGGTGTATTCATTATCAGCTGGAACTGTTACAAAGTTACGGAAAAAGCCTTGTTTTTCATTCAGTTTGATGTGGGTGACGTCTATTACAGATCCTTTGATTCTGGTCTTCAGGTGGCAAGCTGAAGGGAGTGGTTGGGTTGCTGTCATTTTTTTCTCCTCGCATTCTTTTTATTAGTAGAAAAACGGATTGACGATAAATAATATTTAAAAAATAATATTGTATTTTCTATATTCCAGAAAGGGAATCATGTCAACAAGAAAAAATATAAAAAAATATAAAAATAATTTCACGGCAGCATGGGAACGTATAAAAGAAGAGACAAATATATCTAATTTTAATGGGTTGAGTGAGATAGTCGGTAAAACGCAACCAAGTATATCCGCACGAAAAAAAGCAGGGGATTTTCCTATTGAATGGGCCTATCTGGTTGCTAAGGAATATAACCTTTCCACTGAGTGGATTCTTACAGGAAAGGGATTGAAATGTCTATCAACGGAGGGAAAAAAGACAGGAAGTTATCAACGGCCTGTTGTTGCGGAAAAACAGCAGAATGAGGTTGCAGAATCAACAGAAAAATACGAGGAAATACTCCCATGTGGGGAAGAGAGAGAGCGTTTTTTAGAACTTTTAAAATCATGGTTGCTCGAACTGGAAGAGACTGATCCTAAAAGAATTTATTGGTTTGAATGTGCTTTTGAAGATAGGTTTCCTGAATTTAAAGCGTGGAAAAAGATAAATAAAGATTGAAAAAGTTATATAAAGGTTGTGGTATAAGATTCGTTATAATGCTCTGTGGTGTGATTATTTATTCCAATGCGTTCCATAAAAGGTTTTTCTTGTGCGAATATTGATTTACGGCGGCGGAGCAGTCGGATTAGGGCTTGCCAGTTGCCTGCTCAAGGCAGGGGAGCAGGTTGATATTCTTACCCGACAGGGTACGCAGCGCAAGCTGCAACAGAACGGTTTAATCCGGATCGGCATTTTTGGTGAGCATCATGCTGGCCCGGGGGAGTTTGGTTGTTTTGTCCGAACCGATGATTTGCCTGATACGCCGTACGATCTCATTCTCGTCTGTACCAAATCCTTTGATTCGTCCACAGTGGCCCAGGAACTTGCAGGGCACCCAGCCTTGCTGCATGAGCAGAGTGGTATTATCCTGGTGCAGAACGGTTGGGGCAATGCTGAGATCTTTGCCGGGCATTTTCCGGCAGCTCGCATTTTCAATGCACGGGTGATCACGGGTTTTTGCAGACCTGAAAGCAATCAGGTGGATATTACCGTCCATGTCCAACCCATCCATATTGGCAGCCTGTTTGGCGGCGATTTGTCCGGGATAGAAGGTGTTTGCCGTAAAATTGATCAAGGCGGTATTCCCTGTGAGTCTGACCCGGATATTGACCGTGATCTCTGGGCCAAGATGCTGTTCAACTGTGCCCTGAATCCTCTGGGCGCAATTTTTAATGTACCCTATGGTGCCTTGGCAGAGCAGGAAAACTCCCGTCAGATTATGGATGAGGTCATTCGCGAGATTTTTTCGGTGATGGAGACGGCTGGCTATCGCACGCATTGGCGGAGTGCTGCCGAGTACCTTGAAGCCTTTTACGGCACCATCGTTCCGCTGGCGGCCAAGCATCGCTCGTCTACTTTGCAGGATATTCAAGCTGGCAAGAAAACCGAGATTGATGCCCTGAGCGGGGCGGTGATTCGCCTGGGAAAGGAATACGGGATTGCGGTGCCCTGCAATACGATGTTGTATAATATGATTCGGTTTATGGAGCGCAGAGGTGACTGACACCTATCGGTTGGTGTATTCTGTTGATCCAGACCAACATGTCATGCATATCCTTCGGATGTGGTCACATTATGAATAGCGCATCATTGGGGCAAAAGGGGATGATAGGATGCGGCTTCTGCATCAGAGCAGATGGTGCGCAGGGTGAACCCTGCATGGCTACAGCTCCCGATGTGAGGTGGCACAGTCTAATGGCACGACCTTAAGTGGTTGACCACAGGATTACGCCGTTTGTCTTCTTGGTACTGTCAAACGAGGGTAGGCCTTTGGACGACGCTTCACAGCCCGCGGTTCACTGCGACCTGGTCTATTTCCTACCCCATGTCCGGCAACTGCTTTTAAAAGAGCCCTATATAATTCAGGAAGTTTCTTCCTTGCTATCAAGGTTATTTTATCTCTGAACGCTTCAAGGGTTTGCACAGTTCCTTTGAAGCTTATTTTTCTTGGTAAAATTCCAAACAAAGAAGCTGACTGAGCTATTACTGTACGTATCAGATTGTAAGCAAGGAGATGAACCCCGATTTCCTTACGAATCATCTCCGGTGTTTTGCAACGCAGAACATCCATTTGGAGAGTCTCCTTGATTGAGCGTAAATCTACTTCAATAATCCACCGTTTGACATAAAGATCAGCGAGTTCCTTTTTGGTAACCTCCTTTGGGGCCAGCAAAGTAGATGCAATAACTTTCCCTCCTGCTTTTATTTCGCGGATGGTCAATGTGTCGGGCATAGTATTATACGTTGCCTCATCCATCCATTCAGGACGTGCAGGTTTACTCCAGGAAATCAAGTGATCTCGTGGCC
>JAABTP010000146.1 GCA_011389815.1 Desulfobulbaceae bacterium | reverse complement strand
GCTCGGCGCCAGGGGCTGGATGTGCCTCCTCTGCCTCTTGCTGCGTAAAAAAATGAGAGGGATCTGAACGGTTACTCTCGGTCTGGTCTCTGATGCCCGAGGCAGGCTGGAGATCGCCAATCCCATTTATCAGGAAATTATCCCCAGGGTGTTGACCTATCCGGTTCAGATGGCGATTCCTGATGAACCGGCCTGGTTCGTGGCTGAAGACGGCACCCTGGACATCATGAAACTGATTAAGGGTTTTATCCGTTTCTGGCAAAGGAACGGCGAAGTGCTGTTACGTGGCATGCCCTATCATGAGGCCGCACCCCATCTTGTCTTTATGGCCTATCTCCAACGAATCATCAATTCCGGCGGCTCCATTGAGCGGGAATTTGCCATTGGCACGGGCCGGGCTGATCTGGTGATTGATTTCAAGGGCAGACAGGATGTTATTGAGCTGAAACTGCTGCGCGGCACCTACACCCGCCCGGAAGGAGTGGAACAAGTAGCCCGTTATGCCACCCGGCTTAATCGGGATTGCGGGTATCTGGTGATCTTTGATCCTACGCAAAAACGCCCCTGGGAAGAACGAGGCCAGCTGACAACAGAGTCCTGTGAAAACGTGACAATTATTGTGCTGGAGGCATAGGAGCATACCGCAAAAAAGGAGGAGAAAATGGCTTCATACGAGTATGATATCGGCATCATTGGTGGCGGGGCTGCTGGCCTGACCATTGCTTCAGGGGCTGCCCAATTAGGTGCCAAAACCCTACTGATTGAAAAAGAGCAGGAACTGGGTGGTGACTGTCTCCATTTTGGTTGTGTGCCCAGCAAGACCCTGATCAAATCCGCTCAGGTCTATCACCAATTGCGCACCACTGAAGCCTTTGGCCTGCCTGCTGTGGAAGTACCGCCAGTTGATTTTGCCTTGGTGGCAGAGCGCATCCGTTCGGTGATTGCAGTTATTCAGCAGCATGACTCTGTTGAGCGATTTAACAAACTCGGTGCCCAGATCCTCTTTGGTGACCCACGCTTTACTGACGAACACAGTGTAGAGTTGGGGAACAAGAGCATTACCGCAAAAAACTGGGTCATTGCCACCGGCTCTGAAGCAGCCATCCCCCCCATTCCAGGCTTGGAGCAAACGCCCTTTCTCACCAACCGGGAAATATTCTCTCTGAACAAGCTTCCCGAATCCATGATCATCCTGGGCTGTGGCCCTATTGGCTGCGAAATGGGACAGGCCTTTCAGCGACTGGGCACCAGGGTTACCATGATCAACCGGAGCAACCAAATCCTCAGCAAGGAAGATCTGGACATGGCTCAGGGCGTCATGGAGATGATGACAAGCGAAGGAGTGCAATTTTATCTGAACAGCACCATCCAATCGGTCAAGGAACAAGGGGAGCACAAAGAGGTTGTACTCAAAGAACAGAACAGTTCAAACGGATCAACAACAACTCTTGAGGCGGAAACCATTCTGGTTGCCTTGGGCAGAAGCCCAAATATTGACGGACTGGGGCTTGACCAGATCGGAGTGAAAACCAGCTCCAAAGGCGTCACAGTGGACAGGCGTTTACGAACCAGCCAGCCCCATATTTACGCTGCCGGTGATGTCACTGGTGGCCCCCAATTCACCCATGCAGCTGGCTATCAGGGAGGTATCGTGATCAGCAATGCCATATTTCACCTGCCCCGCCGTACCGATTACACCTGGCTGCCCTGGTGTACCTTTACTGAACCTTCGCTGGGCAGCATTGGCATGAACGAACGCATGGCCCAAGCCGCAGGAATCGAGTATACTGTTCAGCATGAAAATTTTGTTGATAATGACCGCTGTCTTGCTGAAGGACAAGGGTACGGTAAGCTCAAACTCTTGCTTAATCGGAAAGAAAAACCCATTGGCGTCCAGATCCTTGGCCCCCATGCCGGAGACCTGTTGGGGGAATGGATCGCTGCCTTAAATGGCAAGGTCAAGCTCACCACCTTGGCCTCAGCTATCCACCCCTATCCTACGGTCGCAGAAATCAACAAACGGGTGGCAGGCTCTTTGCTCTCTCCCAAGCTTTTTTCCGACCGAACCCGAAAAATACTCAAGCTGCTCTTTCGCTATCAGGGGTCTGCTGTCTGAACGATGTGTCATACCGCACGTTCTCCCTTATTCGGGCTTGAAAAAACGTAAACGATTGGCATTGGAAACCACGGTCACTGAAGAAAGGGCCATAGCTGCTGAGGCGAACATAGGCGGAAGCAGCCAACCGGTAAAGGGAAAAAAGAGTCCTGCGGCCAGCGGAATCCCCAGGACATTATAGATAAAGGCTCCGAACAGGTTCTGCTTGATATTCCTGAGAGTGGCTCTGGAAATCCCGACCGCAACCGACACCAATGCCAGCGAATCACCGGCCAAGGTGATGTCCCCGTTATCAATAGCCACATCGGTTCCTGAACCAATGGCGAAGCCGGTATCTGCCTGGGCCAGGGCCGGGGCATCGTTCACCCCGTCACCGGCCATCCCCACCTTATAGCCCTTTGCCTGGAGATCCTGCACCACCTGGAGTTTTTCCTGGGGCAGCATCTCGGCATGCACCTCCGTGATCCCCAACTCAGCAGCCACGGCCTCGGCTGTGGCACGACTGTCCCCGGTACACATGACCACAGTAATCCCCTGGGCCTGTAACTTCCTCACCGCAGCTGCCGAATCCTCCCGAACCGGGTCCCGCAGGATGAGCAGCCCCTGCACCTGCTCTTTATCGGCCAGCCAGATTGGCGTCCCGCCCTGCCCTGCCTGCGCATCAGCGATCGCCACCAGATCCTTGGGCAAGGCCTGCGTTTTCTCTTTTCTCTTCTCTTCCACAAAACGCTGATTACCGAGATACCAGGTCTGCTGCTCAATGCGGGCCTGCACACCTTTGCCCGGTACAGAAGAAAAATCCTTAACAGCAGATGGTGCTATCTTCTTTTCCGCTGCACTCCTGACCACGGCCTCGGCCAAAGGATGCTCTGAGCCGGATTCCAGACTGGCTGCCCTCCGCAGCAGTTCGATTTCATCAACTCCTGCTATCGGATAAATATCCGTCACTGTCGGGCGGCCTTGGGTCAGGGTACCGGTCTTATCCACCACCAGATGGGTGGTGGATGCTGCGGATTGCAGACCATCCGGGTTACGCACCAGGACGTTCAAGGCAGCGGCCCGACTGGTTCCCACCATAATGGCGATAGGAGCCGCCAGACCCAAGGCACAGGGACAGGCGATCACGAGAACCGCAATGGCAGCGGTCAGGGCATGAGGCAAGGCCGGACTGGGACCAACCCCAAGCCAGACACCAAAGACGAGTAAGGAGATAACAATAACCGTGGGAACGAAAACAGCCGCAACCTTGTCTGCCAATCTTCCGATAGGCGGTTTGCCGAGCTGGGCCTGTTTGACCATACGGATGATATGGGCCAGGGTGGTGTCTTCACCGGCACCGGTCACGGTAAACAGAAAAGACCCGGTTGTATTGACTGTACCTCCGATTACCTTCTCACCCGGTTTCTTTTGAACAGGCAGGGGTTCACCGCTGAGCATGGATTCGTCCACTGAGGTGGTTCCTTCTTCAATCCTGCCGTCAAGAGGGATCTTTTCTCCGGGGCGGACCCGAACCGTATCATTACGACGAACCAAGGAAACCGGCAACTCCACTTCACCTGTTATTTCTCCAGCCTGTTGCAAAATCCGGGCAGATTTTGCCCGCAGACCGACCAGGGAACTGATCGCCTCCCTGGTGGTCTGCTTTGCCCGTACTTCCAGGGCATGTCCGAATTGGAGAAAGGCCAGGATCATCACCGAGGCATCAAGATACAGACGGGCATCCCGCCCCGGCACAAAGTCAGGCCAGATGATAAAAAGAAGAGAAGCCAACCAGGCTGCTGAGGTACTGAGCGCAACCAGGGTATCCATACTGGAGGTCTTATGGCGAGCCTGTTTCCAGGCCGTGATATAATACATGCCGCCGCTGAAGGACATCACCCCAAGACAAAGCAGGGCCAGAAGGAACCAGAAAAAACGGGCCTCAACCAAGGGCGGGAAAAAGCCGGACATCTCACCGGCCATAATACCAAAACCGACCACAGCGGCAAGAATGGACTTTTGCCAGGAGCGGCGTATTTCTTTGCGCGTTTCCTCAGCCTCCTGCTGATAAGGATCAGCATACTGCTCTTCGATCCGGGCAGTAATCTCTGCCTGTTGTAACAGGAGCAGGACATCCGCCGGATGCAAGCTTGTCGAAACCTTCAGGCCACCGGCCTGCTCTGACAGCTCCACCTGCGGATCGTGCCCGGAGAGGATTTGAAAGATCTCATCTCGTTCCGGCGAACCATGAGGAAAAGATACGATAAGATCAGCTTCCTCCTTTGCAACCAGGGCAGCATCATAGCCACGCTCAATAATAGCTTCAACCACCTGCTGCGGGTCGCCGCCAACAACCTCAGCCTTTTTTTCTATCAAATGAACAGTACCGCTTTCGACCCCGTCCACCGCAGTGATGGCCTGCTCAACTCTGCGCACACAGGCAGCACAGGTCATATCATTGATTCGAATAGTATACGGATCGCTGTTCTCTGACATAGAAACCTCCATCCCGGCAAGCCGGAATAATAAAATATCCTCTTTTATCCAGATCCATCGGATCGGGACACATATAAAAAAGGGAGGCTTGGTCAGCCTCCCCTGTCTGCTCCTCTTGTTGAAATAAACAACCCCGCCCCACGCTTGACAAGGAACGGAAAATACGTAAAGCTCAGGACACTTTTCCGTATCAAACGATATCCAGTGGCTTGGTTGCCAAGGGAATCGCCACATCCGGGGTACCACTCACCTGACAGGTCAGTTGCGTATTCCCGGCTGCAAGAGCCTGACCATACACCTTCACCACATCGCTATCACCCACGCTTAATTCACCAGCCTCTTCAATGATCACCGGACTATTCTCCCCCAGGTCTACGGGCTTGGTGATTCCTCTTGGAAAAAGAGTCGCTTCCTCAACCTCTGTATTTGGTGCCAGCATGACCAGCTCTCCAGAAGCAGGATCAACACCTTTATACCCTGTACCATCCGCATCCGGATTTGTCGGTGGCACAAGAATCTTTGCGATTGTCGGGTCTTCGACCTTTACATGATAACGGACGTCTTGCAAAGCAACCGCATCTGCCTCAGACGAGTTGGTTGTCGTTACACTAAAGGAAAACTTCTCCCTGGGACGAATTTCTCTGCTGTTCGTGAGATCAAATATCGAATGAATTGTTACAGTAATATCAGCCATACTTTTCTCCTTATTTTTTTAAATTTCAATACGCTAATGCACAGTTTTATAACCAAAAGGATATTTGAAGGATATAAAGGAAACATATGCCACTAAGTAGCGTATTGTCAAGACATAACTAAAAAATGAATTCAGTAGACTCAATATCAAGCAGATTTCCATCATGGCTCCAACACAGTAAATCACCAAAGCCGTTTTTTCCGCTACAGCATGCTGGTTGCCACCTCAGCACTTAACGGGTATGATCAAAACCTGGCAACATATGGTATTGGTGCAGCAAGATTGACAGCAAGAAAACGCAAAGAGCAGATGATGAAAAAACGAGTCTTATACGGCGAAGCCAACTACGCAGCCATTGTGCGTAAAAAAGGCTATTTTGTTGATAAAACAGAGTACCTGGACAAACTGGAAATGGTGAACAACCCTGTTTTCCTGCGGCCAAGGCGTTTTGGTAAATCCCTGCTCTGCTCCATCCTGCGTCATTATTACGACATCAACTCTGCGGATCAATTTGAAGAGCTGTTTGGTCATACCTGGATCGGTCGGCACCCCACAGCGGACCGGAATCAGTGTGTCATTGTTTCGCTGAATTTTTCTGTGGTGTCAATTGGTTCCGATATCCAGGAGATAGAGACCAGTTTCAGGAACCACTGCAATACTGTTCTCTGCTCTTTACGGGACATCTATCCCCAGCTGTTCAATGATATGCCGGAACTTACCCTGGATGCTCCGGTTGCCAACAACCTGACCCGGCTACTTCACTATATCCAGGCCAGAAATTTGCCACCAATTTATCTGATCATTGATGAATACGACAACTTTGCCAACCAACTGGTCGTTACCAACAGGGATCAGCTTTATCAACAGCTCACTGCGGATGACGGCTTTTTTAAGACCTTTTTCAAAACCCTGAAAATGGGTCGCGAAACCGGGGCCATCTATAATGTCTTCATCACCGGAGTCTTACCTATTGCCATTGACGACATGGCCTCGGGGTTCAATGTGGCGAAGTTCATCACCCTGAACCCGAAATTTGAACAGATGCTCGGCTTTACCCAGAAAGAAGCAGATCAGCTCCTTGATGCGGTGTACCGAGATTACGACATTGATCCCGCCACCCGCCAAGATGTGGGCGCAGTGATGAAAAATCAGTATAACGGGTATCATCTTGTCAGAGCACAGGGCGAAACCCTGTATAATTCCACCCTGGTCATGTATTTCCTGGACTGGCTTCAAGAATATAAAACCATCCCGGAACGCCTGACCGATTTAAATCTGAGAACCGACCTGCACTGGGTTAAGCGACTGACCGCCTCCAATCCTCAGCTCACGGAAGAGTTCGTTGACCGTCTGACCATCCACAACTCCATTCCCTATGACAGGGTTATGCTGGAAGAAAAGTTCAACATGCACCAGTTCTTTGATAAAGGATTTTTTCCGATCTCCTTTTTTTATCTGGGGATGCTGACGCTGAAGGACTCCTATTATCTCAAGCTGCCAAATCTGAATATGCGCAGGATATTCACGCAGTATTTTAACGAGATTCACCGGATCGACGTGTCTACCCGTCATACTGAGTATATGCAGGCCTTTTCTGACAAGCCTGAGCTGGAACCGCTGTTTGCCGGCTACTGGCGGGAATACGTTTCCCAGCTCCCCGAGGCCATCTTTCAGCAGGTCAATGAAAATTTCTACCGCACCACCTTTTATGAACTGTGCAGCCGCTATTTATCACGTTGGTTCAGTTGGCATGTGGAGCGTTCCTACCCCAAGGGCCGCAGTGATCTGGAATTTGTAGGCAAGTTTAACGAGATCTATGCGGGACTGCGCTGGGTGATCGAATTTAAGTATCTTTCCAATACTGAATTCAGGAAATTTAAAACCGGTATTGAGAATTTTCAGCTGCAAGAAGAGGATACAGAACAGATCCGGGGTTATGCAGAAGGAGTGCGCCAGGAATATCCAGAGGCGCGGGTTTCCCTGTTTGTGATTTACTGTATCGGCAATCAGGGATTTCGGGTGTTTAAGGTGAAAAACGGATAAACAACAAAGGAAAGAAACAATGGAAGCAAAAGCTCTTATCGTACTCGTGGTTATGGCCCTCATGCTGACAGGAACCGTGCATGCTGATGTGCCGCCGGAACAACAGGCAGAGGTGGCGCATCTGTTGCAATTTGTGAAAAGTTCAACGTGCAGGATCAACAGAAACGGTTCCTTCCATCAAGGTGAAGAAGCGGCAGAGCATATCCAGAAAAAGTATGATTACTTTCAGGACAAGATCAGGACAACTGAGGATTTTATTAAATATTCGGCAAGCAAAAGCACGATGAGTGGAAAATACTATACCGTACACTGTGACGGGCAAAAGCCGATTCGGACTCGGGATTGGTTGTTGCGGGAATTGGAAGCATATCGGGAGCAGCAGGGAAAAGATCGTTGATAATCAACAGAGGTTTCTTTGCTCCTGACAAAAGGTTTGCGGCTACAAATAGAAGGTTATTTGCTATTACCAAAAGGTTCGCAGCTATTAACAAAAGGTTGTTTGCTCCTGACAAAAGGTTCGCAGCTATCAACAGAAGGTTGTTTACTCCTGACAAAAGGTTCGCAGCTACAAACAGAAGGTTATTTGCTATTACCAAAAGGTTCACAGCTATTAACAAAAGGTTGTTTGTTCCTGACAAAAGGTTCGCGGCTATCAACAGAAGGTTGTTTGTTCTTGCAGGAAGGTTGTCAGCGACCAACAGGAAGTCTGCTTGAACAACAAGGGAGATCTGTTTTTTTGCGTACCTGTGCTTGATCGTAAAATTTCCTTTGTCCCAGAAGGAAAAAGCTCCATATTCCTTTGTTTCCCTTTGACAAAGCTTCTTTTATTCCTTGACAGGCAGTGAAAAAGGCGTTATGCAGGTTTATTGCCTTTTATAACTGTTCTTTTCTCCAAGGTAAAATCCTTTGCAAAGGAGTACATCTCATGGCCTACAAGTGCAGAATGACCACGCCCGCCCCGATACTCCCCGAACACACCCCGCAGTACATCACAGATGTTGCAGAAACGGTCAGCAATAGCTGCCTGCGACGAATATCCGTTCTGATGACTTGATTTTACTTGACAAATATTAAAATTTCTTTTCTTTATTGGATTTATTCTGTTCATTCCGTTCCACGCAACCCGGTACAAATCATACACTTTGTCACATAGGCTCCGATGGAATCTTTTTTACCTTCATCAATCAAATTGTTTTGCTTCTGGCTATTTTTCTGTTGTGTGCTCTTAGCCCAAGTTCGTGACATAAAAAGTCAAAGTTATGCAAAAACAACAAGTTGCTTATTTTTTGACTATTCCTATG
>JAABTP010000145.1 GCA_011389815.1 Desulfobulbaceae bacterium | reverse complement strand
TCCTCATTATACAGGCTTTTTATTATCTAAGCAACTGTTTTTGTGTGGCGTTGAGATATTCTTTTCAACACCCTTTACATAGGTTCTCCTCCCTTTATGTAGCTTCTTGTACCTAATATTTACTTCCGTATAGTAATTTTTACTATCTTTGATATTGAAGAGCAAGTACTTTTTGCCTGTAGGGTTTAGTTTTTTTAACGAGTCTTGCTATCTGTTTATACTTGCATGGTAAAAACACATCCTTTCTCTTTTAAAACGAACTATAAAGTATGAAAGATTGTACTGCCATATAAAAGAAGGAGATTGACTGTTTCTATCAGAAAAAGGAGCATGAGATGATCCTCAATGAGGATAGCGATTGTGAGATACTGTGGGATACAGGTTTGTTGTTCATACGAAATCTCCAGAGAAAAGGGTTGTTGCAACTGTCCGTTCCTCCTTTTATCTTTAGTGTATCGGATTTCAGCGTGTTGGAGCAAACAATATTGTAGCCTTTTGCTTTTTCCTGTACTGGCCGCTTTTTTTCTTGACGGCCAGCGTGTTTTGCGGTTAAGCAGTAGCTGCTATTTTTTGAGACGGAAGGATTTTTATAAAATACATTATGTTCCCCCGGATGGATTCGGGTGCCTCTGTGTCCGGAAAGGGTGATCGGCCTGTTGCGTAGGCCTTGTTGTAACGACGCATTGGGCTGACGGAACTGAACAGATTGTTTTTTTTAAGGCATAAACTTGGTTTAAAAGTACAAAAACAAGGAGGCCGTTATGGCTGAGGAACAGACAAACAGTGTGAGTACACTGAAAGAACCCGACAAGGTGGTTGCCGACAAGCGGAGCTTTCTCCGGTGGGCAGGGGCTGCACTGGGGGTGGTGGTGGCTGCCGGTTGGACCGGATTGGCGATCACAAAATCCGCCCAAAAAGTCGAAGGTGCGAACACCCGTGCCCACGCCGTTGATGAGGAGTTGCGGCAGCAGCAGATCATGGCTGGCAAGAAAATGGTCGTCATGACCCAGGAAGAGAAGCAGAAGATGCTTGACCGTATCCTGCGCAATCATTACCGGAAGGTCTCCTGAGCGTATTCAGGATGCCATATTAACGGAGGTAATAGACAATGTCGGAAGACAAAAGGAAAAATGATATCGCTGAAGGACAAGACGACGGGACGACCAAGGAATCCCGCCGAGATTTCCTGAAAAAGCTGGGTGTGGCAGCAGCTGCAACAACTGTAGCTCCGGTAGCTACAGCTAAAGCAGCCAGCATATCCGAGCACTTGCAGACGCATTTTGAGATGATGAGTGATTCTCAAAAGGAAAAGGCCATTGCCCGCCTGGAGGAGCGTTATACAGAGCAATTTGGTAAGCAGGTCACGGTGGCAGGTACACCAGCCCCGGAAGGAGTGCTGTTTGGCTATGCCCTCAATATCTCCAAATGCATCGGCTGTCGACGCTGTGTTGAGGCGTGTGTTCGGGAAAACAATCAATCCCGTGGGGACCATGAATACCCTAATTCAGCAATACAGTGGATCCGAGTCTTGGAGATGGTACGAGGCAATGACACCTTTCAGGTGGAAAATTTGCATAAGGGTTCCCCCAGTAGTAGCGCCATAGGTGATTACGGTGTCCAGGCTGGCGGCCATGCTGATAAAGCTGTTGGTATTTCCGGCCACGCAGAGCATTACTACGAACCAGAGTTGGTTCCGGAAGAGAATGCCTTCTATTTCCCGGTACAGTGTCATCAATGCGAAGACCCGCCCTGTGTCAGGGCTTGTCCGGTCCGCGCAACCTACCGCGATCCCAATGGAATCGTGGTTATTGATTACAACTGGTGCATTGGCTGCCGGATGTGTCAATTGGCTTGTCCGTATTGGGCACGCCGTTTCAACTGGGGCGAACCGGTACTCCCCAATGAGGACATGAATCCCAAGACCCATTATCTGGGGAACCGTCCTCGTATGCGCGGGGTCATGGAAAAATGTACCTTTTGCTTACAGAGAGTGAGAGATGGACGCTATCCAGCCTGTCTGGAAGCCTGTCCTGTGGGGGCAAGAAAATTCGGCAACCTGCTTGATCCTGAAAGTGAAATACGAAAGGTTCTGGCGACCAAGAAGGTGTTCCGGTTTAAAGAGGATTTCGCCACCGAACCGAAATTTTTCTATTACATGGATTAGAGGAGTATTACTCATGACAACGACAACGCAACCCGCTTCAGCTTTTCAGAAGCCGATAGCTTTCGCCCGCGACTTCTGCATGTATACCGTGAAAGGAGGAAAAGTCTTTTACAGCTGGATGCTCTTTCTTTCCTTTTTTGCCATTGTGGGCCTTGTCACCACCTATATACAGATGACAACTGGCCTTATCGTCACCGGAGCTACAGACCAAATCGTTTGGGAGCTGTTCGTCGCCAGCTTTATTCACTGCCCATCTATAGCGTCGGCAGCGGTGCTGGTGGTGACCCCTGCTTATATCTATAAGCGTAAAGATATGAAGCAGCTGGCGGTCATTGGCGAGGCCATTGCCATGGTCTTCGTGATTATCGGCCTCAACTTCATCTTCTTTCACATGGGGCGACCGGATCGCTTCTGGCATGCAATTCCCGTATTGGGTATCTTCAACTTTCCCAGTTCTGTGCTCACCTATGACATCATCGTGCTGAACGTTTACCTCGTCCTGAACGCTGTGGCGGTCTTCTATTATCTGTACAAACACTATGTTGGGCAGCCGCTGAACACCAAGTTCTATACTCCGCTGATCTGGTTTGCCGTGGCATGGGGACCATTCATTCATATCATCACTGCCTTCATCCTCAGCAGCAATGCGCAGATCGCCGTATGGCATACTGCTCTTATGCCCTTTTCCTTTTTAGCCATGGCAGCTGCAGCCGGGCCAGCCCTGGTGATCGTAACACTCTTGGTGATCCGCAAATTCACTAAATTGGAAGTTGCGGACTCTGCAATTGACTTCTTTTCCCAAGTCATTATCTGGGGTGTGGGGGTACTTATTCTGATGTTTGCGGTAGAGTTCTTTACGGAACTCTATCCTGCCACACATCATGCTGCCCCTCTGGAGTATGCGATTAATGGACACAACGGCCTGAATCCCTATGGTCCCTGGTTCTGGTCAATCATGACCATATTTGTGGTGCAGTTCATCCTGCTGTGCATCAAGAAAGTACGGAAGAGCTACAACTTCCTGTTACCGCTGATCTGCGTATCAGTCTTCCTGAGCGTCCTGATTGAAAAACCCGCAGTTTTGATTTTTCCGGCTTTCAGCCCGACCGCCTTGGGAGAGTATGCTGTATATCATCCGACCTTGATTGAGATCTTCAACGTCCTGTTCGTCTGGGCGACCGGCTTTATCCTGCTGACCTTGGTTCTCAAGGGTGTGGTTGGTGTATTAACCGGTGAAGTGCGAGATTCCCAAGTAGTGGAAGAAGGAGGTGCGAAATGATTTCAGCGAGAAAACATATGAGAGCGGCGGTTTTCGTCAGCCTTTTCTTCGTAGCGATCAGCGGCTTGGTGCTCCAGAATATGCCCAACGAGGCTGTGGCGCAAGAAGATGCTGCGCAGGAAGAGTCTGGTGCAGTAGTACAAGAAAATTCAGCTGATGCTTCACAAGAGGAGCCTGGTGCGGAACAGGAAGCTATATCTGATGCGGGACAAGAGGAGTCTGGTGCAGAAGAGCAAGAAGCTCCAGCCGATGCTGCACCAACCACCTCTGATGCAGAAGTTGAGTGCTATGAAAGTAGAAAAGATGCCACCAGGCTCACAAAGAAGGACAATGTAAACCCCAAGTACGGTTATCCTAATGTGAAGTGTTCACCCACCACCAAAGCTGTTCTCTGGTATGGTGATCCCTATGATGATACTGAACCTATAGGTGATACGCCGAGCTTTGGTGACTATACAGATGGTGATTTTGCCCAGGCCGTTATCAGACCACGGACAAAGCACTTGAAAACAATTATACAAAACGGTGGCATGCAATGCAGTGGCTGTCATCCAGGTGCAGATCCGGCGACTCAGAAGAATGATCCCCGTGAGCTTATGATGCATCAGGATATTGTCAGTGATGCACTTGTCTTGGAGCATGGTCGGGGAGCGATCTGGTGTTTTGATTGCCATAATGCGGCTAACCGTGATACTCTTGTTAACCATAGAGGGGATGAGGTCAGCTTTAATGAATCCTATAAGCTCTGCGGAAGCTGTCATGGGAGTACCTATAGCGAATGGCGGATGGGTCTCCATGGCAAGCGTACTGGTGAGTGGAGAGTAGGCGGAAAGAAGCGGTGGTGGACGTGTACAGAATGCCACAATCCCCACACTGTTGAGGAGCATCGTTTTGATCCGGTTAAACCTGAACCGCCACCTGCTCTGCCCCGTGGTATGAGCGAAGACGATTATAAGGGTGCTGGCAATCACGGTGGGCATTAATCCGTAGCAGCTCTTTGAAACGACTTTTTTTAAAGGTCGGAGACAGCAGTCTCCGGCCTTTTTTGTTTGTAACATGTTGTTGTAGTGTCGTAGGGGTAAACCTGTGTGTTTTACCTTGCGGCTACTTGAAATTAAAGGGCAGACACATAGGTCAGCCCCTACAGTAATTGCTCAAAATGCAAAACGTTTCTGGAAATTAAGAGGAATTGTAAACTCACTGGCACGAGGGTTTACCTTGTCGTCATCTTGTGCAGGCTGGAGATTTATACGGCGAAAGCGGTCTTCAAAGGTGTTATAGGTTTGAAACTGGATTGTATTGTTCTCAAGATCAAAATTGATCAACCGGATTAATCCGTCACCACCATTTTTATAGTCCTGATAGTTGACCAGCACCTCAATGACAGGCTGGTTAAAATTGTTGATGCTCACCTGATGGTATTCCCCACCAAGAGCAGCTTCACGCCCCCCTTGGTCCTTCAGGTACTCATGATAATTGCCACCCAGTACCATGAAAATCTGCTTGTTTTTTTTCACCAGATCGCGCCAGATAGCAAGCCCTCCTCGCCGTATCTCATTTTGTCGTGGAGCTTTACCCACCTCTGGGCTTGGCTCATGTCCGACAAAACGACCACCAGCATCATCAGGTACCTGTTTTCCATTGGCACCCTTGTACATTTCATCGGTTATATACGCATGAGTTGTTAAAATTGTTGGGGTGTTTGGGTTGGCATCTAATATCTTCTGGGCCCATTTGAGCTGGTCATCTTCATTTGCAAATCTACTGCTATCAGGGGCATCAACTTCAATATTTATATGGAGAAAAGTTATGCCAGCACCTGAAAAATACTGATAATGACTGGTTCCTTTCTTTGAGCTTCCTCCGTACCAGCTATACTTTTTGTACCGTTCCGGCCCATAATATTTGACGAATGCAGAATGACCATCAACCGGGCGTTCATTGCCGTTATAATCATGATCTCCCAATGCAACTGAATACGGTAATACATTATCCAGCTTGCCCATGTGCTGTAATGAGTCTAGCCATTCAGGGTGGTTTTCATTTCCCATGCCATCTTCAATAACATCACCCAGGTGCGTCACAAAGACAATATTTTTAAAGGGTACGCTGTCTTGAGGATCATCTTTGCTATAAGCATTCTTTACAATCCAATCCATCTGCTTGGCAAAATACGCTTTCCCTTTTTCAGCTCTGTAATATCGTTGCGTATCTGGAATAGCGACAATAGTAAACTGGTCCTGGGGCACATCGTTTTGCTTATTTACGGCACAGGCGGTCAAGAGTTGTACAGAAAGTAATATTGCTACAATTTTGAGAAAATACAAGATGATACTGTGTCGTATGTATTGTTTATGATCTTTCATGTGCTTTACCTCCTGATTATCCCAAGTATTGTGTCTGCTGATGGATATGTACTCGCATAGCCCTTGGAGTGAGATTTTTATTAGGTCGGAGACTCTGTCCCCGACCTTTTGCTTATGCTTTGTTGGCCTTATCAGCCTCTATTAATGTGGCAATTTTTTCGTTATTTTTTTTCATAACGATTTTCTTGAACTCCGCATTAATCAGACATAACATCTGGGCGATATGTTTCGCTACATTTGCCGGTCGGAGAATCAATGAGTTTGAACTGCCCGGAGGATTGTCCACGCATGAAAAGTGATTGTTCTTATCCGGGGGGCAGCTGATGACCGGATGGACACTGTGGAATGACAAGACACCGGATAATGCGTCGGTGGCACCAGCTATGGAAACAATGATGCTCGGTACGGAAGATTCATTAAGTTCTTTGACCATGTTTTCACAGGCAACAGGTTGTTTGTGAGCGGAACAGATCCTGATATTTGATTCAATTGTGAATTTCGCTAATTCACTTTGAATCTTCTTGATATGCGGCAGATCGCTGTCTGAACCGGATATGATGACTACATTATACTCTTTCATGTAAGTACCTCTTGAGTTTTAAAAGGTTAATAGCCTATAATAGGTGTTGTCCGAAAGTCGGAAAAAACGGTGTGGTTTATACAGAGAGCCACTGTCCTGCTCATATTTATACGGAGTGCAGGGCGCAGGAAATTCATAATCAAGTAAGTTGCATTGATTTTGCTGGGCATATACCTTCTTCGATTCTCGTCAGATTTCTAGTAATACTATATCGCTGATTCTTTCAAAGTGCTTTCTGTTTAATGTTGCGATACGGAGATTCATAGCGACCGCAGTGGCTGCAATAAAAATATCTCTGAATTCAATCATCATGTTGTCCCTTTTCAGGCTCTGATATATTTTTGATGAAATTTCGGCGACCTCATCGTCAAAAGAAACAGTGTCAATCCATCTGCGCAGTTTTACGATGTCTTCGAAATGCTTTTCTGTCTTTGCTCCGCACTGCAATTCAAACAGAGTCACGGACGACATAAAACATTCGTTTTTTTCTCTTATGTTCCAAAGTGCCGAATTCTGTTTATCCGCCTTTCTGAGAAAATCAATTATTACTGAAGTATCTGTCAGAACTCTGTTATCGGCCATGATCTCACGTTTATATCATCTTCTGAAATATCCCATTGCGAAATTGACTGAAAATCTTTTTTCCATCCGTCTCGTGCCGGGCGGGAAACTTTCTTTTTCGGTATAATTATGATCTGCACTTCCTGAGCGTCAAACCCTTTTGGAAGATCGACAGAAATACGATTTCCTGCAACCTTGCCGTATGTTATCCAGCTGCTGATTTCTTGAATCTGTTTCATATTTCCTCTGGTCTATCCAACTTCAGTTCTGTTGTTTTCATTTTCATCCTCCATCAATTTATACGGAGTGCAGAGCACAGGAAATTCATAATCAAGTAAGTTGCATTGATTTTGCCGGGTAACAGGTGGGAAGGTGGGTTATAGATTTATCTCTTACGTCCCCTGTTTATTCCTTATGGGCTGGAGGAACTTTCTGGATTGCCTATCCATTTGCATAAGCAAGGTTAAGACGGGCTTCATGCTGCTTTTTAGGATGGATTACAATATCAACATCTTGATCTAAAGCACGTAAAAAAGAAAATAGTCTGTCCATTGAAAATCCGTCAAGTTTGCCATTTCTTAGAGCGGATATTTTAGGTTGATTCACTCCTAATATTAGACCAGCTTCTTTTTGAGTTAAATTTCGCTCTTCAATAATATCGTAAATCATGGAAGCGATCTTGGCTTTTGCAAGACGTTCTTCCGGGTTATCCAGCACTAAATCTTTGAATACATTGCCTGAGCTTTTTTTAATTTCATTTCCCATTTATATCCGATTTCATCTTTTACTGCGTCCGGGAAAGATCTTAAATCTTCAAGTGATGATCCTACCCAGACAACCATTTTAATATCTTTTCTATCCATATTTTATATATCCCATATATGGGATAATCTTGCAATGTAAAAGATGATATCATGCGGTATGCAGAGAGCACAGGGAAATTATAATCAAGTGGATTGCATTGATTTTGCTGTGTAATAGGTAGGAAGTTGGGAGTAACAAACATCATCTCTTATGCGACTTGTTCCTTTTAACGGGGTACGTCCCCTATTTACGTCAGGGGGAAAAAGTTACTTCGCTGGGGGAGGTAATGCTGTAAGGAAGGTAGTAAAATAAATCTGTTTACATTTTTAATTATCAAGTCAAGCCAGAAAGCTATATTGTATCGAAAGATTTTAAAAAAAATTTTAGCTCATCCAAGCGAGGGGATGAAAAATCCCAGATATCTTTTTCTAGACTTGCTTTTAAATCACATTTTCTACCGGCTTGCTTTTTTTCTTTTTTTGAGCATGAATCATAACGTTGATAAATTTGAACCCAAAATTTATCAAGCTCTTTGTTTGTTATTTCCTTATTGTTTCCCCGTAAGCATTCTTCCCAGGCGGCTAAACAATCCGCAAAAGTCGAATCTCTATTTTTGATTGACCGTAATAAAGTCTCTAGCTCCCCATAACCATCAACATTCAAAATATGGCACGAGACCTTGACACCCAAAGTTTGTGAATCAACCCACTGGTTAACTCGTTCTATACATAATGCACCGTCAAATGTTTTCAAAGATTCATTGACAAGGGTTAGTCTCTCCTGAACGCCTTTATTGTCTGCATCTACCAAGATGCCTATTTTTTCGATTCCTCTCTTCTCTATTTCAATAGATATGTCCCTGAATCCGTGAAGCTAATGCAATAAAAAAGCATTTGATATAAAATTAATATATTAATTTTTAAGGATAAAATGTA
>JAABTP010000144.1 GCA_011389815.1 Desulfobulbaceae bacterium | reverse complement strand
AAATTGATCCTGATGTCTTGCAAAAACAGAGCAACAGCCAAAAAAAAATACATTCCTACTTTTTGGGAATGCTCCCGCGATATACATCCTGATCAGCATGTCTGGGAAGCGAGCAGACGGGTCGCTCCATCTGTCTCTTTTCTGTCGGTGCTGCAACAACATAATCAAGAAGCCCCTCACTTTATTTAATACGAGTCTGCTTCAGCTGTAAAGACGGCATAAGGTACTCAAGGTTGCTCCCCAGGCTGGTTACGTCAGCCCCATTGCGGCATTATGCCGTGGTGTTGCGGGATTACCCCGGCTCTGCATAGATTCATTCTGTGCCTGTGCAGGAGTCTGCTGATCTGTCGCAGCATCATTCTGCGGCAGTGCTGAATCGTTTGAACCTGTCGTCGGATCACCCTGCGGTATTTCTGGATCGTTCTGATGTATCGCAGCACCATTCTTCGACGGTGCAGAATGATTCGTACCTATCGCTGCATCATGCAGAGACAGGAAATAATGACGGTGCGCAATATTTTTGTCATTATTCGGTAGTATTTTGTCATGATTCGACAGAAATTCATCATCATTCATAAGGGGATGGTCATGATCCCCCTGTGACGCGACATTATCCCCTTGTGACGCAGGACGATCCCCTTGTGACGGGACATGATCCCCAAGGGGAGAATCATTCGCCCCTGGTGACGCGACATAATCCCCAAAGGGAGAATCATTCGCCCTTGGTGACGCAAGATGCTCCCCTGGTGACGGGATGTAATCCCCAAGGTGTTACCTTGGGCTGGCTACATATAGCCCCTTTGGGGCATAGTGCCATCGTCATCGTAGGGGCACGGCGTGCCGTGCCCTGACGGCGAAATGCCGGATTCCACATACCCCGAAGGGGTTATACAATTCCAGCACGGGGTAACACCCCGTGCATCACTCGCCCCTTGGGAAAGGCAAAAAAACAAAATCACTGTCCGCCGCGCACCAACCGAACCGCATAGTTGTTGTTGCGGTTGGAGGCGCTGGAAAGGCCGTTGCTGAAATAGACGTACCATGCGCTGACCGAGAGGTCGGCAAACGACGACCCGGACCAGTACCAATCAGCTACTGTATTCGGAAAAACCTGCTGATTGATCGTCGGCCTTGCAGAACCCTCGTTGCACCAACCACTCTCTTGGTCTTTTCTTCCCTTACTGCAATACACCAAGGTTTTCAGCTCATCAATGGTTGGCATCCGCCAATCAGCATGGCCTACATATTCAACATTCTTGAAACGCTGCATCGCATCATCCCATGTATACGTTTTGACCTCGCCATCTTCGCAGTTATCACCGGACAAACCTTCTGAACAGCGTTTCCACATCAAACCGGTTTTTGTGTCCGTTATCGTGCCATCGCCGTGATCAATATATTGCCCGATTGTCCTGTCCTGCTGCGGTACGGAAGTGCGAACAGGTTCTACTTTTCCACTACGTTGCGCAGCCTATTTATTATTTCCCCGCCACGCAAAATCATCCCTCCTGCGTTGTTCTGTCTGTGTCACCACAGGAGGAGGCTCCTTCTGTTCCTGCAACGCCTTGGGCACCAGCAGAAAGTCCCCCCACTCATGCCCTGTCATCCGAATATCCCCGTACTGAGGTGTCTGCGGAGCATTCAAAGCCACCGGTCGCCTGATCAGGTCAAAAATGGTATACCCGTCCAGAATTTTTTGATTCTCCCGCAAAGCATCAAGAAATGCCTTGGCAAAAACTGAATGACTCCCTCCTCCGGCATCCCACACCGGCTCTTCACCGCCCGAGGTCAAGGCAGTGCGGGAACGTCTTTCCTGCATTCGCCGGAGCAGTTCGTCCAATCCTGACCCGTCCGGCAGTTTCGCCCCGGAATCCCGTGTCAACAGGCTGCCCGAATAACAGGAATCCGCCACCACCAGCACATGTTTGGCCCGAATTTCCTTCAGCATACTGGTAATTCTTGATGTCGGAATCCAGAAAATATCATTGTCTCTTGCCGCATCAATCGGCTGCCAATATTCAACACCGGTCTTCTTGTTGAGATACCCGTGACCGGCATAGTAAATCAGCAGGTTGTCCGATTCGCGGTTTGCCGTACTGCGCAGTCCGGTTATAGCTTCCATAGTCTGCTGCCACGTCTTATCCAGAAGCAATTCAACCTCAAAGCCGTACTGTTTTTCCAATACCTCAGCCACTGCCAGAGCATCTGCTCTCGGTGTTTTCAGCGGCGTGAGATACTTATAATCCTGATTGCCAATCACCAAAGCATGAAAACGACCAAAGGAAGAAGCAACTGCCGAACCAGCAAAAATCAGAATAACCAAAAAAATACACAGCAATCTTTTCAACATGATCACTCCCCTGCCCCTTCTCCCTTTTGCCGCAGTTTTTCCAATGCGGCACGGGCATCAGCTGCATCCTGAGTTCTTCCGTTTGCTGCCAACAACTCCGCAAGCAGAGAAAGATGCGCAGTCCTGTTGATCTCCGGCCCGTACAAATAGGCCAGTCGCGCCATAGCCAGGGCCTCGCCGATACGTCCTTCTTTCTGCCACACCCTGGCAATATTCGCCAAGTGTACTGCGGCATCAGCAGAAATCATGCCGGGTTTGTCCAGCGTTGCCCATTCCTGATCAAGAGCGACTTCGCTCTCAGCTCTTTCCTGACGTGACGATCCATCAAGCTGCACATGAGGATCAAGGCGAACCTCTGCTTTGCTCGTTGTTTTTTCACCAGTAGGTGTTTTCTCATGAACCTCCTCTGTCTTCATCTGCGGCGGCCCCTGCCAGAGCATAATCCCAATCAGGATCGTGCCAAACAGGGCAAAGTAGGCTCCAGGCCAGAAATCAGTCATGCGCAAAGTAAACAGGCTTGACTCGACCTCTGCTGAAGCCGTCCCCATTCCAGAACGGGCAAGCTCGGCAGGACGATTGAACAGACGGAACCCCAGATAAATAGAAAGCGCACCTATCGCCAGCACGCTCAGGCGATACACCGTGACATACAGCAGAAACTCAGTTGAACCGGACATAGAACCTCACAGGGTCTCTGTTTGATAAAAATAACGGAAACAAGAAAAGAACAGCAGGAGTGTACAAAAAACAACGGGATTCCGCAAGGTCGGTTTGATAAGCGATAATAAAGGGCAACCCCCAAATTGAGTTAAACACTTCCGCTTGACTTCCCCCCATCCCTTGACTAAACTACCACCTGCTTTCAGGTGTCCGCTTTCATAAATAAAGCGGATGAAAAGGGAACCCGGTGTAAATCCGGGACGGGCCCGCCGCTGTAACCGGAGACAACTCTGCATGATGTCAATGCCTTAAAAAGGTGGGAAGGCGCAGGGAAGGACGAACCGGAAGTCAGAAAACCTGCCTGGAAAAATGTTCAAACACCTCGGCAAAGGTATGAACAATATGGACGTTATCTGGGTAGAAAGGGACATCCCGGATCAATTTTTTAATTGGTCCGGGATTTTTTATGCTCTGCGCGCATCAGAATCCCCCGGTCCAGCAGCACAGGGAGATTCCCGTGGAGTTACCTTTTTTTCATTATGCTTGTACTGCTTTGCAGTACACCAACTGCTTTTGCAAGCAAGGGATGGAAGGTGGAGCATAAAAACGCCATTGTCTTAGCCATGTTTGGCACCACTGTTGAGCCTGCCTTGCAAGGATTGCTCAACATCCGAACCAGGATGATGGAAAATTACCCGGAAACCCCGGTAAAAATCGCCTTTACCTCCAACATCATCCGCAAAATATGGCAGGACCGGGCCAAAGACCCGACCTACAGCAAGGCCCATCCTGAAATCCCGGAAGATGTATTGCACGTCAAAACTGTGCTTGCCACCATTGCTGATCTGCAAAACGTCGGCTACGACACCATTATTCTGCAGCCCACTCACATTGCCATGGGAGAAGAATTCCTTGATCTTGGTACTTATGTGGATAGCCTGATGCGCATGGGCACGGTAAAAAAGAAAAAATACAAGCCGTTTCATAAAGTCGTGTTGGGACGCCCTGCTCTGGGCACCTATGGGTTTGATCATCCCTATGCTGAGGATATTAGCGCAGCCGCAAAGGCCCTGGACAAAGACCTGGCAATGGCAGCCAAAGAAAACGCTGCCTTGGTCTACATGGGACACGGTAATGAACATTTTCCCTCTGGAGGTGCTTATCTTGAGCTTGCCCACCGGATGCGTGAACGCTCCCCGGAAACAGTCATCCTGATAGGAAATGTAAAGGGTTTTCCCTCGCTTGAAGATGTGATTGACAAGCTGAAATTAGGCGGGATACAAAAAGTAATATTGAAACCTTGCATGGTTGTGGCCGGAGATCATGCCATGAATGATATGACTGGCACTGATGTCGAGAAACCATCCTGGCAGATGACCCTGGAAAAGGAAGGCTTTGAAGTTATTACGGTCAAAAAAGGCCTTGGTGAACTGGATGCCTTTGCTGATATTTTTGTTCAGCATGCTGCTGATGCGGCCGCTGATGCAGATATCGTGCTGAAGTAAGGTTGCGTACAAGTGGACAAAGGTAAATCTATGGCAGCACGACCGGTATCTACACTTATCACAGGAGCAGGTTTGCTCCTTCTCCTGCTTATTTCCATTGTGATGTCAGCAACAATGGGATTTATGGAGATCCCGGTTGCAACGGTATTGCAGCTTATAACCCATGCCCTTTCATTGGGAAGCGGAGATATGGCTATGGACCCGATTGTGACAGCAGTGGTCATGGATGTACGCCTCCCCCGTATCCTGGCGGCAGTGCTGGTCGGAGGCATGCTGGCCCTCTGTGGCACGGTTTTTCAGGCCATTCTTCTCAACCCACTGGCTGATCCTTACACCTTGGGCATTTCTTCCGGGGCCGCTTTTGGTGCCTCTTTAGTTATTGTGCTTCAGGTTGTGGGCTGGATGCTGCCAACAAGCTTTTCTGTGCCACTTTTTGCCTTTTTGGGCAGTATCGGAACCCTGTTCACAGTACTGGCTCTGGCTTCTGAAGACCGCCGCCTTTCTTCAACCAGCCTGATTTTATCCGGCGTGATTGTTGCCGCTATTCTTTCCGCAGCCATAGGTTTTCTCAAATTCGTTGCTGATGAACAGGTCGGCATTATTATTTTCTGGCTCATGGGTTCCCTGTCCGGGATTTCCCGTCAGAATATTCTTCTCCTGCTGCCTGCCATCCTGATCGGCATGACGGTTTGTCTCTTTTATAGCCGTGATCTTAACATCATGGCCACTGGAGAACGGGCTGCCATCACCCTTGGTATCAATACTGTCCGCCTGCGCTGGGTTCTTCTCATTACCTGCTCCCTTATGACTGCACTCTGTGTTTCAGTCTCAGGCATCATTGGCTTTGTCGGGCTCATTGTGCCCCACCTTCTCCGCCATCTTCTGGGCCCGGATAACAGGCAGTTGATCATCCTTTCTACCTTGGGCGGCGGTCTGCTCCTGCTGGTGGCTGATACAATTACCCGGGCAGTGCTGCCTGCCGAAGTTCCCATTGGTGTACTGACAGCCCTTATCGGTGGCCCTTTTTTTGCCTATATCTTCAAGAAACGACAGCAGGAAAATGGCTGACTCTTCTTCTGATATTCTCTGGCAGCTGGACCAGGTCGATTTTGCCTACAAAAATCAACCTGTGTTAGCAGAGATACAGCTCGCCCTTTCTGCGGGCAAATGTTATGGCATCCTCGGCCCTAATGGCAGTGGAAAAACCACCTTGCTTGATCTGCTCTGTGGGTTATCCCCCCCTGATAAGGGAGACCTGCTGTATCGTGGAACTCCACTGTATCAATGGCAGAAACGGGAACTGGCAAAACGGGTCGCTCAGGTACCCCAGGATTTCCAGGTTCGCTTTGGTTTCTCAGTCCGGGAAGTAGTGGAGATGGGACGCCACCCCCATCTTGGCCGCTTTGCCTCTCTGACCAGCCAAGGGCATGCCCTGGTTGATGCCGTGATGGAAGAGATGGGCGTGGCAGGATTTGCATCGCGCTCAGTCACCCGTTTGTCAGGCGGAGAAAAACAGCGGGTTGCTGTGGCCCGTGCCTTGGTCCAGGACCCAGAGGTATTACTCCTTGATGAGGCCACCTCTAACTTAGATATTTACCATTCCCTGTCCATCCTTGCCCTGATTCGTCGCCGGGTTGTTGAACAAAGTTTGACAGTGGTTGCTGCAATCCATGATTTAAACCTGGCAACGTATTTTTGTGATGAGTTAATCTTCTTAAAAAACGGACAAATTATTTGTCAAGGCCCCACTGACCAAGTGCTGCGGCCTGACATTATCCAGAAAGTGTACGGCGTGGAGGCACAGGTTCGGAAGGATGCCTTTTCCGCCTGCAACCAAGTGAGTTACCGACTCCCTGCTTAGTCATCGAATAAATAATTTTCATGAGTCTCCAAAAACCAACGAGGAAAAAATGTTGCAACATTATCTTATTGCTTTCCTGTTTTCTTGCCTGCTCACAGTTCCGGCCTTTGGCACTCCTATTATTGATAAGGTCGGCAAGGTGATTCAGCCGGACAAGCCCTTTCAACGGATCATTTCCTTATACGGAGCACATACCCGTAACCTGATTGATATGGGGGCTGGTTCACAAATCATTGCCATAGGGCGGAGTGATAAGCAATTGCCGGATCTCCCTAAACTCAGCTTTCGTGATGATCCTGAGCGGCTCTTGGCCCTGAAGCCGGATCTGGTGCTGATTCGTCCCATGCATAGTCGAGCATATCCACAAATAGTGGAACGCCTTGAGGCAAGCAACGTGGCAGTGGTCTCCTTGCAACCTACCTCAGTGGATGAGATGTTCCGCTATTGGGAATATCTGGGTATTCTCAGCGGACACCCGGAAGAAGCCTCACACATGATTGCCCGTTTTGGTGCTGGTCTTGTAGAAATCAACCGCCAGGTAGAACGTATCCCAGAAGAGAAGAGGAAAAAAGTCTATTTTGAATCTATCCACAAACGAATGAAAACCTTTGCCCTCCAATCCATGACAATATTTGTGTTGGAATCTGCTGGTGGTATCAATGTGGCCCAGGATGCGGTCCAGGTTCGTAAAAGCAACATTGCAGCCTATGGGAAGGAGCGTATTTTCTCCAAGGCAAAAAAAATAGACGTCTTTCTGGCTCAAGAAGGACGGATGAATAAGGTGACCACGGAAATGATCCGTAATGAGCCTGGATTTCAGGTTATTAAGGCAGTACAGAATAACCAGATCTTTCTTGTTGATGAAAAGCTGGTCTCACGGCCAACCATGGGGTTGCTGGAAGGGATTACGCAGATTTTCAAAATACTCTATTAAAGGAATCGTCAACTTGAGGTGAGTAAAAAAGGACGGAACAGGTTCGCTCCTACGGCAATTCCCAAATCAAGAGAGAAAAAATAAAAAAAGGCCACTCACGCTCTCTGCGAAAGTGGCCTCTCAACTTAAAACAAGAACTATTATTCAAAGTTAAATTTCGGTGCAATAAAATTTGGTACGCCCTCAGGGTTCATTGGATCCTGCATTGCGTTCATCTGCGCATTCATAGTCGCTGTCCGGGTCGCTGCCATTACTTTGGTACTGACTGCATTACCTATTGTATTTCTGAACTGTGGCATCAAAGGAAGCCTCTTGACCTGTTCTGCTTTTACAATATCTCTTGTCTTTATCATCATTTCTTGGATAATAGATGGATTTGGGCCAACATTCATTCTAATGTCTTCCACTACATTCTGGATGTCTGGATCATCAATGGTCAATGGAAGTTTTATACTCTGCGCTTGGGCATATTGAACAGCAAAAAATGCTGTAAAGGAAACAATCAAGGCGAGTTTAACAGATATTTTTTTCAGTTTCAGCATTTCTATCTCCTTTTTTTAATGAAAACTATTCGTTATATTCATTTTGGAAAGTTATTACGATAACGTTCTATATCCCTTGCTTAATATGACATGAGTAACCTTTCAGGGCATTAAAATTTAAATATTTTTTGTACATTCGTACAGAATCGTACAGAAGGTATTTCTTATCACTCCTGTACGATATCTGTAATAATCTTAGCCGCAAGATACAGCAAGAATCATCTCACTGCATCGTTCAGCGACTTAGAAAGGGGGAGGAGCTATCATACCCGGAATGCCACCATTCGGATTCTTCAACCCTTGGGCCTGAACCGCCATGATCTTCTGCATCATCATTGGCTGCATTTTTCCCATAATTGTAGTATACAGCGGCAGTTGATCAAGAGGACGGTTTGTCATATCGGTGATGACTTGATCTCGAACACCGTTCATCACTGATTTTACCATCGGATCATTCTTGATAGGATTTACTACTCCCTGGATATCCGGATCGCTCACAGGTAACGGAATATCAACAGACTGAGCATTGCTCATGGTGTACGCAGATGCAACCAATGCCAGTGCCAGTGCAACTCTGATTGTTCCTGATTTAATCTTGTCCAACATTTTCTTCCTCCTTTAAAGTTTTCTAAAATAAAGAGTTACTCTATAACCTCGCTTCCTATATTAAAAGATTCTTGGCGGATTGTAAAATTATTTTTACCAATTTTGCATTTTATTTTTTGCCGCTTTCAATTACAACGATCAAACGACAAGATAATGCTACCTTCTCAGTCGTCTTCAGTCATTTTTTTTACAGAAGATGAGATTACAAGTAGTAACCGTTCACCCCCCTCATTCCTCACAAAAAAAGATTGGACAAAAAAAGAAGATCACGATAGTTTAAGGGTCACA
>JAABTP010000143.1 GCA_011389815.1 Desulfobulbaceae bacterium | reverse complement strand
AAGCAGTTAAACAAGCTCAAGGAACAGTGGTATAAGCTTGCTGCCTGAAGCTACTGTGCGAGTTTTGCGGTATTGCGAAAATTGCCTTATTTTCAACCTTGACACATTAAACTATCAAGAGATAAGCATTGTGAAATATACAAGAGAGTTAAACAAAATACGATACTTCGGATTCAAATTCAAATGTCCATTGTGTAATTCAAATTTGAGAAAGCTATTTCCTTTTGGCTATAATTTTAGTGTATTACAAGAAAAAAAGGTTATCGGAGGTGGGTATAGATTAAATGTCATATGCCCCGTTTGCAATTCTACTGATAGAGAGAGGCTTGTATATCTTTATTTAAAACATAAAACAAATATCTTTTTAAAAGAAGTAAAGGTTTTACATGTAGCACCAGAAATGGAATTATGTAGAATTATTAAAATTCACAACAATATTGATTACTTAACTACTGATATTAGCGGCATAAATGTAATGAAAAAAATGGACATCACAAATATTGATTTTCCAGATGAAACATTTGATGTCATTATTTGTAATCATGTTTTGGAGCACATAGAAGATGACGGAAAGGCAATGACAGAACTACACAGAGTATTAAAGAACGAGGGTTGGGGAATTCTTCAGGTTCCAATTTCTGGAATACTTGAAAAAACGTATGAGGATTTTACAGTAACCTCACCATCAGATAGAGAGATTAAATTCGGTCAATCTGATCATGTAAGAATATATGCACTTGATTATAAAAGTAGACTTGAAAGCCATGGATTTACAGTTAATAAATTCAATTGGGAGAATGAAAATATTTTTAATGTTGGCAGTAACAAATTTGGCCTTTTGCCTTCAGAAAACTTATTTGTTGTTACTAAGAATTGTTCTATAGAAAATCTATAAATTTTCAACTGACTAGGACAATTTTGAATTGCACAATCGGCTATCGCCCCGGTATACATAAATGCAAACGCGTCAATTTTATAACGCATTGAAAACGCTCTTGCTTATTTTTCGACATATACTCCGAACGGTCAAATTTTCCGATTTTGGAGCGCCGAATTGTAGCTTGGCACGTCCAACCACTCTAAATCGAAAATCCGAAAACGTGACCGCGCAAAGTATATGTGTAGATGTTACATACTAGGACTATACAATGAACACCATCCTCCTTATTTCCCCCGAACCTTGGCAAGCCCACACAGTGAGCAAGCACCATTACGCACTCACCCTTGCCAAACAAGGATTCACCGTCTACTTCCTAAACCCTTTTGATAACAGTAAACAACAAACAGAAACAACCAAAATACAAGAAAACCTTTACACCATTACTTCAGCACAAATTGCCAGTGGTTTACGCTATTACCCAGCCTTGTTACGAAATTGTCTTGAAAGACGTTGGCTAAAGAAACTAGAAAATGAAATTGGATACACCATAGACACCATATGGCTATTTGAAAACTCACGCTTTTTTGATATGCGCTTTGCAGGGCAGCGTTTAAAGATCTACCACCAGGTTGATTTGAATCAAGATTTCAACCCCGAAGTTGCGGCGTCCACGGCGGATATTTGTTTTTGTACCACGGATTTCATCAAAGAGCGACTAATTCCATATAATCCAAAGACATATAAAATTCATCATGGCTTGGCTGCTGTTGAAAAGCCAGAAGCCTTGACGAATAGCCAATTAAATAGATTTACCTCGAATTATCCTCATGCAGTGTACATTGGTAATTTGGACATGCTGTATCTGGATGCGGAGTTACTTGCTGATATAGCTCGGCAGTTTCCCCAAGTACAATTCCATTTTGTCGGTGGATACCGAGAAGACGGAAGGCTCCGGCAATTGGCAGGTAATCTGCCTAATGCCAACTGGTGGGGTAAAGTAAAAAGTAATTTAATCCTTCCGATTCTTGAACGGGCGGATATTATGCTAGTGACGTATCAAGCAGCACGGTATAGAGACCAGGCAAGTCCACACAAGTTCATGGAATACCTAGCCAGTGGTAAAACCATTGTGACTACCTATACCGATGAATACAAAAATAAGCGCCATTTACTAGAAATGGTGGACGACTCGCAAGATTACTTAGCGGTATTTAAAAAAGTTTTAAACAACCTTTCGTATTATAATAGCGAGGAAAAACAGGCTGAGCGCAGGGCATTTGCCTTGGAAAACACATATGATAAGCAGCTTGATAAAATATTTGCGCTTTTGCAACAACATCAACTTATGACCGACTGACAGCGATACTTTTTCATGGACAAACCAAAGACAGTCGTGATTTTTCTTTACAATCGTTTTTTCGATGCCCTGATTCAGGGTAACTTCTGGTTATACATCAACGATTACCTGCAAAATCCCGACAACGATATCCGCTTTCATGTGGTGACTTATGAAGACAGTCGCTTTCCCTTGAGCGACGAGCAAAAACGCATTGTTGAAAGCTGGAAAGCGCAAGGGCTTGAATGGACGCAACTCACCTGGCATCCCGGTACCGGTATCCGTAGTAAACTAAAAGACATCTGGGCGGGTTTGCTGGCCGTGACGACACTACGCGCCAAGGGCTATCGCCATATTGTCACCCTGGGTTCGGTCGCGGGTACGTATGCCTATCTTTATGCGCGGTTATTGGGGATGCGGTTGTTTTTGTATCAGTTTGAACCGCACAGCGAATATGCCATTGACAACGGCATGTGGGCCGAGGACAGTTTGGTATACAAAATTTCCCATGCCCTGGAATATCGTGCTGCCCGCTACGCCACGGCCATTGCTTCCGGTACGCGCTTTATGCGCCAACGAGTTGAAGAAACTTGGCAGGTCAAAGGCAAGTTTTTTAAAATCGCCACCGTGGCCAATGACCGTAAATTTACCTTTAATCAGCATGAGCGTGATGCCATGCGTGCTAAGCTGGGTTTAAATGACGACCAGTGGGTGTTGTTTTATCCTGGCAAATTTGGTAGCCTGTATTATTATGAAGAAACCGCCTGGATGTACCGTTGGTTGCGTGAATTAGAACCGCGCTTACACTTTTTAATCGTCACCCCGCATGAAGATGAAGAAGTGCTGGCGATGTTTGACAAAGCAGGTGTCGAACGCGGTACCTATACCATTTGTCATAGTGATTATGCCGATATTCATCACTATTACTTTGCGGCGGATTTCGCCGTTATCGCCGTACCGCCCGGCCCATCCAAGCAGTTTATTTCCAACATCAAAGTCGGTGAATATTTGTGCGCAGGCTTGCCTTTTTTGATTACGAAGGGCGTATCTGAAGATTATCTGGTCGCCGAAGAACTGGGTGTCGGCGTCGTAGTAGAGGATTTTAAAGAAGAGTACGTTAAGGCAGCTTGGCCTTCTATAAAGCGCTTTTTGGAAATGGAACCGGAGGCGCGTCGCAAACATTGTCGGGAAGTAGGGTTAGATTATCGGGGGTTTGATAGTTTGAATCCGGTGTTTAAGCAGGCGATGGGGCAATTGACCGAAGCACGATAACATCGGAAACCAAGAGAAAATGCATCAAAAATTATCACAAATGCGCGAATTTTTAAAGAGAATCCCAGGGGCTGTCTCAAGTGTTAGATTTGCACGTCAAATAAAGTCTTCACTAGTCAGCGCGATTTGCCGACTCTACCTCTCACGTCTTAAATCAATGTATTGGCGTCGTCACCACTTTGACGAACTAGACTCAACTTATGCTTTAAGCAACCACGCAAATGAAAATTATGTCGTCCAAACCACAGACAAAATTATCGGCAGATTGCTTTATTCTCGAGGATATTTTGATTTTCAAAAGTTTGAACGGGCTATGCAGATTATTGATACAGAACGTGGGGGGCGAAAACCACAACTGCTTTTTGATGTCGGAGCGAATATTGGCCCAATATGTATCCCTGCGGTTACTAGAGGCTATGTAAAACGGGCAATTGCATTTGAGCCTGACCCACAAAATTTTCGCCTGTTACGGATTAACACGATATTGAATGATGTCGAGAACCTCATAGAATGCCATGAGATCGCTTTAGGCGCAGAGAATGGGATTGCACAATTGAGTCTCAATGCAGAAAATCATGGGGATCACAAGATATTTACAGGACAAGAGAATTCCTCTGCACAAACTATTTCCGTACCCGTTCACCGTTTTGACGATTTTCTTCCTGATGATGAAAATATCGAAGGTATTATTTGGATTGATGTGCAGGGCTTTGAAGCAGATGTACTTTCTGGAGCCACAAAGTCACTTGGAAAAGTGTGGCCGCTCGTCTTCGAATTTACTCCGCAAGACCTAAAAGCAAATGGTACTTTTGAACACCTCATTAATTTTATAAGCGAGAGTGGTTATTCAAAATACTGTGACCTAGAAAGTCGTTCTATATTTCTCACGCCTATTACCCAAAAAAACCTTTTTGAACTGGCGTTATCGCTAGAAAAAAACAATGCTTTTACTGATATTTTATTGTTATGAAACTTTAACTCAAAATTATATGCCGCGACGAAATAGATTATAGATATTATTTCTGCATTCAGGAACCCTGGCGATTATGAATTTTTTACTAAACAAATTTAGAATCCTTCTAGCAAAAGCCAATATTGCAGTAACAAAACAAGAAACGTTTGATCGCCTTATTTACAGCGAACAACAATTGCTACGCTATCAAGCCTTCTTATCTTTCACAGAGCATTTGGAAGATAACTATTTGAAGCAAGCCTTAGCACTGCTTCCCCAATCCAAAGCCGAAATATTTCAAGATATTTTCGTTGCTTTGGTTCTTAAGGAAAAAGAAAAAGGGTTCTTCGTCGAGTTCGGGGCTACTGATGGCATTTCCGGTAACAATACCTGGATATTCGAAAAAAAATTGTTATGGGATGGTCTTCTTGCAGAACCCGCAAGGGTCTGGCATGAACGACTTGCACAGAATCGAACATGTACTATCGTTCATGATTGTGTCTGGAGAGAAAGTGGACAAACTCTGGACTTTTGGGAGGCCATTGACGCAGGATTTTCGACATTGGGTGATTATGCTGAAAGAGACCGTCATGCACAGCGTAGAAAGGGGGCAAAAAGTTATGTTGTTCAGACAATATCCCTCCACGATTTGCTAAAACGTGCCAATGCCCCCAAAAAGATCGACTATCTTAGTATTGATACAGAAGGTAGTGAGTACGATATTTTATCCAAGTTTCCTTTTGAAGAATGGGAAATTTCAATAATGACAATTGAGCATAATTTCCGCCCAGAGCGTGATGCAATGCATAGCTTACTTCGCTCAAAAGGCTTTGTACGGGTTGTGACTAATATTTCACAATTCGATGACTGGTATGTTATTGAACATCTTGCAAACAATGTTTTCAAAACTTTCAAACAAAGTAATACTAAGGTATCAGCATAATGGAAACTCAAATAATTCCATGTGGTTCTTTGGTTGAGGTATAATTAACAAGTTATGCGCATTATTTCACTATCCATAATCCCCCCAAGGTTTCCATTTTTAAAAGCATCACTGGAAACACTGCTAGCACAACGTGCAGCAGACGAGATTCGTCTATATATTCCCAGAAAATATCGACGTTTTCCTGACTATGATGGAAGCTTGCCAGAAGTTCCAAAAGGTGTAATCATTTGCCAAATTGATGAAGATTATGGCCCCGCCACTAAGGTTTTACCGGCCAGTCGAGATTTCCGAGGTCAAGATGTGCAAATTCTATTTTGCGATGATGACGGTCTATTTCCACCAGGGTGGGCGAAACGGCTTTTCGATATTCAAGCCAAAAGAAAGTCTCAAGCAATCGCTACGTTAGGTCGCCGCGTAACGAAAGACGCTCCTAAACCCGGTTGGCCTTGTGCGCGACAAATACTGCACAAACATGATTTACAGTATAGATTTGGGCGATTTTTAGAAAAAAATGTTGGCTTTGATAAACCGCTTTTCAGGCCCATTATTATTCCCGGTTATGTGGATATATTGTTTGGCGTTTGTGGCGTGGTGGTGAGACCGGAGTTTTTTGATGATGAAGCGTTTAATATTCCCGATGAAGCCTGGTTTGTCGATGATTTCTGGTTATCAGCGCAACTAGCGCGCAACGGCGTCCGAATATATTGCCCTTGGCGCTTACCTTGTCCAAGGTCGAGTGAAGCCGGTGCTCAAGAGGCACTTTTAGACCTGGAACTTGCCGGAGCCGGGAGACAGGCGCTCAATCAAAAAGCCACTGTTTTTTGTCAGAAGAAATATGGAATTTGGGGGGAAGCCTAAGCCTGTCGAATTTTAACCATTTGAATTAAAAATGGTTTCCCGGTTTTTGGATAGGGTATTGACAAGGGTAAGCCAGTGAAAATCAGCGATTTACCCGGATCAAATTTTCTAAAAGTGGGAAATTAAAATGCTCGAAAAATGCGGTTTTTCGACAGGCTGGGTGATCCCTGGGCTGTCGAAATTCTGGCATCCAGTATCCGCCTGGATACCCTGCTTTCATGCTCTGCTGGACAGTATTGTCACGATTATTTCGGTATCTTGAAATGACATGAACTCTACAACCCGATTTGGTAGATTAAGATTCAGTCTGATCTGTAAGTTCAAAAAGTCGTCTTTCATAAAATCGGGGCAATTCAATATGAAACTTTTTAGAAAAACCAAGGTAAAAAAAATGGATTACAAAAAGCATTGGCCTGAAAATGGACTGGAAGTAGTAGCGAAATGTCCTTGGTGTCATTCAAATAAAAGCCAAGTATTGTATGAAGGTCTTTCTGATATTGTTTTCGGAACAGCTCCAGGCGTATGGACTTTTTTGCAATGTAAAGAATGTGCGTCTGGTTATTTAAGTCCAAGACCAACGCTAGATACTATACACCTTGCTTATCGTCAATATTACACTCATGCAGCGAGTTTTGAACGTGGAAGCTCTGGCATCAAAGGTCTGCTAAAGTATTTTAGGTTAGCTTTGGTCAACGGGTATAGGAATAAAATTTATAACTCTCACTTTTCACCGTCTATTCGAGCTGGCTTCTATCTGACACGCCTTCGAACTCGTACTACAAGAATCATTGAAGACGACTTGCGTTATATTCCACCAATCCTAATGGGAACCACACCAAAAATTTTAGATATCGGGTGTGGGAATTTGGGATTTCTCAGATTGGTTTCTCAAGGTGGTTGGCAAGCTTTTGGGTGTGATCTTGACCCTGAGATAAAAAATTTAATTACCGAAACTGATTCAATTGATTTACGTGTTGGTTCTAGTGAAGTTTTTCTTGAAGAAGCCGGTAGTTTCGATGTCATTACTCTATCGCACGTCATTGAGCATATCCACGATCCAATCGCTGAGCTGGAGAGAATTTTTATCCTATTGCGTCCAGGTGGATTTTTGTATATTGACGCTCCAAACATCGAGTCATTTGGGCATCATTTTTGGTCACGATACTGGCTTGGCTTAGATGCACCACGTCACTTGAGTTTACCAACAAGCAAAGTACTGTCGGAAGCACTTATCCGCCTAGGCTTCATTGACATCAAGTTTATAGAGCGCCCAGGGATATGGGGTTCAATTTCAGTGAAAAGCGCTCGTCTGGAGTTGGGTAAAGCATACAATGATCCGTCTTCTGACCATGCGCTGCGAATGCCAAAAACGCCCCCATTCGGGCTGAGAGGTTCCGAATTCCTGACGCTTACTGCTGTAAAGCCGGTATGACATTAAAAGTTTCTATTGCGATGGCCACTTATAATGGTGGTGACTATCTTGCGGCTCAGCTTGAAAGCCTTACGAAGCAAGAATTTCTTCCTTGCGAGCTTGTGGTTTGCGATGATCAATCAAATGACAATACGGTTGCAATATTAGAAAGTTTTTCGAAATCGGCGCCATTTCCCGTTCTAATAACTAGAAACGAAAAAAATATTGGGGCTATCGAAAATTTTTTTAAAGCGGCAAAAAAATGCTCGGGGGAATGGATATGTTTCTGTGACCAGGATGACGTTTGGCTTCCAAATAAGATTTCCAGTGCTGTAGATGAAATTTCGAGACATCCAAACATAAATCTAGTTTTGCAAAGCGCCTATCTTGTAGATAAAAACTTGATTTCATCAGGTGTAGTATTCCCCGCATGCGAAAAGTACGGATATTTTGAAAATAATCAATTAGGCCTTTTGTTTGAGTGGCATGGGTTTCTTCAAACAGTACGGGCAGATATATTCCATATGTGCGACTACAATATGCGACCTTTAAATCGATATCGATCCTTCAATAAACAGTCGCATGATCAATGGACTTGTATGATCGCCAATGCCATTGGTGGAGTCTCTATCCTCAGTGAGGTAAGCGCTCTTTACCGGCGCCATCCACAAACTGTGACAGGAGATTACGACAATACAAAAGAAAGTTTTGTAGATATGTTTAAGAGACGTCCAGCTTTGGAAGAACTTTATTGGGAAGCCAAAATTTGTACAGAATATGCCTCGTACCTTTCGTCGCAAGTAGACTCTGTTATTTGCGTTGAACATGTGGTCGGAATAGAAAAAGCAATTAAAGATTATACAGCGCGTGCGAACATATTAAGAGCACGTTCAGAGCTGTATGAATCAGGTGATGCTTATTCCCGCCTATGTAAACTTTTTAAGCTTGGCCAGCTACGTGCATATTCGGGAAGGTCTCGTATAACTATTGGAGTAAAAGGGTTTCTCAGAGATGCAATTTTGCAGTTATACCACCCTTAGCAATATATGTTATTACTACCACGCAACCTCCGTCAATTTAACAAGTCGCTGAAGTACAGCAATTCAGCTCGTAAAAAAACACCTAAACATTCAAGCGGGATAACTTAATTACCGAAATTTTTTTTTCCAGC
>JAABTP010000142.1 GCA_011389815.1 Desulfobulbaceae bacterium | reverse complement strand
GAATAAAAAATGTTTACGAAAATATTTTTGTTCAACTATGCTATTTCAGCATTTGAGAGGGGTTCGGGAATTGCTGCTGAAGGGGCGAAGAATATGAACAAAGGCCGTTGTCTCAGGAGAAATTCCAGACATGACTCACGGCCTTTTATTCGTATAAGCCTTCTCCTTCTACTCACAAACATTATCCGCCTGATGGCAGACAAGCACCTCAGCAACGTCAGAGTTCTCCATCAACTCCTTGGCAAGTTCACTATCAAACCCACAATCATAACGATCAGCTGTTTTAAGAAGAGGGCGTCTTATAAGGTAGTTATCGTTGATCATCTCATCAAAGATGTTTTCTTGTGTCAGACGTGCAGGGTCAATATCACCACTCTTGACTCTGGGCGCATAGGGATTATGCCACTTGTCAAAAGACAGGTTTTGAAAAAAGGGTGTCAGCTTTTCCGCTGTCCATTCTTCTTCAAAGATGTTTTTGACTGTGACCTTGTGCCCTTTCTCTTTCAGCATTTCTATCTGCTTCTTGTTGTTTTTACACTCGGGTTTAACATAGATCTCAACATTCATGACATGTTCTCCTTGGTTGTTTTTGAAATTATAATCTTTTTGTTGTATTTGCTTTGTTTAATGCATTCATGCTCTTGTTATAACCCAGTTACCCCTTGCTCCATCTCACCAGCAACCAGCACATGAAAATTCTCTGCATCACTCTGCATAGGCCCCGGGTCACCCACAGCATCGACCTGCTCGGTAATCACGATCACCTTCAACGGTACTCCCAGCCCCTGCATTTTTTTTATCATCTCCTGCCGTTCTTCATCCCAGCGCAGCAAGATACAGATACAACCACTGACCCGAGAGGCATGATTAAGCAGGAGTGAGGAAAGTTCAGCAAAGGGCCGATCATGACAGGGCTGGGCACAGGCCAGGATTTCCATCATGCTTTCTGTATGGGATATCCCCCGGCCCGAGGAAAAACAGTAGGCCTTATTGCCAACAAACATCAGATCCAGCAGGGATTCCTGGTTTTCCACGGTGCTGACAAAGGAGGCAGCCAGCGACACTGCTTCTTCAAAGGCCCGGCTATAGGGCTGTTCCTGAAAGGTATCCAGCACCAGACCGTGGCGGACAAAGAACTCATCCTGATAATTTTTCACGATCAACTTGCCGGTCTTGGCCCAGCTCTTCCAGTGGATTCGTCGCAGGGGGTCACCGGCCCGATAGTCGCGCAGAGAGATAAATTCATCAGCATTGCCCACAGAAGAGGCCAGGGCAACCCCGCCGGGTTGATGGCGATGGGAACCAGGAAGGGCCAGTTCCGGTAAGCGATAGCGTTTGGGGAGCACCAGCACTCGTTCATAGTTAGGTAAAAAACGACAGGCCTTAAACAACGAAAAGGGGTCAGGACGGGAAAGCGTAATACCGGTCAGCTCCAGATAGCCCCTGTGCAAGGGCATGACCTCAATGCGGACCTGCTCTTTGCCGTGCGGAGGCAGGGAGGGCAGAGGGTGCTCTTTTCCCTTGGCCTGCCGGTTTTTAGACACCAGCCACATCCAACGATAGACCATGGTTTTTCTGTCCCAGGCATTACGACTGTCTTCCTCTGGTTCACGGGCCCGGAGAAATTCGTCATAGGTGGGACGGGGATCACCAAACTGCTCGCTAATCAATAGACCTTGTTGTTGCTTGGGGGAATAGTTGTGAACCTGGACAGAGTAGGTTAAGGGCTCGCCTGCCTGGGCAAATTTGGGCAGCTTGCGGGTGATGGTAATACGGATTCGAAAAAAGAGGCTGAACAGGAAGGCAACAAGGAGAAGCGCCAGGGCAAGGGTAAAGACCTGGTAGGTGGTACTGCTTCTCGGGTTGACTCCAAGGCCCGCAGAAACGGCAAGAACGCCTAAAAGCAGGAGGCCTGCTGAGGTAAAGTGTTTTTTTCGCCAGCTGCTTACTCCGTCAAAGAGCTTATAAGATATATAGAAAAAATATCGCATAGCGTAACGAGCTGCCAGCTATGCTGGAACAGGAAGTGATTCCATGATTTCTTCCACAATGCCCTGGGTGGTTTGACCGGAAAAGCGGGCCTGGGGATCAAGGATCAGGCGATGGGCAATCACAGGGACTGCCAGCTCCTGAATATGATCCGGGGTCACAAAGTCCAAACCATCAAACAAGGCCAGGGCCCGGGCCGTTTGCATAAGAGACAAGGAGGCCCTGGGGCCAGCTCCGAGAACAAGGCCCGGAGAAGAGCGGGTGGCATGCACCAGTTGGACAATATACTGCTTGAGTTCTTCGCTGACATGGAGAGCATGAACCTGTTTTTTGACCATGAGGATTTCTTCAGCTGTGCTACAGGCAGCAACATCTTCAATGGGGTGGTGGTCGCTCTGGGTGGAGAGCATGGTCACTTCTTCTTCTATACTGATATAGCCCAGGCTGAACTGGAGAGAAAAACGATCCATTTGGGCCTCAGGCAGAGGGTAGGTACCCTGTGATTCCACCGGATTCTGGGTGGCAATAACAAAGAAGAGATCTTCCAGTGGACAATGACTGCCATCAATGCTGACCTGTTTTTCTGCCATTGCCTCAAGCAGGGCAGATTGGGTCCTGGGTGAGGCCCTGTTGATTTCATCAGCCAGCAGGATATTGGTGAAGACCGGCCCCTTGTGCAGGCGAAATTCTTTATCGTTGGGATCAAAGACGGACACACCAAGGATATCCGAAGGCAGGAGATCAGGCGTGAACTGGATACGGGTAAAACGGGTCTCAATGGAAAGGGCCAGGGTCTTGGCCAGGGTGGTCTTGCCCGTGCCAGGATAATCTTCAAGCAGAATATGGCCGCCACTGGCAAAGCCTGCCAGGAGCAGTCGGATGGAATCGGTTTGCCCCTTCATAACCTTTTCGATATTAGCTGCAACCTTGTGCAGGACGGCAGCTGCATATGTGATATTCTGTTCTGTCATAATTTTTTTTATAATAAACTTTTATCCCTTGATCCCTTGCCAACAGATCAGAATGGCGGGGGGATGTCGATATGCTTGATTACCCGGCCTGAGCTGGTAAAGGAAAGCCCCTGGGTACCGGAGTTGCTCACCATCAATGCCTCAACAACAGGTTCGTAAACAGGTTGTTCTGCAACCCATTCAACAATAAAATGTGTTCCCACGCCACCGGTTTGCTCACCACTATCAACAAAAAAATCCGTTGCTGCCATTGGCCCTAACCGGAGTGGTTGTTCCCGGTACTCCTGCACCATCTTGCCTGTGGTGTTATAATAGCGAACAGAGGTAACGAAAATAGGGTGGGTGAAGTCTGTATTATGGATGGTCAGAGTCACGGCCAGTTTCATGGTGTTATTGCCAGTATAATGTACCTTTGAATAGGCTGGCACAAAGAGGGTCTGGCCTGTTGTGATTGTCATATCATGGATGAAAACAGTTTCCTCTTCTGTTGAAGTCTGCTGAGGAGGCTTTTCATCCTGGGAGATACAGGAAAACAATAAGGTCGTGATAAAGAGAGTAGCAATGATTGTACCTGAAAATAAGCGCATATTCTTGCTCCAATTAATAGAGTCGTCGAAAGGCTGAGGCCTTGAATACGGCCACCACCTCTTTTCCTGGTCGGATATTCAGCTCTTCTACAGATTGCGGAACGATCTCCGCTATAAGGGTTTGCCCCTTGCAGTCCAGTTCAACGCCTACCAGCCAGTTTGTTTCATAGGTTCTGCGAACCGTGCAGGAAAGCATATTACGGGCACTGGAGGCATCAGGGTGTTTCTTGAACAGGATGATGTCCCGACCATTCAGAGAGAATTCTCCTGGACGTTGATCCGGGGCCTTGACCAGCATCATGGGAATGCTTCCCCAGCGACAGCTGAGTAGCTTGCCTAAATCCTCCATTGCATCCAGGTGGAGGAGATTGGTATATCCCTGTCCACCAGTACCGAAGCTGGTCCGGGCAAGTTCTTCTGTGGCCAGTTGTTGGGCAAGTTTCCCCTGTTGCATCACCAGCACCTCTTCTGTCATCATGCGAAGTTCCTGAAGGCTGTGGCTGATAAAGAGCATGGGGATGGAAAACTCGGCAAAGACCTGCTGAAGTTGAGGGATGATCTGATACTTCAGGGTGCTGTCCAGGCCGGACAGGGGTTCGTCCAGCAGGATGAGCTGGGGATTGGCCAGGATGGTGCGTCCCAGGGCCACCCGTTGCCGTTCACCGCCAGAGAGCTTGGTCACGTTGCGGTTGAGCAGCTGATCAATGCGCAGGACTTTGATGAGATGATCGGAGTTGATATTACGCTCCTGCTTGGGCAGGCGATTCATACCGTAGAACAGGTTACGTTGCACGCTCATATGCGGAAAAAGATGGGCATGTTGGAAGACCACACCCACCCGGCGTCTGTCCGGCGGCAGGCTGATCTTCTGTTCATGATCAAACAGGGTGCGCCCGTTCAGGCGAATGAAGCCGCTGTCCGGCTCCAGCAGTCCGGCCAGCATATGCATGAGGGTGGATTTGCCGCTGCCTGACGGCCCGAATACCCCGCATTGTTTGTTTTCCAGGGAAAAGGCGGCGTGACAGATAATGTCGGGAAACTTCTTGGTCACATTTACTTCGAGAAACATTGCCTACCTCCTTGCCAGACTGCGGTTGGCTGCCTCGCCGATGAGCAGCACGGCAAAGGAGAGCAGGATGGAGATCAGGCAGAGGGACAGAGCCATGCTGTCGCCGCCCGGCGTGCTGGTGTACTCATAAATAGCCAAGGGGATGGTCTGGGTGATACCGGGGATGTTGCCGGCCAGGACAATAGTTGCGCCGAACTCACCCAGGCTGCGGGCAAACATCAGGGTCATGCCCGCTAAAATGGCCCGGCTGCACAGGGGCACAGTGATGGTGAACAGGGTGTCCCACCATTTCGCCCCCAGGGTTCTGGATGCCTGGATGTACTGGCGGTCAATGCCCTCCATGCCGATGCGGATGGAGCGGACCAATAAGGGGAATCCGACCACGGCCGAGGCGATGATTGCCCCGCGCAGGGTGAAGATGATGCGGATGTCGAATTTGTCCAGCAGTCCGCCGATCCAGCCTTTGCGCCCAAAGAGCAGGAGCAGGAGATAGCCGGTCACCACCGGCGGCAGGACCAGGGGCAGGTTGATCATGCCCTCCAGCAGGGCCTTGCCGCGCATCTTGCTCAGGGCCAGAAGATAGGCCACGGCAAAGCCGGGGGGCAGGGCAATGATGGTTGCGGTGACTGCCACTTGGAGGGAGAGCTTAATGGCCTGGATGTCGTCAGGGGATAGGGTGAGCATGTTATCCGTTTTTTCAATTGTGAATAACGAAGGGCGGTGTTATCATTTAATGTATGAGTAAAACTGTCTATATTGAAACAAGTATCATCAGCTATCTGGCTTCCCGGCCCAGCCGTGATCTTATCTTCTCAGCGGCGGGCACGCACTCTGGCAGTCCGACATGAATCATGTTACTATGAATAACCTAAAGTACCGGAGTGTTTTCACTCGTTGCACTCTAGTGCAATTCATCATTGTACTCTAGTGTAACCTACCGTTGCACTCTAGTTCAACCCACCGTTGCACTCTAGTGTAACCTACCGTTGCACTCTAGTTCAACCCACCGTCGTACTCTAGTGCAAACCACCGTTACACTCCAGTACAACCCACCGTTACACAAGAGAGGTATTGCCCATTGTACCGGAGCAGTCTTGCGGAAAGGAGGCAGAGGCACCGCAAGCTTTCAGGCCGATTTGACAACAAAGCAATTTTCTGTTACCTCATTGGTCATGGTCTTTTAAAAAGCTTCATGAACAAAGGAAATAAATAGTAAGGAGGTAACACATGGACATGGTAGAAAAACAGATATCTTTTGTTTTTGCAGACAATTGGTGGGTGCTCCTTCTGCGCGGTATTATCGCCTTGGTTTTCGGTGTACTGGCGTGGGTATACCCTGGTATCACGCTGACACTCCTGATACTTTTTTTCGGAGTATATATTCTGACTGACGGCATCCTGCATGTGGGCGCTTCCATTGCCGGACGCAGGCAGAACAGATATTGGTGGACAGGATTGCTGGGCGGATTGATCGGTATTATTATCGGATTGGTAACCTTCCTGGCACCCGGGGTTACAGCCTTTGCTCTGCTGATCGCTATTGCAGTGTGGGCTCTCCTTACAGGCATTCTGGATATTGTGACTGCAATCCAGCTTCGCAAAGAAATTCAAGGCGAATGGCTGTTGATTTTCAGCGGGGTAGCCTCCTTTCTCCTGGGCATACTTCTTCTGATTATGCCGAGCGCCGGTATCCTGACACTGTTATGGTTGCTCGCTACCTATGCCGTTCTCTTTGGTCTGCTTCTTGTACTGTTGGCATTCAAAGTACGGAAGTTACGCACCTGAAGTAGCGAACCCACTGAGCGGGGAAAATAAACAAAACAGGGAGCAGGCGGCTACCCAAGAAATCGCCGAATCAGGGCCGCCCGCACCAGCATATCCGTGATATGCGCTGAATCTCCCTGTTGAAGCTCACGGCGAATCCGCTGCACAATGGCAAGATGCTCCTCGTTGGTTTCGTACTGTAGGCCTGACCTGTCCAGCGCAGCACGCAGGGCATGGGTCATGAATGGGCTGTCAAGATCAGTAAAGCAGAGGGCGTCCTGAATCTTGGCGCCAAAAGACGGGTAGATATTCAACATAAAGGCAAGATCATCTTTGCTCAGTTCCTCAAAGGCAATGAGTTCCGGCGGGAAACCCAGCGAATACAAGGCGCAGGTAAAGGAGATTGCCCGGGGCAGGGTGATCTCGCCGACTTCCCGTGAATAGCCAAACAGACCGACGTGGAGCTTGCGGGCGCGACGGGCCGGGATATACTTGGCCATTCGATTAATATGGGGTGCCAGCTCAATAAGATGGTGCTGATAGGTCGCACTGTAGCGCTGAATGATAGACTCTGCCTGTTCGACATCAACAGGAACCGCCGGTCCTATGTCGCGTTCCCGGAGATACCTGCACGCAGGCCGCACCTCGTCAATGGGATAATCAAATTTAAAGGCAGACTGAATGGAAAAGGTGGGCACACTGGGATACTCACGTCCCACCCGTTCAGCAGTGCGCGGAGAAAGTCCACCCCGAAATGGTGCTGACCCCATGCCAAGGATGGGATGAATACGGACTCCGCTTTGGCGGGACAGTGTATCCAGCTTTGCCAAGGCGATCTTGTTGGCCAGGGCCGCCGGAACCAGCCCGAAGTTCATGGCCGTGTCGGAACGGGCCAGGAAGACCCGCTGATCCTTAATCTCTTTGTCTGCCAGGTAGTCTGCAACAATTTCATCAGCCTTGAGCATGGTTTCCACGTCCTCGAACAGGGGAATCACCTGAATCCGGGACGGAGCAAATTCGCCGATCCACTCAGCAATGGTGATATCACCGCATCTGAAGCGTTCATGCTGGCGTCCGATGATGTGGTCGGCATAGTAGCGGTAGATGCGATCAATGCAGCAGGCCGAGGTCGCCATCGGCAGAATGACCTCAAAAATCGGTGGTACATCCCGTTTATAAAAGAGCTGGGCCGCATCATAGGAGCGGGGAATGCTTTCCAGGGTCTCCAGCAGGATTTTGCCCTCTGTCTTCTCCACAGTGGGATTGGGCACCCGAAGTGTGATGCGAAGATCCTCTCCGAGAACGTTCTCATGGAAGTACTCCGGGTAATATGAAAGCAACTTTTTGACCACGTAGGTATCAATCTCTTTGCCCTCCACATCCCACATCTGTTCATCACAGCCGAGGTGGGAGAAGGCATAGTAGGCCTCGCGGATTTCGTCTTCACCAACCAGCGCTGATCCCGAAGCAAAAAACGGGATTGAGGCATTATCGGGATGCTGGGTGCTCATGCAGCGAGGGATGGTCTTCATGATGGCTCCTTAGTCGTGAGATGGTCCGGAAGGGCTACCTGCTCAGGTTATGTCCCCTTCACCTTGGGCAGCGCATTACTGAACGGTATAATCTGAACAGATCAATTTACGAAACATATCCTCCTCTGTCAACAGGGGAAGTGCAGTGAACACGTCACGGTAAGGTTGTTACTTGCCCATCTCAAACCCATACTTCTTCAACACCTGCTTTGCCTCCGTGCTGCTCATATATTCATACAACGCCTTTGCCGATGCATTCTTTGCTCCGGCAACAGTCAGCCCCAGGGGATAGGCCACCTGGTCATACGAATCATCCGGCACGATGAAGAGAATTTTTGCATTCCGGGCCAGCAGAGCGTCGGTCTGATAGACAAAGGCTCCGTCCACCTCGCCCCGATCCGCATAGAGCAGGGCCTGGCGTACATCCTTGGCCATAACCAGTTTTCTCTGCTGCGCAAGCACCGTATATATTTTGGCGTGCTCCAGGGCCTGTTTGGCATATTGACCGGCCGGAACGCTTTGGGGGCTTCCCAGGGCAATACGGTCGAGTTCAGTCAGTTTGTCCAGAGCCAAGGACCTTGAACGTTTCTCCCCGACAAAGACCAACTTGTTATAGGCAAAGATACGATCTGTGCCCGGGGCGATAAGCTCCTTTCCCACCAGGTATTTCATCCATTTGGGATTGGCGGAAATATAGACATCCGCCGGTGCTCCTTGGTCAATCTGTTTAGCCAGACTTCCGGAAGAGGCAAAGTTGGGCCGGATCCGGGCCGCAGGATGGGCCGCTGCAAAACCGGTGATGATTTCCTTGAGCGCATCAGTCATGCTGGCTGCCGCAGAAAGGTTGACTGTCTCTGCCGAGGCAGTAGCTGCAAAAAAATGCACAACAAGAATAATTATGAGGACTTTGAGTTTCATATCTCTCCTTTATAATGCGGTGTCCTGCAATAACTTTCATCCCCCCTTGGGGAGGGATAACAAAAAATGAAAGTTGATCAGATGGTTTTAAGGAGTCACCCGGTACTTTCATAATAACCAATACATAACGATTGGCATAAAGAATCCACCCCCAGAGGGGGTGGTATTGGTTAAGCCCAGAGGGCATTTGTCTACTTGGCTCCCGTTTCCAAA
>JAABTP010000141.1 GCA_011389815.1 Desulfobulbaceae bacterium | reverse complement strand
TCGGCGCCAGGGGCTGGATGTGCCTCCTCTGCCTCTTGCTGCGTAAAAAAAATGAGAGGGGTCTGAACGGTTACAGCGGAGCCGTACTACAAGCGTACGCTGGAAATTTGGGAAAAGTCACTTGGCAAAGAGCATTCAAAGGTAGCGACGTCCTTGAATAATCTGGCCGGATTATATCAAATACAGGGTCACTACGAGGAGGCAGAGCCGCTGTACCGACATGCTATTGCTATCATGAAAAAGAAATCCCCTGATGACCATCCGAACCTTGATACCTTGCAAGCCAACTACGACCTCCTTAAACAAAAAATGACCAAGCAGTAGCAACCGAACCACACACAACCATGCCCAGAATACACCCGATTATCACCGACAACATCGACAAGATCAAAACCCTGTGTACCCACCGCAAGGTCAAATCAGCCTTCGCCTTCGGCTCGGTCTGCACAGACCGTTTCTCCCCCACAAGCGACATTGATCTGCTCATCGCCTTTGAACCGATGGATTACGGCGACTATGCCGACAATTTCTTCCTCCTTGCCGAGGAGTTCGAACAGCTCTTTCAGCGCAAGGTCGATCTGGTCACAGAAAATTCCCTGGCAAATCCCTTTTTCATCAAGGCTGTCAATACAACAAAGGTAAAGATTTATGGATGAACAGATCAAAAAATATCTTTACGACATCCATGAAGCTATCACCTCCATTTTCAGCTACCTCGGTGAAAAAAGGGACTTCAACCTGTATCTTGACAACAAGATGCTACGCCGGGCTGTGGAGAGGGAGTTTGAGATCATTGGGGAGGCAATGAACAGGATAAACAAAAGAGATCCGAATATCTCCGTATCACACAAAATGCAGATTATCTCAATGCGTAACAGGGTAATTCACGGCTATGACAAGATTGATGACGCAATCGTCTGGGGAGTTATTGTCAAGTATCTGCCGCTTCTTCAGCAGGAAATCGAAACGTTGCTGGCTTTGGAGAGCGAGCCTGTTGATCCGAGGTTGTGAGTGCTATGAATACATTAGACCAAAAGCTCCATTTTGCTTTTGCAGCAAATCAGCAAATTATCCAACTCATTGCCGAGATTGATCTGTTTCGGGGGAAGTGGGAACATCTGGAGCAGCTGCATCCTCTTTTCCTTAACGAACTGAAAGGAATGGCAACCATTCAAAGCATTGGTTCGTCAACACGAATTGAAGGGGCCACCCTGTCAGATGCAGAGATAGAGCAGCTCATAGCTGACCTGAAGGTGAACAAACTGGAGAGCCGGGACGAACAGGAGGTGGTGGGGTATTACGATGTCCTTGAGCTGATTTTTGATAATGCTGAAGACATTCACCTGACAGAGAATTATCTCATGCAATTGCATACCCTGCTGCTCAGGTATTCGACCAAGGACAGCGGGCAAAAAGGGGCCTATAAAAAAGTATCCAACAAGGTGGTGGCAAGCTATCCAGACGGGACGCAACGTGTCATCTTTAATACAACAGAACCGTATTTAGTGCAGAAAGAGATGCAGGAGCTGCTCAACTGGACAAACAAGTGCCTTGAGAATTTGGAATACCATCCGTTGTTAGTTGCTGGCCTGTTTATCTATGAATTTTTGTCCATCCATCCCTTTCATGACGGTAACGGCAGGCTGTCGAGATTATTAACAACCTTATTACTGATTAAAATGGATTATGACTTTATTCAGTACATTTCCTTTGAGCATATCATAGAAAACAGAAAAGAGCGATATTATGCTGCCTTGATGGAGTGTCAACGCAAACGCAACACAGACGAGGAACGTGTTGATACCTGGATGGTGTTTTTTCTGAATGCGCTGAAACAGGTTACCATTAAATTGGACTTGAAGATGAAAAACAGCAGTGGGTGAGATTAACTACAGTGGATCCTAAACTTCGGTTTGGGAAGGCAGTTGAAAGCCCGATACCAGCAGGAAGTATCGGGCCTACAAAAACTTGTTGAGGCTTTGCTTTCTTACTCTTTGTTTTCTTCTCCCTCTGCATCAGGAGCTGTCTTTTCTGTCTCCGTGATTTCTTCTACGGGCTCAGATGCAGCAGCTTCTGACGTTGCAGGAGTATCTGCTGCCGCATTCTGTTGAGCTTTAAAGGTTTCTATAAGCTTCTGGAGGTCTGCAAGTGCTTTTTTATCAACATCTGAAAGTTCCATGGGCTCACAGCGCTCATCAGTCTTTTGTACGGCTACAATCATATCCCTGGTAATAGGAAGCGGGGCACAACCGTGGTCTGTTTCACAAACCATATCCCATTTTGGCTCAGCCTGGGCATGGCAGGAGAGGCAATTCTGACCAAAGTCGTTCTTCACATCTTCTCCGCCTCGGCTAACGATTTCTGTACCCTCTGAAGAGGTTTTGAGGACAAAGAATTCCCAGTCGTTGGTTGCTGCGTTAAAGCCTTGTTCCCGCTTAACCATCGCCTCTCCCGGAACGAGCTGAATAACGGTTCCCGGAGGATAGATCCCACCCTCCTCGGAATTGGCAACAGCCTGGGTTGCATCAATATTGCCCAGGATATTTGCGACATACATGTCTCGAACCGGTTGCATCTCACGAATACAACCAAAGTCCTGTCCTGTTATTTTAACGGTTTTTTCATCGGTATCATCATCACTTACCAGGATTTCTTCCTGAGGTATAGTCATTTCGTTTGTTTGTGCAGCTGTTTCTTTGCTTTCAGGTACTGCAACAGAAACCACAGGTTCCTGTGTTTCTGTTTGTTCGTTCTTTGCTTGTTTGCACGCAGATAATAATAGGAGTATTGATAGGCTGCTGAGTAAAATAGCTGTTTTTGTAATACGCATGTTGGTATCCCTCTCTGGTTATAGTAAATGCTATTCTCCTTTTAGCATCAATTGTATAAGTGAAAATTATATCTGTCAACAGCTTGATTCAAAAAATTAAACCAGGTTATGTTTTTTTAACCATGCAGTTTTTCCGCTAACCTGGAGAAGCGCTGGGTTTTGCGTTGGACCGTTGTGGTCATTCTTTCCAGAGAGGCACAAAGGATGAGTTTGCTTTTGGCCCGTGTAATACCAGTATAAAGAAGTTCCTGGGTGAATACCCGGCTTTCTTCTTCAGGCAAGAGGAGTAAGACCTGATCAAATTCCGATCCCTGGGCTTTATGCACTGTCATTGCATAGGCGGTCTCATGCTCAGGCAGACGAGCCGGACTGATTGAGGTCAGGCTATTATCTGCCCGTCGAAACCAAGCCCGCAAACGTCCCTGTTCATTTGGCCAGAGGATTCCGGTATCTCCGTTAAAAAGCTGCATCTCGTACTGATTACGGAGAATGATTATTGGTCTGCCCTGATACCATTCTCCCTTTTGACGGGCAAGCAGTCCGTTTTTGCGAAGAACCTGAGCCACCAGATAATTAATACCCTGCACGCCATCTGGCCCCTTTCGCAGGCCACAGAGAAAACGAAATGCTTCCATTGCGGCAAAGGCCTGTTCCGGGGAGGAGGCTGTGAGTATGGGCTGGAATCCCTTTGTAATCTTTTCTTCCAGCCATTCTTTCTTCTGTATCTCTGTATATTGTACTGCTTCCACATCAGGAAAGTCAGTCGCCATAACCTGTTGTACCTGTTCTACAGAGCCACTTTTCACCGCAGTAGCAAAAGCCCTTATCCCACTGTTCTTTTGAAAACGATAACTGGTGTGTAGCAGGATCAGGGAATCTGACAGAACATTATTGGATGCATTTTCAGCTCGTTTGTGAGAAGGCGAGGAAAACAGTCCGGCTGTACCGGTCAACTGTTCCAGCTCAGCACAGAGTTGCGGCGACCATCTTGATCCATCATCCCCGCAGAGATCTGCGAACAGGCTGCCTGCTTCCACTGAGGCCAGTTGGTTACGGTCTCCGAGCAGGATAATCCGCGTTTTTTCAGGCAGGGCTTCCAGGATATTGACCATCATTTCCAGATCAATCATTGAGGCTTCATCAAGGATGAGCAGATCCAGGTACAGCGGGTTTTCTTTGTTAAAACGGAAAGTAGCTGCACCAGGTCGGGATCCCAGCAGGCGATGCAGGGTCTGAGCCTGTTCCGGGATATTGTGACGAAGATTTTCTGGTAAAGAGAGTTTGGCCTTACGAATGGATTCTTCCAGGCGGGCTGCGGCCTTACCCGTGGGAGCAGCTAAGGCTATTTTCAGGAATTTTCTTTTTTTTCCTTGTTGTTGCCGGACCTGGAGAGATTGAATAGCAGCAAGAATGCGGGCCACGGTATGGGTTTTTCCGGTTCCTGGTCCGCCGGAAATAATCACCAAGGGTTTGATCAGAGCCAGAGCAGCAGCCATTTGCTGGAAATCAATATCTTTATTTTTTGTGTTCTCTGCTATAGCCTGGGGAAAAAGTTGTTGCAGGAGTTGGGCCGCAAGCTGATGATCCAGTTCAAGCTGGCCTGCAGCCCGGTTATGTAAGCTTGATGCAATGAACTGTTCATAGCAGAAAAATCGATAGAGGTAGAGATGATTTTGTTCATCAAGAATCAGAGGAGCATCTTCACCTGGTTGACCAACTACAGAGGTGGCGAGCAAGTCTTTGCGCCATTGTTGCAAATGAGGGCAGTATTCCTGAATTAGCTCAGCAAGGGTGGGGTGCTCAGGTGTTTTTTGTAAGGGGTAGCAGACATGCCCGTTGCCCACAGCAGCACTGGCCAGGATTGCGGCGAGGAGAAGGGAAGGATGCTTTTGCTGTTTATCCTCTCGTTTTGCCTGCTTTTCCAGGAAAAAACCGAGGTGAAGATCCAGAAGCCGTATTTCTCCTGAATCACAGGCATGATGCAGCTGCTTATTCATAAAAGGTAGATGTGTGTTATTCCGGCCTCTATGGTGTAGGGCTGAGGAGGTTACTTGTTCAGGAGATGCTTTTGCTGTTTTTTCTTTTGGAGATAGACAAAGAGGCGAAATGTAATGAGATAGGTGATGATGCCCAAGGGGATTGCCAAAACGAGCCCACCGGTCTGAAGAACCAGCATGGTGTCAAAGCCTAACTGAGTCATTATTTTTACCCCCTCAATAAGGGATGATTGCCGGACCAGCAGGACAACTTCATAGAGCTGATCCCAATCCAGCCGTCCTGGCAAAAGGATGCTGCCGATTTTCCAGGACAGATAGTATTGGGCCGCAAAGGTGAGCGGATTACTGATAATGGTCCCGGCAAGGAGAGCTGCAAGGGTATTGACCCGAAGCAGAAGCGTTACAGTGATAATGCAGATCGTGTGCAGGGGCAGGGTTGGAGTGATAGCAATAGAGGCACCGAGAGCTGATCCCATAGCAAGGGAAGAAGGTGAGCCTTGGAGACGAATAAAGCGGAGATAATAGTATCGGCTGGCCCGCCGGGGATTCAGTTTCACTGTAATTTTTTTTTCGGGCAAGATACATAGGTGCTTTAAAAAAAAGACCGGTGGGAAGGCCCGACCGGTCTTTGCAAGAGCGTGGAGCGAAATTTTTACTCAAGGAGAAAATCAGCTCTACGGTTATAAGCATAGTCTGATTCCTCAGAACCGGTAAAAAGAGGACGCTCCTCACCGTAGGAAACAGTGCGGATTCTGGCACTGTCTATTCCGAGTTTGATCAGGTATCTTTTTGCATTCATCGCCCGGCGCTCACCCAAAGCCAGATTGTACTCATTGGTTCCTTGCTCATCACAATTACCTTCAATAAGAACCTTGCTGGCTACATTGCTTTTTAAATATTCGCCGTTATGCTCCATGTGCGGTATTTGATCGTTACGGATATTTGACTGATCAAAATTAAAGTAAATAGGTCTTAATTGCTCTGAGGAGCGACCGTGTTTTTTCTTGTATGCGATAGACTTGTCTTCGTGGTTGCCAAAGCCGAGTTTTTGCTCTCCAATGCCGCTGCCTGCATCCAGGGATTCTATAATAGGAGTATTGTCCTCTTCGGGCAGAGGAAGATCCTCTTCCAAGGCGGCCAGATTTTCTTCGTATATAGTGCCTTGTTGGTCTTCGCCTTGCTGGTCTTCTTCTTGTTGCTCTTCTTCAAGAGTTGCATAATTGCTTAAAGGATAGGTTGATGCTGTTGCCATTTCTGAGCCGCCAGAACTCGTTTCTTCTGTTGCTGTTTGATATGGTTCGATTTCTTTTGGGCCACAGCCAGAGAGAGCAAGAGAAAGTATCATACAGGTGAAAAAAAACATGCGGGGCATGAATGTGTTCATGGGAGGATCCTCAACAAGATAGATTATTATATAAAAAGAGAAGGTAAATATATTTAGTATGTATATTTAACTTGTTCCGGCAGGGGTCGTCAAGGAAAAATCCAGGTTCTCTGAAGCTTTCTGACTGCTGTTTCTGAGGAATTTTAAAAAACATATTGCAATCCCGAGGAATGTGTCTTGCAAAATAGATGATTATAGTTTTATATTGTTATTATTGTAGAAAAAATAATTAAGGGGCTTGAGAAAATGAACAAAGAAGTTTTTCCTATAAAATCTGTCATTGCTACTCTGGAACAGGAAGTTGTTGATTACGAGGTACCGGTTGTCGACCTGATTGCAGCCCAGACCAAAGATCCGTTCAAGGTCTTACTGGCAACCATCCTGTCAGCCCGAACGAAAGACGAAGTAACTGCTGCTGCGGCTAAACGACTTTTTGCCCAGGCAGCTTCCATAGAAGATCTTGAACAGCTTTCTTTGCAAGAGCTGGAAAAAATTATCTACCCCGTTGGTTTTTTTCGTAATAAGGCAAAGTATCTTGCTGACCTCCCCGCAGTTCTCCAGGAAGAGTTTGGCGGACAGGTTCCTGATACAGTTGAGGAACTGATCAGGTTACCAGGTGTGGGCCGTAAAACAGCAAATCTGGTGGTGGCAGTGGCCTTTCATAAACCTGCCATCTGTGTGGACACCCATGTCCATCGGATTATGAATATTTGGGGATATGTTGCAACCAAAACACCATTACAGACTGAAATGGCCCTGCGGGAAAAACTACCAAAGGAGTACTGGATCACGATTAATTCTTTGCTGGTTGCCTTTGGTCAAGAAATCTGTAAGCCCCGGGCTCCTCATTGTGATCGCTGTGTTATTGCCCAGGATTGCCCACAGATCAATGTTACTCCACGTAAAGTTCCTGGTGCAGCCCCGGAAAAATCATCTTCAAAATCTCGATTTGTATCCTGGAATGTCAATGGCTTGCGGGCTGCTTTAAAGAAGGAGCCTGGCTTTCTTGATGTGCTCCATGAGCTTGATGCAGAGATTTTTGCTGTGCAGGAAATTAAGGCCATGCCAGACCAGCTTCCTGATGAGGTCAAGAATATCCCCGGTTATAAGGCCTATTGGTACCCGGCCCAAAAAAAAGGTTATTCCGGCACAGCTGTCTTTACCAGGAAAGAGCCTCATGAGGTTATCTATGGCCTGGGCAAGGAAGAGTTTGATCAGGAAGGCAGGGTGTTGACCCTGGAATTTGATGACTTTTATTTTATCACGGCCTATTTTCCCAATTCCCAGCATGGTCTGAAACGCTTGCAATATAAGCAGGATTTCAATAAGGAGATCCTGCATTATATGGATCAGTTGACCAAAAAGAAATCTGTGGTACTCTGTGGAGATTTTAATGTGGCCCATAAGGAGATTGATCTGGCCAACCCCCAGGCGAACATAAAAAATCCTGGTTTTTGTCCTGAAGAACGGGCCTGGATGGATGAGGTAACAGGGGCCGGGTATATTGATACCTTTCGTTTATTTCATCAGGAACCTGAACAATATACCTGGTGGAGTTATCGTTTTCAGGCCCGGGCCAAGAATATCGGCTGGCGTATAGACTATTTTGTGGTGGACCCTGCCAGCCGGGACCGGGTTCGCTCTGCTACAATTCATGATGATATCTTGGGATCGGATCATTGTCCGGTCAGTATTGAATTCGTTTGACATGGTGAGAAATATGGAATCGTATCGTATCATTCTTGCAGATGATCATTATTTGATCAGGAACGGGATCAGAAATATAATTGCCCAGGAAGCTGATTTGGAAGTGATCGCAGAGGCCTCTGATGGTCATGAGCTTGTTGAGGTACTGAAAGACAATAAGCCAGACATGGTGATACTTGATATTTCCATGCCGCAGGTCTGTGGGATTGAGGCCCTGGAACAAATTCATGAATCCTACCCTGATATACGGGTGTTGGTCCTGACCATGCATTCCAATCCTCAGTACTGTACCTATGCTTTTTCAGCTGGCGCACACGGATACATGTTGAAAGACGACTCTGCCACTGAACTCTTGCCTGCTATCTTAGAGATACGGCGTGGAAAGGGGTATGTGAGTCCTCAGCTTGCTCGGGAAGCTCCCTGGAAACAGGGTGAAGAAGTTTACCTTACTTCAAGAGAGAAAGAAGTTCTTCGGCTGGTTGTTGAAGGGTTGACCACAAGACAGATAGCTGAAAAGCTCTGTATCAGTTCAAGAACAGTGGAGCGTCATCGGTCCAATATCTTGAAGAAGTTTCAAAAAAAGAATACCAGTGAATTGATCAATCATATTTTAAAAAATTCTCATATATATTATTATGTCTTTGGCAAAAACCTTTGATATAAGCAGGTTGTATTTAAAATAAGTATATATACCCATATAAAAATGGGTATATCCCCCAATTGTTTTTTTGTTTTTTTCCCTTTAAATAAAAGCATACTACTTGTTTTTTTCCACTGCCTTTACAAGGAAAGGCTGCTGGAGCGTTGAAAAAAATAAACATACAGTTTGGAGGGCAAACAATGAATAAGCTTGATTTGGTAAAGACACTTTCTCAGACCGCAAATATCAGTAAAGCAGATGCTGAACGTGGTTTAGTCGGTTTACTGGAGACTATGAAAGGAGCTATGGAGGGTGGTGAGCGCATCAATCTTGTTGGGTTTGGCAGCTTTTCTGTTATTGACAGAGCACCCCGCGTAGGACGCAATCCCAAGACTGGTGAGCAGGTGAGGATACCTCCACGCCGCGGTGTAAAATTCTGTCCCGGCCAAGGGCTGAAACAAATATTTTCTTAGATTCATCTGATTGTCTGATATACCCCATGCCCCTAATGGCACGACTTTAAGGCTTGGCCTTTATGAACGAGTTGTATTTATTGAGAATTCAGAAAATTAATTTAGCC
>JAABTP010000140.1 GCA_011389815.1 Desulfobulbaceae bacterium | reverse complement strand
TCTCAAATGTCCATTTTTTTCTGGTGTAAAATTAAAAGATTAACCAGCTAGCAGAAAAAGGCTGTCAGGGGCCTGTAGGAAAGGATAAAAAAGACCTTTTTCGATTTCCTTTTTTAAAAAATAGTTCTGAAAATCAGTTTATTGAGATAGGAAAACCTAAACCCGGTGATTTTGATTGGGAAGAAAGCCTGATTCCTCTTACCATACCGCTTCAAATAAATATCGGCGAATTAAAACTTGATACCAGAATAAACCTTGCGTTCAGTTGGTCAACATTTGCCCTTAAGGTAACGCATGAGAAAGGGATTGCTGTAACCTCTGACAAGGAAGAAATAACCGGAAGTTTCTTAGGCCTCACATGGCGTTTCAAAGGGAGCAAAGATAATGATCAAGATGGCAAATATCATTTCTGCACCTTAGTTACTGATAAACACGACTACCGTATCAAACAGGCTGATGGCTGCTCACTTTACCTTGAATACACCCTGCTGGGCGATGACCCGATTGTCTTTGAGGTAAAGGACTTCGAGCTGTCAGAGAAAGGCGTCAGCCTGACCGCAGAAGTGCTGCCCCGCCCGGCCCGTCTGAACGGTCTGGACACCAAGTTTACCTTTGCCGAAAGCGGCTTTAAGATCGTTGAAAACCAGATCCAGTCCTTCACCCTTGCCGGTTCCGGCCCCCTGCCTCCTGATCTGGTCGGTGAGGGAACCGCAGATGTGAAATTGCAGTTTGAACAGCAAAATGGTTCGCTCACCTTGGTCAGCGGTGCAGCTGTGTTGCAGGGCACTAAACCACTGCATTGCAAATCCACCCGCTTTAAATTCAGCCTTGATGCCCTCGGCTTTAAATTTCACTATGACGGCAAGTACCATCTCTACTTCACTCTGACCGGCAATGCCCAGTTCTGCCCTGATCCGTCGGATGACAAAAACAGTGCCCTTGCCTTTCTTTCCGCAATCAAGATTGAGCTGGTGGACTGCCCCCTGACAGGTGATGTCAGTGTCCTGAAAAATCATGTTAATTTCCTCATAGAGCTGCCTAAACCGGTTACCTTCAGTTTTCTCGGTTGCTTTAGCATGGAAATCCGGGGGGTAGGATTCATGCCTCAGGCCGATGTCTTTCAAGGCGACGGGGCCATGAAAATCACCGGTCAATTAAAATTCGCCCAAGGAGCCGGGGACGCAGCTAATAACAAGATTGATTACCATGTCCTGCATATCGGCCTGCCGGAAGAAGGAAAATTAGTCCCACGTATTCATTTTAACGCTTTGCCAGTAGCACTGAATTTCGGTGAGGCCTTCAAATTAAACGGAACGGTCACTTTTATCGATAAAATAGCCTCAGAGGGCATGGTTGGACAAAAGGGATTTACCGGGGAAGGTCGCCTGGAAATCCAGGGAATGCCGCCCATTGCTGCTAGTTTCGCCTTCCTGCGGGTACGGCGTGATGCCTCATCACCGTGGGTACGGGCTTGGTTCATCTATTTGCAAATAGAAAAGGTCAGTATTCAGATACCGGTACTGGGGCTTTATATACGGGAGATCGGCATAGGGTTTGGTTACCGCTATACCCTGGCTAGCATCAAGGCTGCTGACCGGACGGACAATCTTGCAGAACTGCTTAAGGAATTACGTGAATTGTCCATTACCCAAGGAGATGTGCATAGGGTTTCTTCATGGGCTGTTAATCTGGAGGAAAAAGGCGAAGATCCCCGCTGGACCCTCGTCTTGAAGGCCCTTTTTTCTCAGACGAGTGCGGCAAAGGGCTTTCTGGATTGGAATGAGGACAAGGAAAAAGAGTTGGCCAGCACCTATCTCTTTGATGCTGTGTTGGCCCTGCGCAGTGACCTGACCTTTTTTATGGCCGTCCGATTTTGGCTCTTTACCAACTATTATTCATTTAAACAAGACCCTCAGACAACAGATAATCTGCCCAGTAGACCGTTATTTACCGGATTTATCCTTTATTCACCTCGCAAGAAACGTCTGCTGGCCCAGCTGGCCTCCAATCCTGATGGTCATCCCGGTGTTAATCCCCCTATGCCAGCATTCTTTCAGGAGGCAATTAAAAATGGCAAGTTTGCCGCTACGCTCCTCTTGGAACCCGGACTGGCCCATTATGAGTTGGGATGGCCTAACCAGTTGCAATGGAGTGGTGATTTTGGGCCGCTGAAGGTGGAGTGTCAGGGCGGTTACCTGATGCGTATCTCCAAGCGGGAGCTGGTGATCGGCAATAGTTTTCAGGCCCGAGGCAGTCTGACGGTTGAGGCTGGCGTAGACCTGGGATTTGTCGGTGCTTCAATCAGTGCCACGGCAAATGTTGCTTTTGCAGCCCGCTATATTGGGGTCTGTGGCTTGGTGGATTTTAATGCTGATACGGCCTTCTACGGGGCAATAGGGCTGGAGGCCAGCATTGATTTCACCCTCAGGGCCTGGCTTCAGTTTAAGATTCGCACTCCCTGGAAAACATACAAGATCAGAAAGACCTACAGCCTCAGCAAAACGGTGAATTTTTCCGCAGGATTGGAGACAGGTATCCTGATCGGTGGAGCAGGCATACGAGGCGAGGGAACGCTGTCTGTCTCTGTTTTAGGACATAGTCTGGAGTTGAGTGCCCGTTTTGCGGTGAATGATGGTGCTGTGACGACGGCTTTTGAACGGACGGAACGTTTTCTCAAGGTTGGTCTGGAAGCAGGTGATGTAAGTACTGCAATGCCGGGTGTTACTGCTACGGAAGAAAAAAGTAAACCATTGGGACATGAGGCCCGTGCTGCTTCTGGCGGCAGTCCCAGGGTAGTGTCTTCTGCTCCTGCAGCACTTGCTCAACCTGGAGGACAGCCCACGGCTATAGTAGCTGGGGCTGCACCACCTGTTGGATCAGCAGTTCTCGCAGTAGCCGGTGATGTGGCAATACCTGTTGATTCAGATAGTGCAGCAGATGGGGGGCCTTCTGGTGACTCAAGCGATACTGATCATGCAGGAGGTGTTATACCTGTACCAGCACGGGAAGCAGAGACTCCGTTAGGTATAGAAGCACCGAATTATAGTATATTTGTTATTCGGGATCCAGAAGACAATAAGGACAACAGTTCGGTTAAACGGGCTTATTTTGTTCTTTTGCCCAAAGGCGGGGAGCAAGGATTTCTTCCTCCTCCTCCAACAATATCTATTGGTGATGACGGGAAGTCTATCACGTACGATGAGGTCACAAGAGATTTTGTATTAGAGATTCCTCGACCGAAACCAGGGGTAACGTTGCGCCAGTACAGATTTGCAGGTGATGGTAAGGAAGAGTGGTCCGATGAGTGGAACACTGATGATGCGGAACGGTGGTCCAGAGAGTGGAAGGTTAACTGGGCAACGAAGCTTCCTGTTGAATATGCCGGTCCTGCTGAACAGGGTGAGCAGGGAGTAGACTTGGGACTTCATCTCTTGCAGGCTTTTCTTACTACAGATGATCAGGATGGTGAAGGGAATATTGATATATTGGATGATAAGCCAACTGGGCGGCCAGAAAATGCTCATCGCGATCCGAGATTGGAGAAAGTTGAAGGCGAAGCAGTCAGAGACGAACGAGTTTTGAATCCTTCAGAGAGTGCCTATGAATCAGCTGTGCAGGGTGCCCTAGAGCAGTTCCGTAGTTCTCCCCTCTTTAAGCATGATACAGAGAATAATCGCTATGATAAACTGCTTGATCAGGCATTTAAGCCTGATACATCAATATATGGAAATGTAAAGGAGGAAGGTGAGAAGAAAACGACCCTCAAGGAACAACAGGCTCGTCAGTTCCGAGGTTCTATAATTCAGGAGATCGTCACTGACCTGAAGCGTTATGCTGAAATGACTGACGAAGATCGGAAAAAAGAAAAACCGTGGTGGCAAGAATCGATACCGTTTCTTATGGGGCTGGTATTCAAGGTGGAAGTTTCAGAAGAAGAAGTTCTGGAAGAAGAAGCATTGCCCGCTTGGCTTTTGAATAATCCTGATGGTAAATCTAATAATCCTAGTATATGGCAAAGGACAACTATTGATGACTCTGAAGCAGTGCCTCCTTCTGAGGATTTCAAGGCAGTTACAACCTTTAACGTGAAAGATTGTTCTTTTGAAGAACAACCGCCGCAGTTTGATCAGGTGCGACAATATGCCGATGCAAATACAATTGCTGTTGCTTGGGATCTGAATTGGCCTCATGCTGAAAAAATCAGCGCATTACAGGAGGAGGCTCAAAAAGAACCGGAACAGCACCTGCTCCATTACCGGGTGGAACGGAGGGCCCTTGACAGCAAAGAGGCAGACGTTGTCAATACCATCAGCCCGGTCAAGATTTTGCATCGCAATAATAAGGGTGTGTTGACAGCCCTGAAACCTCGCTTTCAGATCGTTGATCATTTCTCCCATGAGACCTTGGCTGACCAAGCAGCTTTGCCGGTAACCGGGCTGAGGTATTTGTACAATATTACACCCATTGACTTTGCAGGCGGAACAGGTCGCCCCTTGACCTTGATTGCCACCCGGTATCCGAATACACCGCCGTTGGTCCCGGTTGATGCGAAGTTGGTTGTTGTTTATGAATTAGTGCCTCCACCAAAAGAGGAGGAGGAAAATAAAACAGAAACAAGCGAAAAAGAGGTAAGTTTGGAGCCGACGTTGTTCGATCCGAAACAACAACTAGAAGTGTTGTGGACAGAACCCCAGGTGGCTGCAATGAACACACCGGCTATCAGTAAATATCAACTGATTTTCAGGCGCAGCGATACCATGCCGATCGGTAGTTACGGATTGGACAGCAGTTCACAGGGACCTCGGACAAAGTCTTTGCCCGCCTCCAATGCCCGTCCTCTTCCAGGCGATATTGTTGTCGATCTTGATGCGTTTGGTCCGCGTACAGATCGTCGGGCAAACCTTTCTGTCAGTACTTTAGTAGAAAAAGGAGTATATCCATCTGAGACTGAAATTAATAAGGATTCAGATGAGAATGTGGAGACGTTATGGCACCCTGAATCATGGCGGATATTTATTCGTACAGTTTCTATTAATAATATTCGCTCTGCTATCGTACCGGTTCAGCTATCCCTGCAGGCCACATCAATAGGGAAGGAGTCGGATGAAATAATAGAAAGGGGACCGGAAGAACGTCAGCCTGCGGAACTAGAATGGCTGCCAAAGCGTATCAATCTGCCGTTTCTGCCGCCGGAGGATGAAGGTGCGGTTACTGGCGATGCCTTTTTTCCGATGCCCAAGGAAGATGCAGGTAAACAATTTAGATTCGTAGGAGATATAAAAAATATCGGACATCAGCGGCATCCTGCCGGTTTTCGTTGTATCCGATTTCAATGGAACCAAGGGCCGAGTCAGAAGAAAGCGTATCCTTTGGATATGAATGCCGGGTATAAACTCCTCCAACTGGATATTGATGCTCATACTACTGCGACCTTTAAGGATAATGATTTATTGGCCCAGGCCCTGCAACCTATTCAGGATGTCCAGATGACCGAGGCTGAGGATTTATGGCTGACCCCTGATAACACCCTGAGTCCCAGTCAGTGGGAGGCATGGTATCCCAGTATAATCCTGCGGCGACCAGAGGAAAATAAAGCCAACCCGGCAGAATCCGATACTGCGCTGAAGCCGTGGTATTCCTGGCGGGAATCTATCCTGGTTTGGCCGGAATGGCCAGGGCATGTCAGACGCCCGGAATCTGGGGGAGCAGTCCTCCATCCGGTTCTTCAGGGTATTGTGGAGGCATTGGAGGATAATCCCCGCGATATTGCAGGATTGGAGACATACACCGTTGATGTTCAGGCATTGCCTGCCACCCTTCCGACAACGGCAATTAATTTCTTTGAAAATGTAACAGATGCCAGGACGGACCCTTATGGGTGGTCTGCGTTGCAACGTATGGGGTTGTCTGTCACCTTTAGTCTGAGAAAGAAACCATCTGCTGTCGGATTCAGTGAAGAGGATAATAAACTGATTACTGACGAAGAAATGTTAAAAGCTGTACATGGTGTTCTTGAGGGCTATTCCGATTCGCTTTGGATAGAAATAACTTCTGCAATTACAAAGGATAACCCTAGAGACAGCCAGCAAGATAGTATTCCTAATGAATTGCAGCGTGCTCTTAACAGCAAAGGAATAGAAGGGATAACCACTGCCACGGAAGGCCCAGTAGAAAATCAATGGCAGTTAAACAATAATAAATATCTAGTTAAGCGCAATGAAAATAGGCTGATCGTATATCAAGAAGTTCCTTTTGACGTCAAGCAACATGTACACGTTGAACTACTCTTCAAGCCAGGTAAGGCGGTAGATTTAGAAAAAGATAGCACGGTCAATGCAGATGGGCTGTTAGCCCTTATGCAGCTCAGTCTCCGTCCAAGCATTAAACAGGAATTGCACTATGCGAAGATGGACATCACCGGGCCAGCAGGTGCTGAGGCACTACTTGTTTTTCCAAAGTATGACAAACAAGTTGATTTGGTTATGCAGTCATCATCTTCAGAAGAAACCGGATCAGAGGGTCAGAGTCCCTCGCACTTGACTGTAGAAGCTGGTGAAGAAAAAGTTGAGTACCCCTTTACCATGCCGCTTAACGGAAAAACAACTGTACTGTTAAGGGGAAGTAAGGATGATATTCAGGGTGACCAGAGAGACATAGAACTCTGGTTTGCTCATAATCAACCGATAGTTGAAGTTGGCTCGGAACATCTGTTTTATACTCATTTTGAAATAGGAGACAAACAACGCACTGGCTATATCAAAGTTAAGGAACCCAAAGTGGCAGATAAAGATAAGGCCACAGTTAGAGAGGGGTTTAAGGGGGAGCAAGATCAGTTACTTGTAGGCATTACATTCAGCCCTCCAGAGATATTTGACGTTACAAATAAGGCGTGGGGGAGACATACGAGTTACTTCACAGCTCCCAAGAATATTACCCCATACTTTAGTTCGGAATCGGTAACAGACTCTTCTGGCCCGGAAAAATGGACAACAGGAGGAGAATGGACAAAGGTTAAGAAATATCTTGAAACCTTGAATTCTGCCAAGCCGGAGGGAGAAAAAATTGAGCTACCAGTCTTTACAAGGGTAGAAGACAAAAACAAAACTCTTGAAAACCTAAGACCCGCCTTCCTGATCTGGGCCCAGCGTTTTTTTGAGGCTGGGGGCCAAGTGCTTGAAAAAGATGTGGGTAAGAAGAATTTCCAAACCGCCGAAGGCCCGTGGCTCGCAACAGCCTACCCGCGTAGCGGCACCCCGGCCTATGTCACCCCTGACGCGCAAGGCCGCCTGACATACGATCACCTGATTCAGGACAGGTGGGCCCATAACTACCGCTATTACATCAAGCCTTATGGACGGTACGATCTGCTCTGGCGCAGTTTTGAGGAGTCGTCTTTGCTCTGGGAGGAGGAAGAACGACGGAAATTCCGAGAACAACGGGATAAAACAGAAACAGCAGGACTTGACTATAACTCTGCGGCCTTGGACGTTGTCCTTGACCGTACCTATCCCATCGACAAACCCTTGGTTATCAGTAGCAGGCGTTTAGATTATACCCCCAAAGAGCAACAGGCTAAACAACCGGGAACGACTTGGGAAGTAATTATTGCCAAGCACTGGGAGCAATCCCTGATTGAGCGCAACCAGACCCTGATGCGACAACTTTCCTTCCGTCAGATTGCTTTCACCTTAGTGCGTCGTTTTTCTTACGAAAATTATTATGTCAACTTCAATAGATACTTGCATAAGCATGAGGTAGGCACTGTAAGTATACAGGCGGTGCATAACCTTAGTGCCAACATCCCGTTAACTCTCGCAGCACCTGCGAAGTTAGGGGCCGACGCTGAGCAGGAATCCCTGGCGTTGCCCAAACGTCTCGGTCGGTTCCAGCAGGGAGCCTTGGTGGTACAGATGGAGGGGCTTCCGTATTATTACGAGCATAAGATGATCTTGGTGGCCCAGACAACTACCGGTGTATCTCCCCGGAATACAATCACCCAGCGTGATTTTGAATATCAGTCGCCGGAACCGCTTGTCACGGCTAAATGGGAGAAATATACAACGCAAGAGGAGGGAGAGGAGAAGGAAAAATGGCAATTAGTCGTCCAGCTTCGTCTGGAACGCTACTGGGATTGTCTCCCGGAAAAGGCACGGTCACATTGGCCCCATGAAGACGCTGACGAGCCTCTTAAGGATGAAGAGGGAAACGTGATAATGAAAATGAAGATCTCAGCACTGCCTGATCTTGATGTTGTCTACCAGATTGTTGAGACCTTTAGTGGTAATGTGGAAGTGCAGGAGGAGATTTTCTTTGAGCTGGATCAGGATAAGAAAGCAGGAAAATTCAAGAGACGGCAGCTAGGTAGACGTTTTGCTAGTCCTCCTCCTGATAAAGATGAGCTTAACTATAATCCTCAACATCCTCCGATAACTCCAAAAGAACCGGAAAGCCAAACATCACATTTTATGCTGGAGTTTAAATTGCAGGCGGCTGAGGGGACAAAGTTTGAGTCTGCAACGATAATTTCGGAGCCACTTTCTGTAACGTCGATGGAAATACCGGATACTCTGGCGAATGAAATATCTTTTGACCCGGTTGAAAAGGTAATAACCTGCACAGGGTTTTTGATTGAGGACCAAGCTAAAGCCCTTATAGCGTTATTTGAGGAGAGTGAGGATAAGGATAAGGATCAGAAGAAAATTCAGAACTTGCTCAATAAAAATGTGAATACTCTGCGTGGCAGAACACTGAAGGTCAGAGCACGAAGAGGTGCAGCCACGCCGGTGAGTGAAGCGTTTCAGGCTATAGACATACTGAGCAGTAAAACTGACGGGGAGGGCTGATAAGATGACTTCTTTTTTATCATATTTAGCAGATAGAGACAATTTACAGATTGCCACTGTTCATGGTCCTTTGTCCATTTGGAGAGCAGATGTTGAAATTGCGATATTAAATATACCGTCTGATAATGCTGCTCTTCGTACATTTTTTGTCAACAACCTTGACCCGCTGGAAAATATCCTGGGAGATACACGGAAGTTCAACCTGCCTAATACACTCTTAGTACTAATGGCACGACCTTAAGTGGTTGACCACAGGATTACGCCGTTTGTCTTCTTGGTACTGTCAAACGAGGGTAGG
>JAABTP010000139.1 GCA_011389815.1 Desulfobulbaceae bacterium | reverse complement strand
TTGGAAACGGGAGCCAAGTAGACAAATGCCCTCTGGGCTTAACCAATACCACCCCCTCTGGGGGTGGATTCTTTATTGTTGACTTTTAGCGAGAGATCTGTCTATAATGGGATGACTCTAGAGTTTGCTATTTGATAGCAAGGCCTTAACCCAATATCCCAATGCCTGTGTCAGCAGGTGAGACATGAACACATCTAAAAGGAGATCGTTATGAGACTATTGTATCTTACTCTGTTTTTTGTTTTTTTCCTGGCAACATCAGCAGCTGCTGTGGTCAATATCAATACAGGAGACAAAGATGAGTTGGCTTCATTACCTGGTATAGGGCCGGTGAAAGCTGAAGCGATTATCAAGTACCGGGAAGAAAAAGGCCTGTTTAAAGAAATTGATGACTTAGCCGAGGTATACGGAATCGGTGAAAAAACGATTGCTCGTATTAAGGATGATGTTACAGTGGGTGAGGATGCCCCGGCTGAAGCTGCAACTACTGTGAACAAAAAAGGCAAAGAAACAACGCCAAAGTCCCAGACAGAAAAACCCGTATCAACCAAATCTGTTGGCAAAAAATAAAAGTATATTCAAAGGGAAGCGCGATAAAGGAAGGATTATGATTTTTCATCAAGTCGCGTTGCTGCCTGGATAAGGGCATCATGGAGAGGGACAGGGGGGGTAGTGAGGTGAAGACCATGCCCTCCCTGGGCAGTTTTGACTGTTGGTGACTCCCAGGAAAGCATCTCAGTAACTGCATCCACTCCTTGTTGCCCAGCGGCTTCTGCTTCAAGGAGATTTCCTGAGCGTATTCGGATGATGCCTCGCTCTTTTTTTTCATTAATAACAATGATGTCTGTTGAATGATTTCCCATGCCTATGAGCTGGAGAAGATCAACCAGCGGGATGGTATCCAGAAAGGAAGAGTTGCCGGATTCTTTGGCAAAAATGCCAGCAAGTACTTTGAGCAGCTCTTCCGGTTTAAAAGGGTAGGGGATAATGGCTGAAACACCGCTATGATAGGCTGCCCGTTTAATCTCTTCTGTCAGCTCGTTACTGTACAGGACAACATATGTTTCTGCATGCCAGCGGCGAACCCAGAGCAGCAATTCCACGCCGCTTTCTCCTGAGAGCTGAACATTGGCGATGACCATATGAACGGTAAATTTTTGCAGAATCTCACGGGCCTTGGTAAGGGTGGAGACAAAGGCCAGTTGATAGACGTTTTTAAAGGGAATTAACGACTCCCGCAATTCCAGCAGAAACTCTTTGTCACGATCAACGATCAGAATGTTTTTGCGGCTCATAAGTCTTTATTACTCAAAATAATCAGGAAGTTCTTGCTCTCCACCGGCCTGGGGCAGGATGTCGCCAATGGGTATATTGCGTCCGATTAAGGTCTTTAGTGCAATAAGATTAACCAGGCTTTCCAGCTCAGTACCCCCGTCTTCACGGAGATGGGTTAAGAGGTTTTTTACCGCAACAGGAGGATCCACTTTAAACGAAGTTACCCGGTTCTTTTCAAGAGTCAGGATTTTGGTAAATGATTGATCCTTATTCAGTGCTGCTATCCCTTTGGCAATGGATTCAGAGGAGTCTTCTTTTTCCAGTTCAACCAGAATTTCATTAATGGCCCCAAGGTAATTTTCTTCTTTCTCGCCTGCCATGAGCAGGTCCAGTCCCACATCCAGATTGTACATCCGATCAATAAAGTCGCGGAGTAAATCTCCCTGAATCAGAGATCCATGCTGAGGAGCTATCATCTCAGGGGGAGGATCAAGATTTCTAATGCGGGAAACAGCGAGTTTTAAGGCATCACGAGAAGGCATGTAGAGTTGGTGAAAGGTCTTAATACCCTCCCAGGATGTTTCGTCAGCATAAAGGTCATGGGAGTAGGAGAGTCCGCCAAACAGGTCACCGGAAAAAAGGATCCTGCTCGCAACGTCATAATACATCATGGCCCCGCGAAAATGGCAAAAAGGTGAGGGAACAAAGATTAAGCTGTTGCCGCCTGGCATCTTTGCCCGGTTATTCCGGTAGGTTTCCACTGCCTTAAACCGGGATGCCTTGAGCCCGAGAAAATGAATAAGGCGCCAGGTATCTTCTGAGGCAACCACCATACATTTTGGATTCAGTTTTTGGAGAAAAGCAGCATTGGGTGCAACGTCAGGGTCCTGATGATTAATAAGCACCCCGTGAATATTTTCCAGCCCTCCTATAATTGGACGAACAGCCTTTTGCAGAACAGTGAGCAATTCACCTGGGCCAGGGTCAATAATGATGTTGGCCTGGCCCTTGGGATGAGGATAGCAGAGTAAATAAATGTTTACTTCCAGCAGTGAATCTGAGCGGTTGGCTATCCACCAGACATTCTTTTTTAACTCAACAGGTTCCATTACACCCTCTCTCATGTTGTTTTTGCCCTTATCCTGATGAAGTTCTGATAAAGTTAACCTTGCCAACTCACCAAACTAACTAACCAACAAGCCAGACCGCCATATTTTGAGCATTTTTGGTTGTCCGATCAGAGACACCACCAAGAAGTCCTTTATCTACCCGATCTCTGCGTCCAATGACAAGAGTGCCACATTGATGCCTCTTTGCCTGGCGAAGCAGGTCGTGGCTGGGGTGGATACCCCGGCGTGGAGGAAGCTGGACAATGCGGTCTTCAGAGATGCCATTTTCGATCAGGATCTGTCGATGTGCTTTGTACAGGCATGTTTCTATATCAAGGTGTTGTTCGCACCATTTCGCTCCCCAACGGCTATGAAATTTTTCAGCCTCATTGGGTGGTGTTGAGCCAAACGCGGCCAGCGAATGGTAGATATAGATTTCAGTCTTTGGATTATCTTTTAAGATAAATGCCAAATGATCAGCAGCCATGAGCGAATGGGTACAGGTATGCACAGCAAGGAGGAATCGGGTGGAGGAGACATTGCCATCAATAATCCAAAGAGGAATTTCATGACATCTTCTGACCATATCAGCAGAAACACTTCCTAGGAGCATTTCGCCGACTCTTCCCACGCCTCTTCTGCCGACCAGTAGAGCATCATACATGTTTTCTTTGGCAAAATTATGGATGGCATTGCTTATTCCTTTACTTGAAGCATGAACACAGGAGGTAATGTTTTTTTCAGGAAAGCCATTACGTATAAGACGTGAGCGGGCATCTTTCAGGTATTTTCCAGCTCGTGCTTTGCGTTGTTGGACAACGGTGCTTTCAGTTCGCTGGGAATCAACTTCAGCCATCCAGTTTTGTTCATAGTCACTGCTTGAGACCGCAGCAAGCAGATCCACCTTGAAATCTTGATTTTCTCGAAACAGGCGTATGAGATAGTCCAGGCTGTTTGAGCTATATACTGATCCGTCTACTGCCACCAGAATTTTTTTTTCCATGCAGGAACCCTCCTTAAGAACTAAACAATCTAAGCTTGTTATAATATTACGACATGTAAAGAAAAAGGAGAAGTAAAAATACGAGGAAACTCTCTGTACCACCAGCTTTTTCTGAGAACCTCATGAAGTTAGAGATAAAAGGAGGGGAGAAAAAAGAAATTCTGCGTAATTTTTTTGTTGACATGGACAGGTGCCCCATGGTAAATAATTGCTCGTTTCACAACGCAAGAGCGGGAATAACTCAGTGGTAGAGTGCAACCTTGCCAAGGTTGACGTCGCGAGTTCGAATCTCGTTTCCCGCTCCAATAAAACAACTCAAGGTTCGAACCCCTGTTCGAACCTTTTTTTATTACTCTTTGTATTACTCTTTGGGGCGCATGCATGAAAACGTATTATACGCCGGTAGATGAAATTGATCGCAAGTGGTGCATGGTTAATGCCGACGGTAAGGTTCTTGGCCGTATCGCAACAGAAATCGCCCGTCGCCTGCGTGGTAAACATAAACCGACCTTTTGTAATTTTCAGGATAACGGTGATTTCATCATTGTTGTCAATGCGGATCGGGTACATTTGACCGGAAAGAAATGGGACGATAAAGTATACTATCGTCATACCGGTTATATGGGCGCAATTAAAGATCGGACTGCAAAAGAGGTTCGGGAGAAGTCTCCAGAAGACCTGATTGTTATGGCGGTGAAAGGCATGCTCCCCAAGAATAAACTTGGTCGGGCTCAGCTGAAAAAATTAAAGGTGTATGCCGGTCCTGATCATCCTCATGCGGCCCAGCAACCTGAACTGCTTGATATTTAACGGAGCTTAACATGGCGCAGGAACAGACATACGCAACTGGAAAAAGAAAAAGTGCTATAGCTCGGGTATGGATAACTCCGGGAAGCGGCAATGTAGTTGTTAACAAGCAGTCACCAGAGAGCTACTTTGGTAATATCTTTTTTGAGCAGAAGATTGAGAAACCTTTTGCAGTCACTGAGACAGCAGAAAATTTTGATGTAATGGCCACCGTAAAAGGCGGCGGAAAAACTGCACAGGTTGACGCTTTGATTCATGGGATTTCACGGGCCCTTCAGGAAGTAAATCCTGAACTTCGTGATTCTCTGAAAAAAGCTGGACTGCTGACCCGTGACTCCCGAACTAAGGAGCGAAAGAAATACGGTCTGCGCGGTGCTCGTGCCCGCTTCCAGTTCTCCAAACGTTAAGGAGAAGGAACAGGCTGGTTTCTCAGCGCAGTTTATATTGTATTCCCAGGGGAATAACGAAGTAATTCGTTGTTCCCTTTTTTTTGTTCTATCGAAATTTCTTTCTCTCTTTCGCTCCAGAGGGATGCGGGATAGGGAGGAGTATAAGAAATGAGGATACACCATGCTGAAAGTAGGAATCATAGGGGCCTCCGGCTACACCGGGGTTGAACTGGCCCGCATCCTTTCCACCCACCCGGAGGTCGAACTCACTGTTGCCACCTCCCGTCAATATGCAGGCAAACCGCTCTCCGAGGTCTTCCCCAATCTGCGCAAGCGGGTGGATCTGGTCTGTCAGAACCTGGGACCGGAAGAGCTGGTTGACCGGGCCGACTTTTTTTTTGCCGCAGTCCCCCATAAGACAGCAATGGATCTGGTACCGATCCTGCTCAAGGCAGGCAAAAAGGTGGTGGATCTCAGTGCTGACTTCCGTATTCGCGACCCTGCGGTTTACGAGGAATGGTACCAGCCCCATTCCAGTGCAGAGTTTATTGAAGAAGCCGTCTACGGCCTGCCGGAACTGTACCGGGATCAAGTCAAGGGCGCCCGCCTGACCGCTAATCCGGGCTGCTATCCTACCTCTATCACCTTGGGTCTGGCTCCCTTGCTGCGGGAAGGATTGATTGATCCAGCTGGTCTGATTATTGATTCCAAGTCAGGCACATCCGGGGCAGGGCGTAGTGCTGCTGTGGGTACCCTGTTCTGCGAGGTCACGGACGGCTTCCGTGCCTATAAGGTCGGGGGAGATCATCGTCATATCCCGGAGATTGAGCAGGAGCTGTCCGTGCTGGCAGGTATGCCGGTCACCATTTCTTTTACTCCTCACCTGCTGCCTATCTCTCGTGGTATCCTCAGTACCATGTATGCACCACTGAACAATGAAATCAGCACAACCACTGAGGCTGAGATACAGGAATTGTATGAGCAGACCTATGCTGACGAGCCCTTTGTCCGGGTCTGCCCGGCAGGGTCTTTCCCGGTTACCCAGCATGTCCGTGGCAGCAACTGCTGCGATATCGGTATCAAAGTGGATGCCCGCACCAACCGGATTATCGTCATGTCCGCCATTGATAACATCGTCAAGGGAGCCTCGGGGCAGGCAGTCCAGAATATGAACCTGATGAATGGTTTTAAGGAGACCTGCGGCCTGATGGGAGCACCGTTTTTTCCTTGAGAAAATCTGACAACTTTCGTGCCGTGTTGTCCCTTCCCAGAGGGGGACGGACGGAGAGTCTTTGAGAGATGCAGCAGCGCAATATTCGTCTCCTTATAGCCTATGACGGCACCAACTTCTGTGGTTGGCAGCGACAATGTAACGGGCCGACTATCCAGGAGGCCCTGGAAAAGAAACTCGGTATCATCACCCAGGAAAGTGTGCAAATCAATGGGGCAGGGCGCACGGATGCCGGGGTGCATGCCTTGGGCATGGTAGCAAATTTTATAACCACTGCCCCCATGCCTGCTTCAGCCTTTGGCAAGGCCCTCAACTCCATGTTGCCCAAGGATATTCGTATTCTTGATGCTGTTGATGTTTCTCCTGATTTTCATGCCCGTTTTTCTGCCCAGGGCAAGAGCTACCGCTATGATATTTTTACCGGCCCGCTTCAGCTACCAGCAGAACGTCTTTATCGTACCCATTTCCCCTGTTCTTTCCAGCCAGAGAGACTCCAGGCCAGCCTGAACCTCCTGATCGGCACCCATGATTTTAGCAGTTTTGAGGCAGTAGGCAGCCGGGATCGAAGCCGAACTACCGGGCGAGGAGCTGTGCGTACCCTGTTCCATACCCAATGCCTTGTTGATCCGGCCCGGCCTGAGCATTTTTCTTTCTGTTTTTCCGGTGACGGTTTTCTCCGCCATATGGTGCGGAACTTGGTTGGCACCCTGCTTTGGGTGGGAATTGGCCGCCTGAGTACTGACCAGTTTGCTGCCATTCTTGGAGCCAGAGATCGGAAAAAGGCTGCCCCGACAGCTCCGGCCTGTGGGCTTTTTTTGGAAAAAGTGTATTATGATGAGAGAACAGAGGAAGTTCGCGATTCGTAGGGGCTTTGACATAAGACTTTATGTGGATTATTATAGCTGTAATGATTCATACACGAGGGAGGAAATATGAGAACGGGTTCAAATGACCCGGATTTTATCCTGTTGTAATGTGTAGTATGTGTGAACCTCTTAAGGACAGAAAAACCTGGGAGGTCCGCGATCCGCTCTGTATCGGCGTTACAGAAAAAAATACCACTTTGTGGGTGGTGCCTGCGGCGGCAAAAAAGTTATTGACCGGATTTTGGAACGGGGTTACGACCAATCAATTCAATGATTCTTTGATAACCCGAGCTTTCAGTTGTCGACTTGACCGGTTTTGGAACGGGGTTACGATGGAACGAGGTTTTCATGTGAAAAACAGGAGGTGTGTTAATGAATAAGGCAAATGTACTGAACATTCCGCAGGATATACTTGATTCCTCCCGGCTGACTCTGAATGAACTCAGGATTGAAATGGCACTTGCACTTTATTCCGCCCGCCGCCTTTCCGTCGGCAAGGCTCGTGAACTGGCGGACATGTCACTTTGGGAATTTCGTCAGCTGCTTGTCTCGCGTCGCATCGGGCCGCATTACGACATGGATGATCTGGATGATGATATGGCTGCGCTGCGTGATGCAGGACGCTTATGATCATTGTCAGCAACACATCGCCCCTGACCAATCTTGTGGCAATTGGTCAGTTTCCTCTGCTCGGCAGCCTGTATTCCGGCCTTCTCATTGCGGAAGGTGTGTGGGAATAATCGGTGTTTTGCTGGAGGCAAAGAAAAAAGGACTGACCACGGAGCTTCGACCGCATCTTGATGCCTTGCGAAATGAAGCCGGTTTTTATTTGAGTGAGCGATTGTATCTTCATGCCCTTGCCTTGGCCGGGGAAATAGTTGCTTAGACCGGTTTTGGAACGGGGTTACGACGTAGGGGCGATTCGCGAATCGCCCTTACTGCTGACCACAACGGAAGATTGACCGGGCAGGCACAGGGGCCTGCCCCTACATATTTGATAACAGGCGAATGTGACAGATGAGCGATGTAACCAACCCGCATGACAGTTTTTTCCGCGAAACCTTTGGCAGGAAAGAGATCGCTGCCGGGTTTCTGCGGGAATATCTACCCAGGGCAATCCTGCGGAAGATTGATCTGGAATCACTGACAGCGGTCAAGGATTCCTTTGTGGAAAAGGAACTTCGCCAGCATTTCTCGGATCTGCTGTACAGGGTGCGTTATCAGGAGCACATGCTCTACCTTTACCTGCTGTTCGAGCATAAAAGCTCTCCCGACCCCTGGACGGGCCTGCAACTCCTGCGCTACCTGGTCAGGTTCTGGGAACAGCACCGCAAACAGCACCCGAAAGACCGGAAACTGCCTGCCGTGGTTCCACTGGTGCTGTATCACGGGCGAAAGAAATGGCGGTTTTCTGACCGGTTCAGTTCGCTCATTGTCCAGAACGACGATGAGCTGGCTCCATTTATTCCGAATTTCAGCTGGAAAGTACATGATCTGTCTGTACTTTCAGATGAGGAGATCCGGGGCGGGGTATTTGACCGCATCACTCTGCTGGTGCTTCGGCATATTTTTGATCCTGACCTGCATTCCAGGCTGCCCAAAATACTCTCGCTCCTGCAGGATGCCGGTGAAAAACAGGACGCACTTGAAATGCTGGAGCTTTTGCTGCGCTATGTTGTCAGGGCCACAAAAACGTTTGATGAAGATGCTGTCCGGGAGGTTCTGGACCGGAGCGGCGTCGGGGAGGATTTCATGCAGAATTTCATTGATAAATATATCTCCCCATTCGCTCATTTGAGATTATAGTATTTTTAATTCTCAAGCCCATGATAAACAAATGGATCCAAATTGAGCCGTTGTATGATTTCTCTTTGTAAATTCGATAATGTTTTTAAGGAACGAACAATAACATTCCCAGCCTGATCAGTAATAATAGTGAGACTAATTCTCGAAAAAGCCTTCAAAATTCTCTCAGCAGACGGTTTCTCTTTGATTTTTCTTCGGTTCTCAGGATGCATGCCCGACAGTCCGGTCTTTTCTTCCTTTAATGAACGCTGAACAACAAACTCTATCAACGTCATAACCCTGACACACAAGGTCAGCAAGTAGGTCATGCCTTCAATCTGGTCGTCTTTTCGAACAAATAACGGAGCGATATCCCATGACACGCTTCATATCCACCCCTTCAGAGTCTCCAGAGGGATATTCCTCCATAATCTCAGACCACTTTGAAATGAAATCCTTGCCTATTCCTTTAAGCATATTTACCCCGGAGGCATCCCAAAGCGGCTTGTCAAGGAACTCTGCCAACACAGCAGCATCCTGCCGGATTCTCTTTTTATTACCATGATGAACCACATGAACACGAGAGCTGTCTTTGAGGATCAGATTGATCTCATAACAGCAATTCCCCAGCAATTCAGCTCGTAAAAAAACACCTAAACATTCAAGCGGGATAACTTAATTACCGAAATTTTTTTTTCCAGCT
>JAABTP010000138.1 GCA_011389815.1 Desulfobulbaceae bacterium | reverse complement strand
CAAATGTCCATTTTTTTCTGGTGTAAAATTAAAAGATTAACCAGCTAGCAGAAAAAGGCTGTCAGGGGCCTGTATTAGGAATAAATTTAGAGTTAGAGGTTCATGGGATGTGTTACGGGGTATATTCAACGACTATTCTTCAGCAGAATCGCTACGTAATAATGTAATAGAAAAAAAACAGCCTGTTCCCATATTTATAGCTTCAACATTTTCACCTTGTTTTTCAGATGCTCCGCAGGGGGAACGATATGAACTTTCAAATGTAACACTCTCCGTTAGATTAAAGGAGTTGATGCCAATGAGCAAGCATCTGATTGAGATAAGTCCTTTTCAATGGGGATCAGACCGGTATAAATTTTCTAAAGAATTTCCTTTTAAATTAAGCAGCGCTGTCGACTGGACGGCATTATCAAGCGCGGTAGTTGATGCGCCCTCCCTTCGTGAATGCCGTGCATTAAGGATTACGGGTCTTTCACAAGGTGAATATGTGCCCTCTCCTTCAGGAGATGACCAAGAAATATATCTAGCTGATGGTGGATTCACAGACAATCTGGCTGTAAGAAATCTAATTGAACGGGGTTGTGAAAATATTATTGTAATAGATGCAGAACATGACCCTGCCTTTACATTTGAGGGATACCAAAGAGTACGCAAGGATTTGGCTGAGTCACCGAATAACAAATTAAAATTAATTATCAAGCCAATTGATCAATGGTTGAGAACTCAAGATGCCAAGAAATGCCAAGATCCAGATAACAATGAGTGTTTTTATTCTGATAACAGTGAAAACCCTATCGTGAAAAATCCGGTAATGACGGGATGTATATCATCTTCCAATAATTGCAGAGCAAAAGATAAAACATTATCATATGTTAAGCTATCAATAGACCCTGATAAGATATCAAACGATGAATTAAAGGAATATTACAAATCAATCAACGTGAAATGTTCAGATCCTTCAATCGTTAGGGGTAAAGATAAAAGCTGTTCATTTCCACATACCCCGACATTCAAATTAGATTATAGTTCCTCTGAATTCAAGGCACACAGACTTCTCGGCGAAGAACTTATTAATGCAAACATTGATCTCATTAGAAGGAACATCATGCGTAGCCAAGAATGAATTTGTTTCGCTTCAGGCTTAATCTGACATTTTTTCCCTCGGGCTGCTGATTTATATTCAATTGGTTAAAAGTTGGATAATGTGATGTCCTGAACAGGAAGCACACCCCCTCTTCCTGTTCAGGGCTTATAAAACCCTCTCTACCCCTCACCCCTCCCAAAAAGGCGACATCTCCCGCAGATCAGCAATAATCCTGGGCATCTTTTCCAACACAAAATCCACTTCTTCCTCAGTATTATATATAGAAAGGCTGAAACGGATAGACCCGTGGGCCGCAGTAAAAGGAACCCCCATTGCCCGTAGCACATGGGACGGCTCTAGGGAACCCGAAGTACAGGCGGAGCCGGAAGAGGCGCAGATACCGTGCTGATTCATGTGTAAAAGAATGGCCTCACCTTCCACATACTCAAAGCTGATATTGCTGGTATTGGGCAGGCGATTTTCCACATGACCATTAAGGATAGATTTGGGGATTGAAGCCAACAGCCCCTTTTCCAGCTTATCCCGTAAGGCCCGCACCCGAGTATTTTCCTCGTCCATCATCTCACCAGCCAGCTGACAAGCCCGGCCCAATCCAACAATGGAGGCCACGTTTTCCGTGCCCCCGCGCCGTCCGTTCTCTTGATGCCCACCGTGCAGAAAAGGAAAAAAAGGTGTCCCTTTACGAACATAGAGCACTCCGACACCCTTGGGCGCATGGAGTTTATGGCCGGACAGGGAAAGGAAATCAATCTGATTTTCCTGCATATTAATAGGAATCTTGCCCACGGCCTGGACCGCATCACTATGAAAGAGGATGCCCCGATCCTTGGCCATTGCTGCCATTTCTTCCACCGGAAAGAGCACCCCGGTCTCGTTATTGGCCCACATAACCGAAACAATGGCCGTGTCCTCTGTCAACGCTTCCTGATAGGCATCCATATCCAGAGTACCGTCCGCATCCACCATGAGTCGAGTCACCCGATGTTTATGGCCGGTCAGCATATCCAGGGTTTCACAAAGATTCTTGACCGCCGGATGCTCCACTCTGGTGGTAACAATATGCCGATGTTCCGGCTGGCTCTGCAAAGCGGATAGGATCGCTGTGGAATCACTTTCTGTGCCGCAACTGGTGAACACGATTTCTTCCGGGTCTGCTCCCAGCAGCTCAGCAATCTGGGCGCGGGCCTGCTCAACCACCTGCCCGACCTGACCGCCAAAGGTATGCATGGAAGAGGGATTGCCGTAGCAATCCTGAAGAAAGGGCATCATTACCTCCAACACCTCAGGAGCAATCCGGGTGGTGGCATTATTGTCCATATAAATGACCTTGTCGCTGCCGCAGTTCATTATTTCTCCTCCTCAACAATCAGGCTGTCCACCACCTGTTCACGCAGTTTCTTTTCCACATACTCTTTCAGAGTTGTCCGGGAGGAATGGCAACCAGCACAAGCCCCTCGCAGAGAAACCGTGACAAAATCGCCGTCCACATCCACTAGCTCAATATCACCGCCGTCCTTTTTCAAGGTAGGTCGAATTTCTCGTTCCAGGACTTGCTCAATCTTTTTAATCTTCTGCAGGGTGGTCATTCGCTGTTCTTTGACAGGCGTGCTCTTTTTCGACAGGCCTTCCACGGTCTGCTGAAGAATATCCCGCAAACGATCCTCACACTTGCCGCAACCACCACCTGCCTTGGTAAAATTGGTGATCTCCTCCACAGAGCGCAGACCTGACTCCTGAATAGCCCGAACAACTTCCAGATCCGTAACACCAAAGCACTCGCAAACCACCTCGCCCTGAGCCATAGGGAGGATCACACCCCGGTAATCAGCAATGGCCGCTTCCAGGGCTTCGCGGCCCATAACCGAGCAATGCATTTTTTCCTTGGGCAGGCCGCCCAAGGCCTCGGCAATATCCTCATTGGTGACCTTGGCCGCCTCGTCTACGGACATGCCCTTGATCAACTCGGTCAGGACTGAAGAAGAGGCAATAGCAGACGCACAACCAAAGGTCTTGAATTTTGCATCAACAATAATATCGTTTTCATCCACCTTGATGGTCAGCTTCAGCGCATCACCACAGGCCAACGATCCCACGTCGCCAGTACCGCTGGGTTCTTCTATTTCGCCCACATTTTGCGGCTGCATAAAATGTTGCTGTACTTTATTTGTATATTCCCACATAATAGTCTATTAATATATAAACGAAGGTTTAATGGTCTTCAGGCCGAGTTCACCGTTCCCCACGGTCAGGGGCCCGCAGTTGTTCTCGCAATTGTTCTACAAGAAGGAAATCCTTGCTGAGTATTTCACCAAGATTACCTCAAAATGAAAGGGCATGCACGGGTTAAGGTTGACAACAGGGCTTTTTTTTATAATAGTTTTCCCTTTACATTGCGGTAGGCAATCTTGTACCGTTGAATACATTATTTATACACTGTTGAGTTAATCAGTTATTTTATAAAAAAGACCTGTGGTCTGGGAGATGAAAACATGGAACAAGCACACGATGAAAAGCTGATTCTTTGGTTTGACGAGATCGGTATTGAAGATGTGCCGCTGGTTGGCGGTAAAAACGCCTCGCTGGGTGAGATGTATCAACATCTCACCGGAAAAGGCGTTGCTGTACCGCATGGATTTGCCATTACAGCCTATGCTTACCGCTATCTGCTCAAAGAAGCTGGCGTTGAAGATGAGATCCGACAGGTACTGTCGGATCTGGATACTGAGAATATGACCAATCTGGCGGAACGCGGAGAAAAATGCCGAGATATTATTCGTACTGCTAAATTTCCTGATAAACTGCGTGATGCCATTATTGATGCCTACAAAAAAATGGAGGCTGAGTACGGAAAAAACTGCGCTGTGGCTGTCCGTTCTTCTGCAACTGCTGAGGATCTGCCGGATGCCTCGTTTGCCGGTCAGCAGGAGACCTACCTGAACATTCACGGGTACGAAAATGTTATTGAGAACTGCCGTAAATGCTTTGCCTCTCTGTTTACCAACCGGGCGATTTCCTATCGTCAACACCAGGGCTTTGGTCAATTTGATGTCTACCTGTCCATTACTGTGCAGAAGATGGTTCGCTCAGACTCTGCTTCTTCTGGTGTTATGTTCTCCATAGATACCGAATCTGGTTTTGCAGATGCCTGCTTTATCACCGGTGCCTGGGGGCTGGGTGAAAACGTGGTTCAGGGTGCAGTTAACCCGGATGAATACTACGTGTACAAGCCCAAACTCAAGGAAGGCAAGCGTCCTGTTGTCTCCAAAAAGGTTGGTTCCAAGGCCATCAAGATGATCTATGATAATGATCCATCCTCTGAAGAGCCGGTTAAGAATATCGACACCACCCAAGAAGAGCAAAACGCCTATGTTATCAATGACGATGAAATCCTGCAACTCGCCAACTGGGCCTGCATTATTGAGGATCATTACGGCAAGGGCATGGATATCGAATGGGCCAAGGATGGTGATGGTAAGGAAGTAGGTACTGGTGAGCTTTTCATTGTCCAGGCCCGGCCCGAGACTGTGCATTCCCAGGCCAATAAAGGGGTCATGGAGACCTATAAACTGCAGGAGAAAGGAAATGTTCTGGCAGAAGGTCTGGCTGTTGGTACCAAGATCGGTCAGGGTGTGGCCCACTGTATTGAAAATGTCAAAGACATCGGTACCTTTAAAAAAGGGGAGGTCCTGGTTACGGACATGACCGACCCGGACTGGGAACCGATCATGAAAATTGCAGGTGCCATTGTCACTAACCGTGGTGGTCGTACCTGCCATGCCGCAATTATCTCCCGTGAGTTGGGTATTCCTTGTGTTATCGGTACAGGTGATGCGACGGATAATATCAAGACTGGCCAGGAAGTCACTGCTTCTTCTGCTGAAGGTGAGACCGGTTATGTGTATGAGGGGCTGCTCAAATACGAGGTTGAGACCACTGACCTTGCTAATATGCCTGCCACCAAGACCAAGATCATGATGAACCTGGCCATCCCGGAAAAGGCCTTTACCGAATGCCAGATTCCCAATGACGGCGTTGGCTTGGCCCGTGAGGAGTTTATTATCAACTCCCATATCGGTCTCCATCCGCTGGCCCTGTACAACTATGAGGAGCTCAAGGCATCTGACGATCCTGAAAAGCAGGAGATCGTGAAGCATATTGACGAGAAGACTGCTGCCTATTCCGATAAAAGGCAGTTCTTTATCGACAAGGTTGCTGAGGGTGTTGGTCGCATTGCTGCGGGTTTCTACCCCAATGACGTTATTGTCCGCCTGTCTGACTTCAAGAGCAACGAGTACGCTAACCTGGTCGGTGGCCCTCTGTATGAGCCGGAAGAGGAAAACCCCATGATCGGCTGGCGTGGGGCTTCCCGCTACTATGATCCCAAATATCGCCCGGCCTTTGAGCTGGAGTGCCAAGGCTTGAAAAAGGCGCGGGACGAGATGGGGCTGGACAACATCAAGCTGATGGTGCCTTTCTGCCGTACTCCCGAAGAAGGCAAGAAGGTCATTGAGGTCATGCGGGACTGCGGTCTGGTCCAGGGCGAGAACGGCCTGGAACTCTACGTTATGTGCGAGATTCCCAGCAACGTGATCTGCGCTGATGCCTTTGCTGATATTTTTGACGGCTTCTCCATCGGTTCTAACGATCTGACCCAGCTCACCTACGGCCTGGATCGTGACTCTGGTATTGTAACCGGTATCGCTGATGAGCGAGACGATGCTGTGAAGGAGATGATCAAGATGGTGATCAAGACGGCAAAACGTCGTGGTCGCAAGATCGGTATCTGTGGTCAGGGTCCCTCTGACTTCCCTGACTTTGCCACCTTCCTGGTTGAGGAGGGCATTGACTCCATGTCTCTGATCCCGGATACAGCCGTTAAGACACGTCTGGCTGTGCATGAGAAGGAGAAAGAGATGGGAATTGCGCCTGAGTAAACTGAGGAGCTACAGCTAAGGAGTTAGAAAAGGGCGGGTCGCTTTGGCGGGTCGCCTTTTCTCTTGAATGAGGTGATTATGAACGCAGAACTCGCAAGATCAATAACGATAAAAAACAGCTATGCTGAGATCCTCTCGTCATTTAATGACGATCTTCAGTCCGCGGTTGATGCTGCGCTGCAACGCTATCTGATTGATGAAATTGCCGGAAAAATAACTGAATTGAAAAAGAAGGATTGGGGATTTCAGAAAAAGTACGGCTGCGATTACAAAACCTTTGCTCTTCGGACCGCTGAGGATGAAAAATATATTGAGCATATTGAGACAGCCATAACGAAATTATGGGAGACCGTCTGGTGGGCGAAAAAATTATCATTGAAGAGGACAATTTTGAAGAAGGGCTGACAAACGCGCTTGTTGCAGCAGACATACGTGCTGAGGACATTGGTGCTTCAGATACCTCATAATTTTTAACAAGAACGCAAAAGCAAGGAAAAATCATGCAGCTTAGTGAATATTTAGAAAATGTGACAGGGAAAGGCGTTTTAGCAACAGCAGATGCAACAGGAAAAGTGGATGCTGCAGTCTACGCCAAACCGCATGTTATGGAAGACGGTCAACTGGCCTTTATTACACATAAACGTTTAACATACAGCAACCTGCAATCAAATCCTTATGCAACCTACCTTCTTATTGAAGATGGACCACATTATAAAGGCATTCGTTTGTTCTTAAAAAAAGTAAAGGAAGAGACAGATTCGGATTTGATTGCCAAGCTAACAAGACGTCATTTGTCCCCAGAGAAGGATGAAAACAAGGGGCCAAAGTTCGTTGTCTTTTTTGTTGTGGAAAAAATACTTCCCCTGATCGGCAACAGGGAAACAGAAATACAGCATATCGTGTGATAAGAGGGAGTACAGGAGGAAACATGGGGTCATCATCCCCTGTTTCTTCTTTTTTCTCAAAACCACAGCCCCTTGCCCGTAGCCAGAGCGATTATTTTGAAGAACTTTTCCGGCTCAAATGGCTTGGTAACATAAGCATCCATTCCTGACTCAAGGCATCGTACACGGTCTTCAGGCATTTCATACGCTGTCATGGCGATAATAATCGGTACTCTTGATCCTTGCAGGTTTTTCTGTACACTTTGAAGGAGTTCCTGGTAGAGTTCAGAGGTTATAGTCTGCGATTCAACCATTCTTATCAATTTTGTCGTTTCAATGCCGTCGAGTTCCGGCATCTGAACATCCATAAGAATTACATCAAATCGAGCTGAGGCAAGTTTTTTTAACACCTCTACACCGTTTTCAGCCTCAACTACCGTATGGCCTTTTTTTTCAAGTACGATCCTGGCAAGTTCCCGGTTGAACGGGTTGTCTTCAGCCAGGAGAATTTTCAATGATGGCAGAAACACTTGATCGGCATTCTCCATGGACATCACACTCCTTGCATTTTTATTACCTTTTGGGTAACAGGAGGTGAAGTAGAAGGCACTCCCTTTCCCTGGTTCACTTTCCACCCAGATTTTCCCTCCCTGCAGCTCTATAATCTTTTTGGAGATTGCAAGTCCAAGCCCTGTACCTCCATACGTTCTGGTTATACTGTTATCGGCCTGAGCAAACCTGTCAAAAATGCGTTCCTGAACTTCCTTGGCAAGACCAATCCCAGTGTCTTTGACACAAAACTGCAGAACAACATTATTATCTTCCTGGCTCAATTCTTCAACTTCAATACTGATCTGGCCTGCCTCTGTAAACTTGATCGCATTGCCTACCAGATTAAGCAGAACCTGGCGCAACCTGTATTCGTCACCAATTAAAGATATTATCGGATGCGTCGAAAGCAGATACGTTAATTGCAACCCTTTTTCCCTGGCACTTACTGAGAGGGTCTGGGTGACAGCCTGTAATACTTCACCCAAAATAAAAGGACGATTCTCAAAATGAATCTGGCCAGCTTCAATTTGAGAAAAATCCAGATTATCATTGAGTAAAGAAAGAAGATATTGTGAAGAATCCTGTACGGTCTCCAGGTAATGGCGTTGTTCTGCGGTTGCGGATTCAAGGGCCAGACGGGTCATACCGATAATGGCATTCATCGGCGTTCTGATCTCATGGCTCATATTTGCCAAAAATTCGCTTTTGGAAAGATTGGCTACTTCAGCGTTCATCCTGGCCTCGGCCAGCTCTTCTTCAAATCTCTTTTGTTCCGTGATGTCATGGGTTATTCCAATAGAATGAATGGTCTCGCCAAACTCATCAACAATTTCTTCAGATTTTTCCCTGACGACCCTCACTTCACCGTTCGGGCGAACAATCCGATGAACGACTTCATACGCTTGTTTATTTTTAATGGCACTGGTGTATGTGATGTCCACAAGTTGTCTGTCATCCGGATGAACTGTATCCAGGAATGCTTTGAAGGTGGGCCTGCATTCCTGGGGGGTACACCCGATTATCCGGTATATTTCATCAGACCAGGTGAGAATGTCCTGCTTGATATCCAGATGCCAGCTGCCGACATGGGCAATTTCCTGGGCACGATTCAGTATTATCTCTTTTCTTCGTAACTCCTCCTCCATTCGTTGCCGCTCTTTGAGTTCGCTTTTTAGCCTGATTATGTTCTTACGCTCACGGACAACCCGGTGTATTTTCGCCTGGAATTCTTCCCTAATAAACGGCTTGGCAATAAAATCACAAGCCCCGGCATTAATAACATCAATATAACCGTATTGTTCCGTAAAACCTGTAACTATAATAACATCAGTCTGCGGGAAATCATTTTTGATGTGCTTAAGGAGTTCCATACCACCCATATTGGACATCATAATGTCGGTAATGACAATATCGAATTCTGCATTCTCCATGAGTTTAAGAGCCGCAACCCCATCTGTCGCTTTTGCGATCTCATAATCCAAGGGCGAAAGGAATTTGAACATAATGTCCAACAGTTCTTCATTATCTTCAACAATGATTATTTTAGTTTTCATATCGTTTCCTCAACACTTTTTGGACAAGGTGATGCAAGCGGTACAGTTGGTATACAGATCAATATCATCGGGTAAGGAATAGCGGAAGCGAACATCTGCTTCGGTCTGGGAATGACAGCTGGAAATAATGCGGAAACCGTTGGAGAGTAACCGTTCAGACCCCTCTCATTTTTTTTACGCAGCAAGAGGCAGAGGAGGCACATCCAGCCCCTGGCGCCGAGC
>JAABTP010000137.1 GCA_011389815.1 Desulfobulbaceae bacterium | reverse complement strand
CTACCCTCGTTTGACAGTACCAAGAAGACAAACGGCGTAATCCTGTGGTCAACCACTTAAGGTCGTGCCATTAGTCTGTATTGGTCATTTCAGCAAAGACTCTCTGAGCTTCCATAGCTGCTTCAATCTCGAACTCATGGACTTCCCGGCCAAGATATCCTTTTTTATACAAACCATTACCCTTCTGATTAACCATCATCAACCAAATATTTCTATCCATTTTCATATCTCGCTGTTGACTTCCAACTTCACATACAGTTATGTGAAGTTAGTTCCTCACCTTTTCTGGCTGGGCGGAGAAAAGGTGAGCCCTACTTTGTCCATTCTTACTCCGTGTTACGGTCTAAGAAAAAAATATTTTTTTTGCTCATTGAAAAAAGCTATCGGTTATTATTCTTCAGACTTGTGACGATGAAAACGGTTGCAGTCCTATCTCACGACAGTATCTCTTAATAAGCTTAAGCCGCTCTTTGACGGTGATACGAAAATAAAAAGGACTCAGCATTAAGATGCTAACTGCTTCACGATGTTCCATTTTTCTCACCTTCTTTGTGAATGTTCCTGTCTCCCTCTTACTTAAAAGAGTACAATAATTTATACCTAATGTATAGTTTTTTTACACCACAAAGTATATTTATTACACGTTAGCACCTATTATCAAGAAAATAAAATTCCACCCAAGAAACATAACAACTTGTTTACAAACAAATATTCAACATGAAAATAACCATTCCTTTTCTCGGAAAAACAAAAGAAAAATATTTGAACCAGGCAATCCAGGATTATGCAGAACGGCTGCAACGCTACCTTCCTTTGGACATCAAAATTCTAAAAAGCAAACATGCTAAAAATGATGTTCCACAGATCATCATGGCCAAAGAGGCTGAACAGCTTCTCACCCATGCGGCTTCATCCTCACTGGTTGTGGCTCTGGATCCCACAGGACGTGAACAGATTTCAGAAGAAATCGCTACTGCGCTGGAAAATTGGGAAAACCGGGGAATCCAAACCCTGTGTTTTTTGATTGGAGGGCATTTGGGCCTGGATCAACAGGTTTGTCAGCGGGCTGACCAGATCTGGTCCCTTTCCCGCCTTACCTTTACCCATGAAATGACCCGGTTCATTCTCCTGGAACAGCTGTACCGGGCATGCTCTATTAAGGCTGGTCATAATTACCATATTTGATTCCATATAAACTTTTCTTCAGAAGAACAGCATGAAGACCAACAAAACAAACAGCACGATATACAGCACTCCTTTTCTTTCCTGGGAAAAAAGCATTCCCCCTTTATTAGATAAGGCAGGCCTGACAGAGCAGATCCCAGCAGGGCAAACCATTCTGATCAAACCCAACCTGGTTGAAATCCTGCGTCCACCCGTCACCACACCGGTTGCCCTGGTCAAGAGCATTGTAGAATACCTGCAAACCCATCTGCATAATCCTATCGTGATTGGTGAGGGATGCGGTGCTTTAGATTATGATACCCACCGTTGTTTTACAGAACTGGGGTATACAGAACTGGCCCGGGAGAAAAAGATAGAACTCATCGACCTGAACAACGCACCGTGCCAGAAGCAAAGCTTCCCCCACTGCAAACATTGGCCGGAATTTTATCTCCCGGATATTGCGGTTACCAGCTTTCTCCTCTCTGTTCCGGTACTCAAGGCCCACACCTTGGCTGGAATCACCCTGACCATGAAAAATATGATGGGGCTTGCCTCACCGGATTATTACCAGGGGCCAGGATGGAAAAAAGCAGCCTTTCATAATCAAATTCATGAAGCAGTTGCTGACCTGAACCGTTACCGCTGTTCGGATTTTACGGTTCTGGACGCTACAGTGGGAATGGCAGAGGCACATCTCTGGGGGCCAACCTGTGATCCTCCAGTCAATAAACTGGTCGCAGGTTTTGATCCTGTGGCGATAGATAGTTACGGCGCTGGATTACTGGGGAAAGATTGGCGGGATATTGGTCATATTGCCAAGGTGGATGGCGAGTTGGGGCAGGCTGAACCGATAACAGAAATCATCGTCGAACCCCGCTCCTGAATCAGGTGCAGACTTGTAGGGACAAGAAGAAACAGAAGGTCTCTTCTTGCCCCCTTACGTCAGGTTACGTCAGAGTAGTTGTTTATTTCTTCTTGCCTTTCTTGCTCTTCTTATCAGACTTTTTTTTGTCTGCTTTCTTACATGCCTTTTTGCAGCTTTTTTTCTTTTCTGCTTTTTTGGCGGCCTTCTTTGCTGCTTTTTTCTCTAATTTCTTCTTTTCTTTTTTCTTCTCGTCTTTCTTCTTACTCATTTCAATAGTTCTCCTTTCAGTTTGACATTGCTGTCTGGTTTTTATTGGGCATTGTTTACAATGCTTGCTTGTTTTTTTGTACTTACGACAACATTTTTTCTTTCCCATACTTTCCCCATACTTTTCCCCATGCCGATCTCCACATAGAACACGTATCCCGCCCTTCTGGGACGGGACAACACTGTAGGGAAATTGCTGTTCTCAGAATCTGCTATTTATCAGCATCCTTAACGATATCAACCAGCTCAACCTCGAAAATCAGCAAAGATCCCGGCTCAATCGCTGGCGGCGCACCACGGTCGCCATAGGCAAGTTCCGGCGGCAAATACAAGGTATACTTACTCCCAGGGCTCATAAGCTGTAAAGCCTCTGTCCAGCCAGGGATGACCTGATTCGCCTTAAAGGTCGCAGGCTCCTTTCGTTTGTACGAGCTGTCAAACTCGGTGCCGTCAAGCAAGGTTCCTTTATAATGCACTTTAACCGTATCAGTAGCACTCGGCTTCTCACCCTTCCCCTCGGTGATCACCTTATATTGCAAACCTGAGTCAGTGACTTTGACGCCTTTTTCCTTTTCATTCTTTTTCAGGAAGTCAGCAGCAGCCTTCTTATTCTCTTCCAGGACAGCCTGTACCTTTTCCACTTTCTTTTTTTGCTGATCAATGGCGAATTGCTTTTGAATTTTTTTTGCCTCTTCCGGACTCAGTAAGACTTCCCCATTGGTATAGGAATCTTTAATTCCTTGAAAAATAACAGGAAGATCAAAATCTGTTTCCAAACTTTTAAAATAGGTGCCAAGATCAAGCCCTAATGCATAACTGGTTTTTTGTTGGTCGGTTTTCAGCTCTGTTACCGGTTCCGCAGCTACAGCTGTCCCAGTAACCATCATAAGACTCATTACAGCATATACAGCAAGTTTCATCGTTTCTCCTTTATATGTTCCTTAAACCTCTATCACGGCCCAACAGACCGAGATAACACAAAATGATAATGGCAGGAAAAATATCAACCACCTTCATCACAACGAATATAAATAACATCATAATATATTCTTTCCTAAAAAAACAAGACCTTTTCACCACTTCTGTGTACAGACTAATATTTTATATGCGCTCATTCATCTCTTTGCCATAAAACAGCTTGCAAAAAGATTACAAATCTCTATTTTTTCAAAAAATCACTTTTAAAGTTTAAAAAATTATACCGTGATCTTGACAGGAACAAAAAACTGAATTATCTTGTCCGGTATTAAAGGGAGAAAAAACCAACTCCTTCATAATATAAAAAGAATTACCTGCACGCTTCAAAAACCTAGTCCGCCAACGCAGTATTCATACACCTTGGAGAAACGTCATGAAAATTACATATCCTCAAGTTATTCACCAAATTATCATCGCTCTTACCTTGTTCCTGAGCCTCGGTTGCACCCCAACCGTAGCACTCTCTGGTTGTGACCATGATCATCCCCAAGAAGAAGCCAGCATTCCTTTGCCTGATTTTGGATTCAACTTTGATGGTGCCTGCGGATCCCCCTCATTGGAAACAGTCCCTGCAAATGAAGCAGAAGAAGAGGATGAATTGTTAAAGGATATTGAAAAGCCGCCTGAAGAATCTTCTTCTGATCTCGCTGTCGCTCTTGAAGACAAGCATCAAACAACTTAACATCCTCATCTTCCATATATTTTTTTTACCTGCGTATTTTTTTTTAACCGAAAAAGGGGAGACTGCATAAGCAGCCTCCCCTTTTATTGGTCAAATCTTCTTTGATCAAATGATCCAATCAGGAATGATCAGATAGCCTCAGATCCCCGCTCTCCGGTACGAACCCGAACAACTTCTTCCACAGGCAGAACAAAGATCTTTCCATCGCCAATCTTACCACTCAGAGCTGACTCGCGAATTGTATCCACCACCTTCTCGGTCATGGCTGCGGCAACAACCAGCTCAATCTTGATCTTTGGGTTGAAATCCACAGTATACTCAGCGCCCCGGTACATTTCTTTATGCCCTTTTTGGCGACCATAACCCTTGACTTCACTAATGGTCATACCGCTGATTCCTAAATCACCCAAAGCTTCCTTCACATCATCAAGCTTAAAGGGTTTAATAATGGCTTCGATTTTCTTCATAATATATACTCCTCTCGTTTGAGAGCCGATAACCGGCTATTAATCTCTGGTAAATTCCGGATATGCTTCCAGGCCGCACTCAGCAATGTCCACACCTTCCACTTCATGCTCCTCACTTACCCGGATACCCATCACTGTCTTGAGAATCATCCAGGCAATAAAAGAAGCACCAAAAGTCCAGGCAAAAATAACGACAATACCGATAAGCTGAGCAACAAGCGTAGCATCAGGATTGGTAAAAGCCACAACTATAAGACCAAATATACCAATCACGCCATGTACGGAAATGGCACCCACAGGATCATCGATTTTAGCCTTGTCAATGGAGACAATAGCAAAGACCACCAGTACACCTGCAATGACACCGACAATTGTAGAGGCCAGTGGCGACGGAGTCAGAGGCTCGGCAGTAATTGCCACCAGACCTGCAAGTGCACCGTTCAGACCCATTGTCAGGTCAGCCTTACCAAACCAGAACTGAGAAAGCAACAGGGCTGCAACAAGACCTCCAGCTGCTGCAGTGTTGGTGTTCACAAAAATTTTGGAGACTGCATTGGCCTCATCTACATTACTGATGATCAACTCAGAACCACCATTAAAGCCAAACCAGCCAAGCCAGAGGATAAAGGTTCCCAGGGTTGCCATGGGCAGGTTACAACCTGGGATAGCATTCACCCGGCCATCCTTACCGTATTTCCCTTTACGAGCACCAAGGAGAAGAACCGCTGCCAAAGCAGCCGAAGCACCACAGAGATGCACCAGACCGGAACCAGCAAAATCAAGGAAACCGAGACCATCAAGAAAACCACCACCCCATTTCCAGAAACCGCTCACAGGGTAGATAAATCCAGTCATAACCACAGCAAAGATCAAGAAAGCCCAGAGCTTCATTCGCTCAGCCACTGCACCGGAAACAATAGACATGGCTGTGGCCACGAAAACTACCTGGAAAAAGAAATCTGCCATCTTGGAGTGACCACCACCGTTCTTGATCACTTCTTCCACTGGAATTTCTCCGCTAAAGAAAAAGCCTAAGCTGGGCAGGACACTGTTTATACTGCCTTCGTACATAATATTGTAACCAACCACTAAGTACATCAGGCAGGCTATGGCATAGAGAGCCACATTCTTGGTTAGTATCTCCACGGTATTTTTACTGCGTACCAAGCCTGCTTCCAGCATGGCAAAACCTGCTGCCATCCACATGACCAAAGCTCCGGACATGAGGAAATAAAAGGTATCCACCGAGTACGACAACTGAATCAAATTATCACCCACTGATGCCTCTTCGGCAAATGCCGACCCTGCCAGCAGCAGCCCTGTCAGGCCAGCCAGCACAGCAGCTCCTTTGCTGAACATTTTACTCTGTACACTCGCCATTTTTTCCACGTCATCTACCTCTTTTGCTGAGTTAATGAATGATGCTTTACGCAAAGCAATTGTTTTTCTTTCCAGGTACTTTTGCATAGCGCATGCCATTTATTTATCTTTTACAAATCAACAAGGAAAAACAACATATTAACAAAAAAGTATCTTCGCTTCACCTACAGACATCTCTAAATTAATCACATTATTGTAATATATACCGTTAAGAAGCTTACAGAACAAGCACAAAATTGTCATGTTTTTTACTATTCAGAGGCTAGAGAAGAAATATGTCACAAAAATGCTCCTTAGAAAATCCAGATTCAAGCACAGAAAGTCACCCTACCTTGTTTTACAAAAAAAAGGCCCTTATGTACTTTTATGTTAAAAAGGGCGCAAATAAGTAAGATCCCCTGATCTCTACAGCACCCTCAACACCAACACCACACCGGAAAAATACAATCAATATATTATTTTCAAAGAGTATTTTACAAACAAAAGCACTTTGGCACATCCCTTGCTATAAGAGTGATAAAAGCTGTTCTGGAACTTGTCCAACTTGTCCGAATTATCCAGCATACTCAACCCGAGAAAAGAGACTATGAGCACTCAGCCCGTAACAACAGGTACAACACCAGAAACAAGCGCAAAAAGTTCTTGCACAAAAACTATGCAGATCAATACATTGATCCTGCCAGCAGCCCCGCAGGTAAATAACAGAAAAAGCTTTGGTGAAATTGATAAACCAGCACCTGCCCTTTTTCCAGACGAGGCCATTGCCTGGATAGACGACCTTATAAAAAGAGGAAAAAAAGTCTTTAGTGTAAATATTTGCGACCCTGGCGATGCCTTGGCAGCACCAGACACACTTTTTTCACTGCTTGGCCTTCTTGAAGAGAAACACCCTGACTGTCCGGTCAAGCTGACCACCATAGGTCTTAATGCAGCATCACTTGCAAAAGACTTGGCAGACAAAAAGGTAACTCAGGTCAATCTTTGCATTGAAGCTGTAGAAAAAGATATCTTAAAGAAAATATATACCTGGATTCGCCCAGGCAAAAAAACGCTCCCTCTTCCTCAAGCGATTCCTCTCCTGCTTCAGGAACAGAAAGAGGCTATTACGGCCCTCAAACAGGCTGGAATCAACGTTAATATATATACAACGATTTATCCAGGCATTAATGATCATCATATAAACACGCTTGCTGAAACCCTTGTTTCCTGGGGAGCATCTTCCATCACCCTGCTTCCTTTTGTGCCGGTTTCTGAAGAAGAAAAACTGGAGGCTTGTGAAACAGCTCTTCTTGAGGAGGCAAAGAAAGCAGCAGCAACTCATCTTAAAATAACTACTGATGTTGACATACATCTTCCACCTCCATCAGGCGGGGATTTTCAAAACGCCACAAACCTGATACCGCAGCCGAGCAAGGAACGCCCCAATGTGGCGGTTGCCAGCATGAGCGGCATGGATGTGGACCTTCACCTTGGTCAGGCTGCTGAATTTCTGATCTATGGACCACGAGAGGACGGACTGGCCTGTCTTTTAGAAAAACGGGCTGCACCTGAAGGAGGAAGCGGAGATTCCCGCTGGCAGGCCCTGGCCCAAACCCTGTCAGACTGCTTTGCCCTGCTGGCAAGCCATGCTGGTCAAAATCCGCAAAATATTCTCAGCGATCTGGGCATAAAAATCTTATTGACCGAAGAGAACATCGAAGGCACAGTGGATGTGCTCTACGGTGGTGGTAAGAAAAAGAAGTGTAAAAAATAAATTCATTCCAAGTTTTTAACAGTAAACAGAAGACAGGAGAACAAAAAAAAATGGCCATTTCAGAACGACAAATCCTCCTCTGCCAAAGCTTTCGTGCTGCAGGCGATAAAAAAGGTATCTGTCATAAGCAGAGTGAAGGCTTGCTGCAATATATTGAGGAAGAAGTACTGGACCGTGGGTTGGATTGCCTGGTCAGTGGCACAACCTGCCTGAAGCAATGTGAAAAAGGGCCAGTCATGGTTATTCAACCAGAAAACTGGTGGTTTGGCGGTGTGGACAGCGAGGATGCTGTTGATGCCATTCTGGACGGGTTGGAAGACGGCGAAGTAGCAGAAGAATACCAGCTGTCATAACTTGAGAGAATCACTCCATGAGCGGAATCATGCCGGATATTTTCGCAAAAATACTCATCCGTAGAGCTCGGGAAGAAGATCTTACAGGTCTGGTTTTTCTGCTGGAAGTTTTATTCAGTATTGAAAAGGATTTCACCTTTAATACAGACAAACAAAAGCGAGGCTTGCGGCTTCTTTTACAAAAATCTGGAGCCACTGTTTTGGTGGCTGAACGGCAAGGCCGAATTATCGGTATGTGTACAGCTCAACTTCTCGTTTCCACGGCAGAAGGCGGAACTTCCGCCCTGGTGGAGGATGTTGTTGTCCTGCCAGCCTGGCAAACCCAGGGCATCGGCAAAAAACTCATGGAGGCCATTGCAGAATGGTCAACTCTTCAGGGAGCAACCCGCATTCAATTATTGGCTGATTGCAATAATACAAGGGCACTGGGCTTTTACAACCAGATAGGCTACAACCCTACCGATCTGATTTGCCTGAGAAAAGGCCAAAACATGAAACGAGGTGGTACATGGTAACAGCGGTAACAGCGCAAAAAGAAAAAAATCTGGTGCCTTTAACAGGAATTGAAGCCATCAGAGGCTGGGAGGAATTTCTTGCTGACGGAGAGGCATACCTCCGAACGGCTACATCAGCCCATGCAAAACAGAAAAAAGTTTTTACCCCGGAAATTTTGTACAACCTGATTGCGATGTCCATTGAAAAATTTGTCATGGCCGCCCTGATGCAACGTGGCACTATGCCTTATAATCATACGATGGCAGACTTGGTTGAAGCCATGGAGACCACCTTTCCGGGAAAAATGGAAGGGCTGAGTCAGGGATTACTGGACATGGATAAGTATCAGGATATATGCGATCTGGACGGGTTCAAAATCACTCCGCCGGGCATGGAGAAAATTTCAGGGATGCTGGAACTGGCTCAACAGCTACACACCTTGGTGACCAATGAACTCGTTTGCTGAAGATACAACGGAGTAATGCGCAATGAGCGAGAAAATACCGATATTAAAACTTGGTGTTGTTAAGGAAATTGTGGAAGCAACAGGCATGGGCATTTCCTATGCCTACGAAGACCTTGTTTTTTTAGACCATAATGCCCTGCTTCTCCAGTTCACCGATGAAAGCAATAAGGTGCTGGTGCATATTAATCAAGAGGCAGACACAGAACCAATCCAGGCAACCATTGCCGCCCTGAAACAGGCTGCACAGGAACGAGAAATGACTTTTCTTGATGGCTGCACCTATGCCTTAACCCAAGGAGAAGATGAACAGATCAGCATTGAATTTATTTCCTCATAGAGATAGGTATTGGGAGCATTGGGAATACCATCCATCCCTCTCCCCACCATAGCCCAACTTTGTGAGAATCATTATCGAAACAATCCTAACTACCTGATTATTCGTTGGGCGTAAAAATATTTTTCG
>JAABTP010000013.1 GCA_011389815.1 Desulfobulbaceae bacterium | reverse complement strand
GGTTGTGAGGAAATAAGTCCCGCATAGCAGGACTATAGCCGTCATAAGCCAAAAGGCGATTGATAATCTCGTTGTCAAGCTGCTGGTCGATAAACTGAAGTTCTTCGTCCTTGATATATTTTAAGAAACGACTTTCGCCGCAAAGCTTTATGATATTGTTATTTTTTGATTCATTGACAATATCAGCCATCTGATCAAGGCTAATAATACCCTTTGTCGGAATCTGTTGCTCCACACCGAGCAACTCATTTGGTGAGGCTGAAATCTCCTGCTTGAAATCATACTCGCCTGCGACCTGCGCAAGAACTTTGCGAGAGATTTCTTTTTTGGTTTTTCGGTTCAGCTGGTTCCAATTAGGATAGTTTTTCTTGAGCTCTTTTTGTACGAGACGTTTAATATTTTTATTGTGCATAACACCTGAAATGAGTAAAAGGTTTAACATTATTGACTTTTCCTCATTATACAGGCTTTTTATTGTTTAAGCAATTGTTTTTGTGTAGTATTGAGATGTTCTTTTCAACACCCTTATCTTGTAAGTACTCTTATTGTGTGTCCTAAGGTGACTAAAACAGCTATATATAAAAATGCCGCGATAGAAGATAAAGTCTGATCATGAAGGTAAAGAAAAAAACCAGGTTGCGTATATGCAATCTCAAAAGCTAAAATACATGCACTAAATATCCATAAAAGAGACTGAAGAACCTTTTTTAATTTTCCAATTATAGTATTATTTTTTTCACTATCATGTCCTCCTTCTCTCTGGTATATTTTTGCACTTTCAAGTACATCCTTATACTCCTCACTATATGGTGGTCTCCCAAGTGCTGAGCGCCATTTCTCAAACTCCTCTTTGCTTCTATGAGATTCTATTCTCATAAAATTATATCCTGAATTTTTATCTCCAATATCTTCTTTTAATTTTTTAATTTTAAATTCTAATTTATCTTTCTCCTTATTTTTTTTAAACTTCTCTTTATTTTTTAACCGAAGAATTATTTTATCTCGCCTTTCTATTTTTCTATTTTTTCTATTTTTTAAATATTCAATATTACTATCCAGCTCTAATTTTTTTGCTAGATATCCTCTTTGTAAATAAAGAATATATTTTTTAACCGGATTACTTGAAGCCTTTATTAAGATAGCATCAGCAACAACATTCAAAAAAAAATTCATTTTATATATCCCTACATTAAGTAATTCAAATTGAATTTACGTTTCGTATTCTGTATACAATCCCCAAAAACGCCTGCTCATCCACAATCTTAACCCCCATCTCCTGCGCCTTTTTCAGCTTACTCCCGGCCTTTTCCCCGTCCACAAGATAGGTGAAAAAAAACTATTCATTCTCCGGCAAGTCTCAAAGCCTCGTGTTTGAGTGCCTCACTGATGTAGAAGTTATGCTTTTCCAATTGCTCAATCAGAGGTTTTACAGCCGTGATATTCCCATGACGTTTGGCCTTCATCAGAATCCCGACCGTCCCGATCATAGTCACGCCTAAGCGTGCTGCAATCTTTCTGGCGTGCCGGTCATCCAGAACCTCTTTCTCCTGTTTCAGGGTGATTTCTGCCGCTTCGGGAAGGATTTCTTCCGTTGCAGCAAGGGATTTTCCTTTTGCAGAGGGTGTTTTTCTTGTGCGGTGCGGGGAAGAGATTCGGAGTTGCGGCACACAGAACAATATTAACCGTGCAATGATTCTTGTATAGAACGACAAATATTTGAGATGTCATTTTCTAATTTTGAAAGATTTAATTTTGAAACCCATTGAGGTATTTCTTTCCTTGAGGGTACTAATATATCTTTTAGAGTCCTGTTTGCTTGGCGACCATAATTGAATCTATATTTATTTGCCCTGAGACAAATGCAATAATATATTTTTTCCTGATCTGTAAAATCAAATTTCGGTCTTAAATAATATAGATCCCGCCCGCTATAAAACTCTTCCGGCTGTAAAAAACTTTCCATTACCGAACCGCCGCCAGCAACAGTGATCATTCCGGCAGGTATTGGTTCTACCCCATCAATCCGTTTTACTTTAGCTGATACGCCATTATTTTTTGCGGTTCGCGAAACGAAATTAACTCCATTATAATCTAACTCGAGTTTATTCAGTTCAAGATTGACACCGTAAATTACATCAAAAATTGTACTAACAGCAATCATTTGACAATATCCTCCTGAGCCTCGTTAAACAATTTAAAAATCAGAAATTTTTTAACTGCATTTTCATAGTCCGATTGAGTGATCAGTGAATAATCTGTTTCCATGTAGGCTTCAGCACACCACTCTAGCTGATGATCAACTTTGAACTTCATACTTTCCCCAGGTATATCGTCCCTATTTCTATACGCTTCTACCCAGTCGTCTCGTATTTTCGACCATACTCCTTTTTCATCAATTCTTCCCTTATGTTTTGTTTTCACAAAACCATCATTCTTCCAATAACCGAACCAAGTCTTTCTGTCAGTTTTCGTGTGCGGCATGTGCGCCTTGAATACCATAATGCAAGTGACGACACCCACAGGATAAAATAAGTCGTCGGGCATCGACATGACTGCATCAAGTGTATGATGTTTTAAAATTTCTTCTCTGAGAGGATGCGGCGAAACAGCGCAAGACATAGGTACGATAGCAACACCCGTTGCTCCTTCCTGCAGGTAATCCAGCATATGCTTTACAAAAACTAATTCGTGTAGGTTTTCATCGCTTTGTGCATATGGTGGATTTAACATACCTATGTCGCATTTATGCTTTTTAATTGAAGTTGTTATCGCATCACCGAAGCAGCTTCCCTGATGCAGATTCGCTTTCCCATCTCCGCGCAGTATCATGTTGCTTGCGCCAAGGGCATACATATTCGGCTGCTGTTCAACTCCAATTAATCCTTCCTGCTTGATTTTTTCTTTTTCTTCTTTTGTAACCGCCTGTTTAAACATTTGATGCATAGCAGAAATCAGAAAACCTCCTGTACCTGCACATATATCTAAAACCTTGCTGTTTTTCTGAACATTTACTAAGAAAGAAAATAATTCGGTAATATGTTTTGGTGTTAAAACAATTCCTAATGCTTTTTTGTCACCACCTGTATATTTAAGGAATTCACCGTAAAATTGGCCGACAATATCAAAGTCATGATAAACGCTGATAAACGGCCAAACTTTATCATTTAACATTTTTACCAGTTCAAACAATACTCCTTTAGGATATTTTTTTTGTGATTTCCCTAGTTCCGGATGCACAGCTATAGAGGAGTATGGCTGAGTCATGCTGTATTCTTTTGAGTGCGGAATATCAGCTTTTTTCATTTCCTCTTTGATAACTCGCATCCATTCTTTCTGTAGATCTTCCGGACAATAAGCATCAAAACTTTTGGCAAACGCTTTGTTGCGTAATGCTATTAATGTTCCGCTGACGAGAAGCGGCTTCTCGCCTTCAGTCAGTTTCGCATGGTCGCGCATAAAATCATGAAGTTCTCTTGAAAGTGCCATGAGATCATCTTCACGTTTTTGTGCAACTTCCGGATCAAAAGTTCCATGTTCAATGTAATCCTCCAGCGAAACAACAGTATTAACCAACTTCCCGGACTTATTTTTCAACTCTCTTGGTTGTGCCGCGCATTTCGGATGAAGAAAGTTGTTAATCTTTAGCGATGACTCGGACTGACCGCTTACAGCTACCGCAATGACGTTATATGATTTGGCAAGTTTCCGGGCATAATGCAGAACACCGTCAACAGCATAATCTTTAGGTTTGTCTCTATTCGTTGACTCGTGTTTTTTCGTACTCGCTTTACATTCAAAAATTATTAAAAAATCAGGGGTGCTTGGTGTACTGATAATAAATTCCGGGGATCCAACACCTCCTTTCCCGGTTTTGCTAGCACCTTTGAGCAATTTTTTTATTTCTTCAATACGGCTTTTCTGCTCTTCAATAATTACATCCTTATTGTCGTAATAATTAAGATTTCTCAAAATATCACGAGCAAGATTTTCGGTTATTTTTTCGTTCACCATTGTTTTTTCAGTTAACTGGTTAATAAGATTTAAAATCTTCTTCTAAGTAACTTGTTTTTAGATTTGGTGCCGGGCGCAGGCCGGGTGGAACGCTCTCCATGCTGTTGACTGTAACATACTGATATTGGATACTGCTACCAGTATCTACTCCCTCTCAACAATCTCCAAAAACTCCTGCTCATCCACAACCGTCACCCCCATCTCCTGCGCCTTTTTCAGCTTACTCCCGGCCTTTTCCCCGGCCACAAGATGAGTAACCTTTTTACTCAGCCCGGAAACCACCCTGCCGCCCCGATCCTTGACCAGCTGCTTGGCCTCGTTTCGCGACATTTGCGTCAACGTACCGGTAAAGAGAAAGATAGCCCCTTCCAGCGGGTTATTTTCAGTATTCCCCTGCACCGCCGTTTCTATGGTCAGGCCCAGCTCTAGCAGGGTCTGGATCATCTTCCGGTTTTCGCTGTTGGCAAAATACTCGGTCAGACTCATAGCGGCCTGCTCCCCGATGCCCTCTACCGCTAGCAGATCCTCTTTTTCCGCAGCCAGCAGGGCATCAAGGCTGCTGAAATGGCGAGTCAGCAGGTCCGAGGTCATTTCCCCGACATAGCGAATCCCCAAGGCCCCGATGAAACGTGACAGGGTTGGATGCTTGGCCTTATCTATTGCCAGCAGCAATTTTTCCGCAGATTTCTCTCCCCAGCCGTCCAGAACGGCCAGCTCTTCTTTGCGGAGGCGGAAGATATCCGGGATCTCCCGGATCAGCCCGACTTCCATGAGCTGCTCAACATTTCTTTTACCAAAGCCGTCAATATCAAGCCCTGCCTTGCCGACAAAATAGATCATCCGTTGCAGTTGCTGGGCCGGGCAACGGAGGTTGATGCAACGGGTCACGGCCTCGCCAGCCAGCCGTTGCAGGGGGGAGGTACAGACAGGGCATTGGCTGGGAAAGGGAATGGGCTGTTCCTCGCCGTTGCGCTGTTCCGTGATAGGTTTGACGATCTCCGGGATAACATCCCCGGCCCGCTGGATCAGGACAGTATCGCCGATCATCAGGCCCTTGCGTTCAATCTCATCCTGGTTATGCAGGGTTGCCCGACGGACAATGACGCCCTCAACCGCAACCGGTTCCAGGATCGCCACTGGCGTGATGGCCCCGGTCCGACCGACCTGAAAATCAACACCGGTCATGATCGTGGTGGCCTGGATTGCCGGAAACTTCCAGGCCGTGGCCCAGCGCGGTGCCCGGGTGGTATTACCCAGCCGTTGTTGCAGGGCAAAGTCTGCCACCTTAATCACCATGCCGTCGATTTCGTACTCCAGCTCATGACGAATGGCCTGGAGGTGCTGATACCGGGCCTCCACCTCTGTCAGGCTGCTGCAAAATGTGATCAGCGGATTGACCGGAAAACCCAAGTGGCCGAGCCAGGAAAAGAGTTCCTTCAGATCGGCACACGGGATTGCCTCGGTGTCCCCCACTCCGTAGACATAAAAACGGAGCGGTCTGGAGGCAGTCACCTTGGGATCCAACTGGCGCAGGGAACCGGCAGCGGCATTGCGGGGATTGGCAAACAGGGCTTTTCCCTGCTCGGCCCGCTGTTCATTGAGCTGAAGAAAGCCCTTGCGGGGGAGAAAGACCTCTCCCCGGACCACCAATTTTTCCGGGATTGCGACATCCTCCTGTTCCTCTTGCGCAATCAGCCGTAAAGGGATGCTCTGCACAGTCCGGAGCTGGGCTGTGATGTTTTCGCCCACCAGGCCATTGCCTCGGGTGGAACCTTGCACCAACAGGCCATTTTCATAGATCAACTCCACTGCCAGACCATCCAGCTTGGGTTCTGCCAGATAGGTGGGTTGCGTTGTTGCTTGCAGATAGCGCTGGATTTTCTCTTCAAAGTCCTTGAGTTCCTGCGCATTAAAAACATTATCCAGACTGAGCATGGGCACGGCATGCTCGGCCTCGGCAAAGGCCGCAAGCGGCTCGCCACCGACGCGCAGGCTCGGCGAATCCGGGGTGACCAGATCCGGGAATTGCTCTTCCAGGTCCAGCAGCTCCCGAAACAGCTGGTCATACTCACCGTCCGAGATGAGCGGATCATCCAGCACGTAGTACTGGTGGGCGTGCCGGGTAATCTGCGCACGCAGATCGTTCAACAGTTTTTCCGCATCCTGAGCATTCATTGCTTTCATCGCAGCCTTATGATAAATTCGTAGGGGCGACCTGTGGTCGCCCTTGTATTTGTACCGCACCCCACCGGGGCGTATCATTCCGGACAGGCACAGGGGCCTGCCCCTACTCATCCAACAACTTGCCGCCCTTGGCGATGTTTTCCCGCTGTTCTTCATCAATAAAGATCAGAATGGAGGATTCAGGTTTTTCAGTTTCTTTGGCAATAACCTTGGTGACGCCCTGAGCAATATTTTTCTTCTGTTCTCTGCTCAGTTTGCCGGCAACGCGAATGCTTACATAGGGCATGATGAAACTCCCGCTTGAATTAATAGGAAAAGTTCATAAAGGAAACGGTACAGTGTAACAGACCGTTGTGCCTCAGAAGAATACAGTATTTTTATATGTTCCGCAATCCGCAGATTCTCTCCTTCTTCGTCCTGTTGCTTAACCTCTTGTGGTATGTTATATGTACAAATTTGGCGTACATCAAAACATCATCAACCTTTCTGCCCCGAACGGAGCCCTTTATGAAGCACACCATTACCTTTCTGCCAGATAACATCACCACGACTGTTGATAAGGGAGAAAACCTCCTCAATGCTGCTGCCCAGGCAGGCGTGTATATCCATGCCAATTGCGGTGGAGACGGGGTCTGCGGCAAATGCAAGGTGCTGATCAACAAGGGTGAAGTGCGCTCGGAAAAGGCTAATCTCAAGCAGGAAGACTGGGACAAGGGCTATCGGCCCGCCTGTCAGTCCACAGTGGAATCAGACCTGGAAGTGACCATCCCGGAGATGACCACCAAGAGCGGCAGAACCCTGAAACGCCGACCCAGAACCACCCGAACCGTCTCGGCAAAGACCCTGGACAGTCTGATAGGCAGCTGGGAGATCAAACCACCAGTGCGCAAGCTTTATCTGGAACTGGACCCGCCCAGTATGGAGGATAATATCGCTGATATGGACCGGGTGCTGTGCGGCATTAAGCAGGCCTTTCCTGACCATGAAGGCGAGCCTTCTTATGATCATCCTGAGCTGATTAAATACCTGCCCGCTGTTTTGCGCGAGGCTGACTGGAAGGTAACCCTGCTCCTGCTCCGTCGGAATCAAGGAGGTTTTCGCATCATTGACGTGGAAGCCGGTGATACCACCGCCAAGCTCTACGGGTTGGCCCTTGATATCGGCACCACCACCTGTTCAGGGCTTCTGATTGATCTGAATAACGGAGAAATCCTGGCCGAGTCCTCGGGCTATAACGACCAGATCAGCTGCGGGGAAGATGTTATTTCCCGCATTGTCTATGCGAAACGACCCGGCGGCCAGAAGGCATTGCAGGAAAAGGTGGTGGGCACCATCAACACCATCATCAAAGACATCTGTCAAGAGCTGGTTATTTCACCGGATAATATCGCCTACATGATGGCGGCGGGCAACACGATTATGTCCCATCTCCTGCTGGGACTTGATCCTAAATACCTGCGTGAAGCACCCTACGTACCTGCCATCAGCCGATTTCCCCTGACCAAGGCCGCAGACCTGGGAATCCATGCCCATCCCTCCATGCGACTCTTTCTCTATCCCTGCATTGCCTCTTATGTGGGCGGTGATATTGTAGCCGGGGTTCATGCCTGCCAAATGGCAAAATCAGACAAGGTGAGCCTGTTCATTGATATCGGCACCAATGGTGAGATCGTGGTGGGCAATAAGGACTGGATGGTCTGCGCGGCCTGCTCTGCCGGACCCGCGTTTGAAGGCGGAGGCATCCGTTACGGAATGCGGGCCTCCAGCGGTGCTATTGAAAATTTTCAGATCCATCCAGAGACCTTTGATCCCATGATCGTGACCATTGATCATATTAAGCCCTCTGGAATCTGTGGTTCCGGCTTGATTGCCATTGTGGCAGAGCTGCTGGAGAGCGGGGTGATTGATCAGCAGGGGAAATTCCGCCACAATCTGGATACCCCCAGAGTACGGCAGGAGCGGGACGGCTGGGAGTATGTCCTGGTCTGGGCCAAAGATTCTCTGATTGGCGAGGATATTGTGATCACCGAGGTGGACCTGGATAACCTGATGCGGGCCAAAGGGGCCATGTACGCTGGTTATCAAACCCTGTTGGAATCGGTTGGCCTGGGGTTTGCTGATTTGGACCAGGTGATCATGGCTGGAAACTTCGGGGCCTATATTGACCTGGAGCGGGCTATCTGCATCGGCCTGCTGCCGGACATGGATCGGGAGAATTTTTATTATATCGGTAACGCCTCCATGCTGGGCTGCCAGATCAGCCTTTCCGATGTGAATCGTTTTCAGGAACGTCTGACTGTCCGCCAGCTGATGACCAATATGGAGCTGTCCGAGAACCCGGAATTTATGCAGCATTATATGGCGGCCCTGTTTCTGCCCCATACGGATATGAGCCTTTTTCCCACGGTCGGCAAAATGTTGGCTGAACGGGGATAAGGTAAACCTCAACAGGAGAAGATAATGAATAAAAGAAATTGGATGTCAGCCGTCGGTGCGGTATTCCTCGTTTCCCTCATAGCCGGATGCTCGGGTGAGAAGGAGGAAAAAGGGGTAGTGGAGCAGGCATCTGATAAGGTTGCGGGCAAGGCTGTGGAGTATATCAATAAGCCGCTGGATAAGGCCAAGCAATCCCAGGCAGCGCAGAATGCTCAGTCCCAGAAGATGGATGATATGTTGCAGGAAAGCGGGGAGTGAGGGGAAGTTGAAAAAGGCGGAGCCTTGCGGCCCCGCCCCTGTTACTGTCATCCTTGATCAGACCTACTCTCCTCCAGATCCTCCTCAACTCATTGAGTACTGCATCGGCTTGGGCAAGCAGGGTATTGTACCTCTCCAGAGTGGTTCTGGCTCCAGAAAATTTGTTGAGTTATACGGCACATAACGATAACCCCATCATGCTGAAGTGCCGGTCAAACGAAAATGCCCGATGAATATCTTCCCGTTGACAGACCGCAAAGCTGACACAATCCGTCAGTGAGAGGACGGCTGTATCATATTGTCGAAAAATCGCCAGTGCCTGCTCAAAAAGCACCTTGTCGGTATAGACAATCCTCAAGATCCCGACATGTTCCGCCTGAAACAGGAGGTCGAGACATCGAAGTGCGGTTGCATGCCCGGCATCATACCGCAACCGTGTAACGGTTTCATCAATCACATATTCCGTCGTCAGAAATCGCAGGCGTTCCTGTTTTAATTGCGTATAAATGCGGCAGGCTTTAAGGTGATACTGATCAGAGGCATCTGTCAGGGCAATCCACGCTCCGGTATCGACAAAAATCATGACGATTTATTCTTCGTATAGATGCGGCTGTCGTGGTGTGCTGAGGCATCGGCAATGCCTGTCTCACAGAGACCGACTAATTGATCAAGGGCATCATAGTCGCCGTTTTTTTGCAGCTGCAAAGAGTTCAATCCATGCATAATCAAGGACTTTACCAGCTCGTCTATATCAGTATTCAGACATTCCGCCCTGGTTCGTAGTTGGGCGATAAGGGATTCATCAAGACCTTTGACAGATAGTGTAGCCATTTCATCTCCTGTGCCGTATTTTTTTTGGATAACATTTTAACCATACTCAAATTATGGCCAAATTTAAAATAAAAACATCCATCCCGCTCTGATCGTGCCTGAAATCCTCCCTACCACACACAAAAAAGGCGGAGCCTTGCGGCCCCGCACTGTAATTTTATCCTGAATCTGGATTTTCTTCAATCTTTCTCTCAGGAATGTCCTGCCAAGGATTCTCAACCGTTATGCCCAGTGAGTTGAAGTCAGCTATATTTCTGGTCAGTACGGGATATTCGGCTCTTTTTGCGACCGCCGCTATGAGGAGGTCAGGCATTTTCTTCTTAATCCCCTCTTTTCTCCATGCAATGATCTGCTCCCAATGCTTCATATCAAGAGGTAACATGCTCAGAGAGGCGAAGTAAGCCCTGATATTTTTCTCCTCTTCAGCTCCTATCTCCTGCCATCCCAAAACTTCGGCAAAAGTTACCGGTGTCAGTAACGGGACTGTTTTGTTTTCCGCAAGCTCCGTCTTGAGCTTGGAGACTTCCTGCCGCCCTTCCAGCAAATATATCCAGATATTGGTGTCAAGTATGGCGAAACGCATTGTTTATTCTTTCCGCATAGCATTTTGCAATTCCAGCCCGTCTGTCGTTGACGGGATTATACCGAACAACGACTCAATATCCGGAGTTTTTTGCAGCTGCAAAGAGTTCAATCCATGAAGAATCAAGGACTTTACCAGTTCGTCTATATCGGTATTCAGACATTCCGCCCTGGTTCGTAGTTGGGCGATAAGGGATTCATCAAGACCTTTGACAGATAGTGTAGCCATTTCATCTCCTGTGCCGTATTTTTTGAATATCATTTTAACCATACTCAAATTATGGACAAATTTAAAATAAAAACATCCATCCGGTCTGACAATACCTGAAATCCTCCCTATGCACTACGCACAAAAAAAAGGCGGAGCCTTGCGGCCCTGTCCTTGTTACTGTCATCCTTGATCAGACCTACTCTCCTCCGGCTCCTCCTTTTTCTTCCCCCGCTTAATCTCACTGGTCCGGGTGCCACCCGCCATTTCGTACTCGCTGCTGTCCTTGCCGTACTTGACGCCAACTCCGGCCAGCATCCGACCGGACTTGGTGCCGAGTTTTTTCTCCCGGTCGTTCAGCTCATTGAGTAATGCGTCGGCCTGGGCAAGCAGGGTATTGTACTGCTCCAGAGTGCTTTGCACCTCAGCGATCTCGTTGTCAAAGGCAGCGACCGTGAGGCCGTTGCCCAGATCCAGGTTCGGATCAATAGCCTTCAGGTTGGTGGCGCGTTGCTGGGCATCGACGATGACTTGTGATGCTCTGCGTTTGTAGGCCATGGGATTTCCTCCTGAAAAAAAGGGTTTATTTTTGCCGCCACTGCGGTTGCGCATGTCCGGCAGCTGTTCCGGGATGTTCAGTGTCTCATTTTGTACATCCCGGATGACGTTTCGTATATCCGGGAACACGCTCGGAACATCCTGAATCTCATCTCGGACGTCCAGGTCGACGTTTTGGATATGCAAAAGCTCTTCCCGAACATCCGGGATCTCGTTCAGAACGTCCGAAATCTCGTATCGGATATCCAGAACGAGGTTTTGGATGTGCAAAAGCTCTTCCCGTGCAGCCAGAGTCTCGTTCGGAATGTTCAGAAGTTCGTTCAGGATATCCCGGATGACGTTTCGGATGTACGAGATCTCGTTGGGAACCTCCGAATCATTATTTCATAAGTAATGAGCACCTTCGCAACATATGGGATGGAGAGTGAAAAGATGCAGAGGTGCTTTGGCAAGCTCTGTCATGCAAATCGGTTGTTTTAACCTTTGATCATAACAACATTCTCTGTTATCAGGAAAAAGTCAAGCAGAAAATCAAGACGAAACAGGCAGATAAATGGGAGTGATAATCATTGCCGTAGAATGCAATGATCTTACACGCTGGCCAGCATCTCTATTGAGCTGGACAGACAAGAGGAAGGAAACTCGGACAATGCATTGAAGTACATCAAAAAAAACTCTGGATAAGGCCAAGCAATCCCAGGCCGTGCAGAAGGTTTGAGATGATTCCAACAGGCTATATACTGGCTGGATCGGGAATAAAATTTCATTGCAAAAGCACAGCCCTTGGCTATACAATATAACAATATAAAAGGTTGAGTCGATTACTACTGAGTACTAAGGAGAGTTTAATGAATAAAATAATGCTTTTTCTTATCGGTACAGTTTGCTGCCTTTGGTTGACAGGCTGTGCTGGACCGGGACCTTACTATACAGGGGCAGACTATTATCCAGGTTCTGGTGTTGTTAATCCTGTTCAGGCAGTTGTGGCCACAGGGGCATCCATTTTTGAGAAGATTTTTCATCATGGCAGGTATTATCATTCCAGCGTGGATACCCCGTATGTTTATCGTGCCCCGGTTGTGCATCCTTTGCCTGGACCCTATATTTATAGATAAGACTATCTCAAGAGCTGGTCAAAGGGTGGAGAAATGTTGTCTTCTCCCTTTGTTTACCTTTGAGCTATCTGAGACAGGAATCTGTTCTTTTTCCTGAAAACAGATCTCTGCTTTTTTCTTCTTCCCTGTTTTTCTCTCTTCCCGCAACACCTGCTACAGGAAAAAAGTATTCATCGAAAACCACAGGGCGTGGTTGTCAAACATGGTTGTTTGGAGTATGGTTGTCTCTGAAAAAGAGGAACCAAATCAGGAGGGGACAGGAACAACAGCTTTCCTGTTTTCGGAACGCCGGTACCGGCATATACAGGATAGAGGTATGGACACCCAACCGAGCAAAAAGACAAAATTTATTTTTATAACCGGCGGGGTGCTTTCGTCTCTGGGCAAAGGACTTGCTGCGGCCTCTATCGGTGCTCTTTTGGAAAGCCGTGGCATGACCGTTACTTTTCAGAAGCTTGACCCTTATATCAATGTTGATCCGGGAACCATGAATCCTTTTCAGCACGGTGAGGTCTATGTGACGGATGATGGTGCTGAAACCGATCTGGATATGGGCCATTATGAACGGTATACGGACGCGGTCATGGCCCAGAAGAACAACTACACCTCGGGCAGGATCTATTACTCGGTGATCATGAAAGAACGCCGGGGAGAATATCTGGGAGGAACTGTCCAGATGATTCCCCATATTACCGATGAGATCAAGCAGGCCGTGATGCAGCTTGATGGCACGGTTGATGTGGCGATCATTGAGATTGGTGGTACGGTTGGCGATATTGAGGGCCTCCCCTTTATTGAGGCGATTCGTCAGCTCCGTGGTGATCTTGGCCGGGAATACTCCCTGTACATCCACCTGACCCTGGTGCCTTTTATCAAGACCGCCGGGGAGATCAAAACCAAACCCACCCAGCATTCAGTCAAGGAATTATTGGCCTCTGGTATCCAGCCGGATATTTTGATTTGCCGGACTGAGGTATCCCTGGATGACTCCATCAAAAAGAAAATAGGCCTGTTCTGTAATATTGATGCCCCCTCAGTTATAACTGCGGTGGATGTGGATACAATCTACGAACTTCCTTTGCGTTTACATGAAGAAGGGGTTGATGACCGTATTTTAGATAAACTGGGCATTTGGACAGGGGCACCCAATATCAAGCCCTGGCAGGAATTGGTCAAAAAAATAAAAAATCCCGCCCATACTGTGACCATCGGGATCACTGGCAAATATGTTGAGCTGAAAGAGGCCTATAAGAGCCTGCATGAATCCCTGATTCACGGCGGAATCGCCAATGATACCCAAGTTGAATTGAAATATATTGCTGCTGACGACCTGGAAGACGGAAGCCGTTCAGCAGAGCTTGAACAATGTGACGGCATTCTGGTTCCAGGGGGCTTTGGTAACCGAGGCACAGAAGGAAAAATTAACGCCATTGCCTATGCCAGAGAGAATAAGGTACCTTTCTTTGGCATCTGTTTGGGCATGCAGCTGGCTGTTGTGGAGTTTTCCCGTGCAGTTGTCGGAATAAAAGATGCTGATTCCAATGAGCTGAATCCATCGACCAAGGACCCGGTTATCTACCTGATGAAGGAATGGTATGATTTCCGGACCGGTAAAACCGAGGTTCGGGACGAAAATTCACACATGGGCGGAACGCTTCGCCTTGGTGCCTATCCCTGTACATTGAAGGAAGAAACCCTGGCCCATGCAGCCTATCAGGAAGAAGAAATCAGCGAGCGCCACCGCCACCGCTATGAGTTTAACAGCCTGTATCGTGAACGCCTGGAAAAGGCAGGCCTGATTATCAGCGGCACCTCTCCTGATAACACATTGGTTGAAATTGTGGAACTGGCAGATCATCCCTGGTTTCTTGGCTGTCAGTTCCATCCTGAGTTTAAGTCCAGCCCCATGAATCCGCACCCCTTATTCCGAGACTTTATCAAAGCAGCTTTACAGAACACATAAATTGCAGCTGCACTGCTGAAAGAAAATATTTCTTTTCGGAGTTTGTGTTATAATGAAATCCTTTGAGATAACGACCCGTTCAGGAAGCAAGAGCATTCCTGTTGGACAGGGACATCCCCTTTTGTTGTTGGCTGGGCCTTGTGCCTTGGAAACTGGTGAGCTTGGCTGGCAGGTTGCCAAAGAAATGAAGGAGATTTGTGAACGCCTGGGGATTTCCTATGTGTTCAAGGCCTCTTTTGACAAGGCTAACCGGACTTCTTTGGATGCGTTCCGGGGACCAGGCCTGCGTAACGGGTTGCGACAGCTGGACCGTATCCGTCAGGAGGTGGAAATTCCTGTGGTCTCTGATGTCCATGAGACTGCACAAATGGATCTTGCCGCAGATGCCTTGGATATCATCCAGATCCCTGCCTTTCTCTGTCGCCAGACTGATCTTTTGGTCGCGGCAGCCAAAACCGGAAAAACAGTGAATCTGAAAAAAGGGCAGTTTCTCTCACCCTGGGATATGAAGCATGCTGTGCGGAAATTGCGGGCCGCTGGTTGTGACCGGATTCTCCTCACAGAACGAGGGGCCAGCTTTGGTTATAATAACCTGGTGGTGGATATGCGCTCCTTGCCCGTGATGCGCTCTTTTGATTGTCCGGTTATTTTTGATGCCACCCATTCGGTGCAGCTGCCCGGCGGCATGGGTGGGAGTTCTGGCGGCCAACGGGAATTTATCCCGACGTTGACCAGAGCAGCTATGGCTGCTGGCATTGACGGGCTTTTTATGGAGGTGCATCCTGACCCGGATAAGGCCCTGTGTGACGGTCCGAACAGTATCCCCCTGAATGAAGTTGAGGCCCTGTTAAAGCAATTATTGGTCATACGAGAGGCTGTGGAAAAATTGGGTGATGTTACCTGAGCAATGGATAGGTTATCAGAAAACAAAGGTGGTTACTCTGATTGTGAGCTGACCCGGTTCCTTCGTGAACGAGCCATGCAAAGAAACCAGCCCATTCAGCGCAGTGATGCCTGGCAAGCTGCTTTGATGCGGGCCAAAAAGGTTGACGTGCTTTTGCTGGATGTTGATGGCGTCCTGACCGATGGCAGCCTTTTTTATTTAGGCGCTTCTGAAGAAATAAAGGTTTTTAATACCTTGGACGGCTTTGGACTGCGCCTGCTTCGTGAAGCTGGCATTGCTGTGGGCCTGATTACGGCCCGAAGTTCTGAAGCGGTTTTCAGAAGGGCCAGGGAACTCAAGCTGGATCATGTCTCTACTGATTGCCGCAATAAGGGAGATGCCTATGCGGCTCTGCTTGACCAGCAGGGTTGGCAGCCAGAACAGACCGCCTATATGGGCGATGATTGGTTGGATCTCCCTGTGCTTACCCAGGTTGGATGTAGTTTTGCTCCGGCCAATGCAGTTGCTGAAGTCTGTCAGCAGGTTGATTATGTGACGGAAAGAAGCGGCGGCCATGGCGCTGTCCGTGAGGCCTGTGAGCTGATCCTGGAGGCCAGGGGACTGCTGTCCCAGCTGCTGAATACATATATGCAAGCAAAGTGATGGTAAGGTAATGATAGGAAGTTATCGAAACCTCCTCTGGATGATTCCGGTGGGTATTGTTGCTGCCAGTCCCTTGTGGAAGGACTCTATGGCGGAATTCCTGAAGCCAAGGGGTGGCTACGATGAGGTTGCACAGCGGGCCTATCAGGAACAGTCGCAGGATTTTGTCATGGACGACGTGGTCATCTCTTTAACCACCGAAGGCGTACAGACCTGGACTATCAAGGCGGAACAGGCCCAGACCGGTGCAACTGATCGGGAAATTCATATGATCAGTGTGGATGCCTTGTACCATAAAAAGGGCGAATCACCTATGATCATCACCAGTAAGAACGGGAGATACCATATGGATGACCAGCATCTCACCCTGATTGATGATGTTGTGATTGTTAAGCCGCTTCAGCATGAAGAGATGTACTCAGACTTGCTCCATTATTATGATACCACCAAGATGCTGGTCAGTCCTGGAGATGTAGAGATTAAAGCGCCAAAATTCAATCTCAAGGGGGGACAGATGGATTATAATGTCTCAACCGGTCGGTATGATTTTAATAATCGGGTGAAGGTTGTGTTGTAGGGGCACGGCATGCCGTGCCCCTACGTACCGAGCATCATTTTTTAGGTGCTGTTTTCCTTTTTCTGGGCCGGATAACAAGTTCATCTGGAGCGTCTTCAGTCTGGTTCGTTAATTTTGGCTCAGTTACCTCGTCAGTTAGGTCTGGCTCAGACGATTCATTCGGTGCTGCTTGCACTTCCTGCTCTTTCCCTTTGCCCTTTTCTTTCTTGTTGTTGTCATCCTTCGTAACATCCTTCGCAACATCATCAGGCAACTCTTTTTCTGTTCCTGCTTGCTCTGGCTGTTGATCCTCTTGCACTAAGGAGCACTTCAGCTTTTTGGCTTTCTCGGAAAAGATAAAATTATCATCATGCTCTGGTGTGTGGCATTGGAGACAAACCTTTTCGTCAGGACGGGCAACAGGTATTGTACCCTTGCCTGCACTATGGGCTGCACCTGGACCATGGCAGGCTTCGCAACCAACATTTTTTAATGATTTAGGCATCATTAAAAGGAGGTTGCCAGCCTTGACTTTGTCAGCATCATAAAAGGGTAAGGTAACATGGCAAAGCAGGCAGTCTTCGTTAAACTGCTGGTTTTTCATTTCTAAGGTTGTCCATGCCTTTGCATGGCTGCTGTCCTGCCAGAGTTGCATCTGATCAGTGTGACATTCCTGACATTTCTTTGATCCTGCTACATCCTGTAAGGTAATTACCGGTTGGTTCTGACCTGCTTGGGTAATGCGTTTTTTGCTGATCTCATTTGCTTTCTTGATAGTTTGATCAATAATTCTTTTGACATCAGGATCTTCTGGTAACGAGGTGTTCAGCGGAATAAACTGGTTGCTATATTTGCACAAACTGTCATCCTCCGGGGAGGAATCACGATTTTTCTTTAACGCCTTGATGTTTGCAATAAGCTGCTTAGCTTCAGTGGATAATTCTTTATACCCTGTATTCTTGGCCAAGGCTTTTTTGTCTTTTTGTTGTTCCAAACGGGTAAGCTGGCGTTGTACCCGCTTCAGACGGTCTTCCTGGGTTCGTATCCGCATAAAGGATTGTTCGCTCCATTTTCCAGTCTTATTCCATTCAATCCGCATCATGCCCAGATATTTTCCCCTGGTTCCGGTTTGGGCAATCAAGGTGTTTTCTACGGGGTAGGGATCTGCGGTGGGAGCTGCGTGGCCGGATCCAAGGATCATGTGAAGGCCATCAACAGTCTCAGCGATCTCTTTATTAACCTGATAAGAATAGCTTGACAGAAGAATGGTCATATCGACTTTTTTCTTCAACTCAGCCAGGGTCTGAGGCAACAGATCCTGCCAGGGCAGGATGATATAGCCTTTATCCTGATCCTCCTCCTCATGAGTGTACCCTCTCTGATCATCTGTCAGACCGAGCAAGGCTATCTTTATTCCACCAACTTCAGTGATAAGATGTGGGGTGAAAAGGGGCTTTTTTTGTTCAGGATCAACCAGGTTCATGGAAAGCCAGGTGGTATTATGGCGCTCCTGAAGCTCTTTTAATAAACCAAGCCCTCCTGCTAAATCGTGGGCCCCAATCCCCACAGCCCGGCAGTCCATTGCCTGCAGGGCAGCAGCGATACCGTTGGCTTTGACTTTTTCCTCAAGTTCTTTTCGAGCTGGTAGTATCTTACGCTGAAAAAGGAGAGAGCCGCTATCAATGAACAAAAAAGGAAGTTTTTCCTGTTCTGCACGTTTTTTTATCTGTAATGCCTTTCTGGACAGCCCGCCCAGTTGTTTTTTCTTTCAACCACAGGGTTCAAGTTCACCCCGTACATCATTTCCATAAAACAGTAAAAATTCTTCTGCCTGGGATGACGCGACTGATGATGCGACTATGGCGAGCAGAAAGGTCGGAATCAGAAGAAGAGAGAAGATACGTTTTTTGAGAGAAGATAGATTCAGGTGCTTCATAATATCAGAGAGTGTATTTTTTCGTTTTTGGGATGCTGAGAAGATTATCCCTGTTTTTTTCGTTGTTGCTGTGCCCGTTGCTGGAGAATTGTTCGCCATTTCCTCAACCGATCACCAATAACAGCCTCATACCCTTTTTCCGTGGGGTGATAAAAGCGTTTACCGGCAATGGTATCCGGGAGATGTTCCTGAACCACTAAGCTATCTTCAGCGTCATGGGCATATTGGTATCCTTGCCCGTAACCGATCTCTTTCATAAGCCCTGTGGGGGCATTCCGCAAATGAAGGGGAACAGGTAGGCTACCCGAACAGCGTATCTCTTTTTTAATCTTTTTTTCTGTTAAATACAAGGCATTGCTTTTAGGAGCTGTGGCAAGATACACCGTGGCCTGATAGAGGGCCAGTTCGCCTTCTGGAGATCCCAGCATTTCATAGGCCTGACGGCAGGTTATTGCTATTTCCAGGGATCTTGGATCGCTGACACCAATATCCTCACTGGCAAATCGAATCAGGCGGCGGGCAATATAGAGGGGGTCTTCGCCACTGACCAGCATTCGACCGAGCCAATAGCAGGCCCCGTCCGGGTCACTGTCGCGCAGGCTTTTATGCAGAGCAGAAATCAGGTTATAATGCTCTTCTCCTGCCCGGTCATAGCGAAGTGTTTGGCCCTGGATGACCTCAAGGACAGTTTGGCGGGTAATTTTCTGTGGTATAGTCTCTTTTTCTTGTTTATCCTGTTTAATCAGGAGTGCAGCAGTTTCAAGATAGTTCAGAGCCCGTCGGCAATCTCCGTCAGCAGCCTGGGCAATGAGTTCTGCGACCTCTGTTTCCATGTGAAGGTTATATGTACCCAAGCCCTGGTTTTCGTCCTGCAAGGCTCGCATGATGATATTGACGATTTTTTGAATATCAAGAGGTTGTAGGAGCAGGAGCTGGCAGCGAGAGAGCAGGGGAGCTATGACCTCAAAGGAAGGATTTTCTGTTGTTGCACCGATTAAGGTCAGCAAGCCGCTTTCCACATGAGGTAATAAGGCGTCCTGCTGGCTCTTGTTAAAGCGATGGATCTCGTCGACAAAAAGAAGGGTTTGCCTGTTCTCCTGTTTTTTATTTTCTTTTGTTTCCTGAACAATTTTTCTGAGTTCTTTGACACCAGACAGGACAGCGGAAAAAAAGATAAAGTCTGCCTGAATATTGTGCGCTAAAATGGAGGCCAGGGTGGTTTTTCCAGTGCCAGGTGGCCCCCAGAGAAGGAGGGAAGGGATTGTGCCATTGCTGATCAATTCATGAAGCAGTCTTCCCTTGCCGACAAGATGTTCCTGGCCGAAAAAATCATCAAGTGAAACCGGGCGCATCCGTTCTGCCAAAGGGGCAGAAGGATCTTTTTCTTTCTTGTTATTTTTCTTCATATATGAAAAATATTCATGTGTTGAGCATGCTCAAACTCTCCACTGGAGATTGGAGTAATGATACAATATAAAGAGAATAACATGGAACAGGGAAAGCATGCAGGATATTTTCTGCAATAATACAGATTACGGCCTGGCTACCAGGCCTGGGAGTCATAAGGATGTTTTTTTTGAGGGTTGAAACAGCGATAAATAATTGCTGTTGTTGCCTTGTCAGAGACTGAATGGTAGAATGTTGGTATAATATCCCTCCCCCTGAGAAAGAAGAAGCAGGGTCGTTGAAGAATCTGAGAAATTTTCACGATTCCTTCTAAGTAACATGAAGTGTACGTCATTGTTACTTCGAGGTTTTGCCCCGGCCACAGGCCGGGGGGAACGCTTTTAATTCGCTAAACATTGTCTAAAGGTATATATAAATGTTGCCGGATATCCTGTTGGTTGCGGACGATCATGAGCTTTGTCAACAGGTGACTGAGATTTTGTATGAATATGATGTGGACTGGTGCTTCGCCTATGAGGCATTGAATATCTGTATTCATCAACCGGTCAGAGTTGTGCTGGTTGTTCAGGATTTGCCAGGGGCAAGCGGACTGGAGTTGTTTGACAATCTGCGCGAAGCCAGGCCAAGTCTGCTCGGTTTTTTGATAGTGGATAGAGATTCCGCTGGTCGCCTTTGTCCGGCAGCAATGGACAGTGGTATTTCTGGACTGTTTTCTCCTCCCCTTGAACCTAATCATGTGCGGGAGAGAATAGCAAAAGTCATGGAGGCTGCTGCTCTGCGGGAGGAAAACGCCCGCCTCCGTACCCTGCTCCCTTTGTACGGTCTGGGAGAGCACTTCATGTCCTCCACCAATCAGCATGATGTTCTGGAAAGTCTGCTCAATGTCATCAGTGATCAAACAGCAGCAGACAGCCTGTCTGTGATGCTATACGATGAAACAGAGGGGGCCCTCCGCATTGCGGCCTCCCGGGGTATTCCTGAAGAGATGATTGATCAGATCAGGATTAAGCCTGGTGATAAGATTGCAGGTCGTGTTTTCCAGGAACGTACTCCGGTCATCCTGAACCAGGAAACCCAAAATGACTCTCGGTTTGCAGACCTGCTAAAACGACCAGAGATTGTGTCTGCGGTTTCCTTTCCTATGATTGTGCGTGATAAAATTCTGGGCGTTCTCAATGTCAGCTATACAGACGGTGATATCCGTTTTGCTGATTCTGATATTGAGATTCTCGGCATCTTCAGTACCCAGGCCGCCTTAGCCATAGAAAATGTGCATGCCTTTGAGTCCGTGGCTCAGGAAGCCCGATTACAAGCCTTGCTGGAGCAGTATGTGGCCCCTGAGGTTGCAGAGGTGATGTTAGCCAGTGATGCTGATTTGACCACAGGCCTTGGTGAAGTAAAAGATGCCACTGTTCTCTTTGCAGATATCAGGAATTTTACCGGTATGGTCCAGGAAATTCCCTTAGCTGTTCTTCGTGATTTTCTCAACGAGTTTTTTCAGCTTTTTACGGAAACTATTTTTGAATATCGTGGCACAGTGGATAAATTTATGGGTGATGCAGTGTTGGCTATTTTTGGTGCTCTGCTTGAACTTGATAATCCTTCCTTCACGGCCATCGAAACAGCCCTTGCTATTCAGGAGCGTTTTGCCGAATTAAAAAAAGACTGGCAGGCACGGGACCCTTTTTTCAGAACCATTGATCTCGGTTTTGCTGTGACCCGAGGGGAAATGTTTCTGGGTAATGTGGGATCGGCCAGACGCCTGGATTACACAGTTATTGGCACTGAGGTGAATATTGCCCAGCGCTTGGCCTCAAAGGCAACTTCTTCCAGAATATATATAACAGATAAGGTGCTTGAGGACTTGGAGCAACGACAATGTGACCAGAAGGTATTGGTAAAAGATGTGGGCAAGATGGTTCTGAAAGGAGTACAATATCCTGTCCCAACATTCAGCGTACTGGGACTGGAAAAAAAGCAAGTTTAGGTGCTGGGAAAATTCATGAACTTGCTCTTTCTGGACAAGGTTATCCTCTTCTTGCTAAAAGTTTTTTCACTGTTTTCTCATCGGTATTTCGGGTAAATTCAACCCCCATAATGAAACTTCTTACTTGTCCCTGCTTGAAAATGTTAAACCAAAGCGGAAGGGCTGTCAGTTTACAATGCTCATCAAGGGGTGAGGTCAGATCAAAATAAATATTCAAAAATAAGAGATTATCTTCCTGAGTGGAATAAAAGAGATGATATGTATCATCCATAATCTGGTTGATCAGGAGGCAAGCCTTGTTTTTTGTCAGATCAAAGAGTCTGCCACTAAGAGGCCCAGCCATAACTCTTCCAGTACCTGCATGTTGTGCTGTGACTTCTACTGGAAGAGTACTTCCTAATGTTTTCTTCTGTGCTGCTGAGATCATATTGTATAACCCTGAAAAGATTCTGAACAAATTGCTTTTTCATATGTCCGGGCAGCGGGTATGTAATGAGCTTATTTCGTTCTGCCGCAAAGAAAAAAACACTGTTGAGAATAGATAGCTTGTAAGAACCCCTCTCTGATTGTTTATCATAAATTTTCCTTTTTACCAGAAAAAAACACATGCCTTGAAGGTGGTACGTTGTGGTGATATCCATGAAGTTTAATTTTTTGTACTTCTTTTCATAAGTTGGAGTTGTTTCGATGAATTTAAAAAATAAAGACTTGCTTTGCAGTCGTTGTTTTATTAACGGCAATTGGATCTCTTCCGGAGAGGAAAAACATATTGCTGTGCATAACCCGGCAACAGGTGCGTTGATCGGTTCTGTTCCCTCCTTGGGACGGAAAGAAACGCTTCAGGCCATAGAGGCTGCTGAGGCTGCCTGGCCTGCCTGGAAAAAGACAACAGCTCATGAGCGTTCTTGCATCATTCGGCGCTGGTATGATCTGATTATTGCCAACCAGGAAGATTTAGCCTCCATCATGACCGCAGAACAGGGCAAACCCCTGGCAGAGTCGCAGGGAGAGATTCTCTATGCTGCCAGTTTTGTGGAATGGTTTGCTGAAGAGGCAAAGCGGGTGTATGGGGATACGATCCCAATGAGGCAGCCAGGAAAGCGGATTATTGTTATAAAGCAGCCTGTGGGCGTTTGTGCTGCTATTACACCCTGGAATTTCCCCTCTGCTATGATTACCCGCAAGGCAGCCCCTGCTTTGGCCGCAGGTTGCCCAGTGATTGTGAAGCCAGCTGGTCAGACCCCGTTTTCTGCACTGGCCTTAGCCAAGCTTGCTGAAGAGGCCGGAATACCCCGTGGGATTTTCAATGTCCTGACCGGATCAGCTTCTGCAATTGGTGGGGCCTTAACAGCAAGTTCGGTTGTGCGCAAACTCAGCTTTACCGGTTCCACGGAAATAGGAAAAATGCTGATGCGGCAATGTGCGGACACGGTTAAGAAGATTTCCCTGGAGCTGGGTGGACATGCACCCTTTATTGTCTTTGACGATGCTGATCTGGATGAAGCGGTCAGCAATGCTGTTGCTTCTAAATACCGCAATTCCGGTCAGACCTGTGTCTGCGCCAATCGTTTTATAGTTCAGGAAGGTGTCTATGATGCCTTTGCAGAAAAGTTGATTCAGGCGGTGCAGGAGCAACTCAAGGTGGGGAATGGCTTTGATGAAGGGGTAAACCAGGGGCCGTTAATTGATTTAAACGCTGTGGAGAAAGTGGAGCAGCAAATTCAGGATGCCTTAGGAAAAGGGGCTCGTTTGGGCTCAGGCGGTAAAAGGGTTGGGGAAACCGGTTTCTTTTTTGAACCGACAATCCTCCTGGATGTAACCACTGATATGGAGATCGCTTCTGAAGAGACCTTTGGCCCGGTGGCCCCGCTCTTTTCCTTTTCAACAGAAGAGGAGGCTGTTGCCTTGGCCAATGACACCCCCTATGGCCTGGCCTCATACTTTTTCAGCAGAGATATGGGACGTTGCTGGCGAGTGTCTGAAGCCCTGGAATACGGGATGGTTGGCGTTAATACAGGCATCATGTCAACAGAATCTGCTCCTTTTGGTGGTATCAAGGAGTCGGGTATCGGGCGTGAGGGCTCGAAATACGGTATTGATGAATACCTGGAGCAGAAATATCTCTGTCTTGGTGGGATTGAAAAGGGTTGAAAACAGGTAAACAGGTGCGAGATGGACTGTGAGGAGCCTCCCCGGCTCAGTCCTTTGTACTTTGACACTCCTGGTTCAGATCTCTACTGTCTACATAGGCATAGGCACTGTGTTTATGAATGGATTCGAAGCTCTCCACACTGACTGAGAACCAGCCTATGGTCTCATGATTTTTTGCTTTTTGAGCGACCTTTCTCACCACATCTTCAACAAACATGGGGTTTGCATAGGCTTCTTCAGTCACAAATTTTTCATCAGGTCGTTTCAGCAGGGCATAGAGTTCGCAGGAGCCGCAGCTTTCCACCATGGTGATCAGCTCTTCCAGCCATATAAAACCAGAAGGCTGCACAGTCAGAACGACTTCCGCCCGTTGGTTATGTGCTCCCTGCTGACTGATTTCTTTGGAGCAGGGGCAAAGCGTCGTTAAAGGAACGCTGACCCGTAACAGGAGCTTATGCTTTTGATTGTCAACGTGACTGTCAATACTGCCTATAAAGGAACAGTCATACTCCATCAGACTTGATGTTCTGGTGACAGGGGCCTGTTTGGCGATAAAGTAAGGAAACTGCATCTCCAATTCTGCCTGCTCTGCCTGGAGGTTACTCTGTACGTCTGTTAAGAGTTCCGGAAAAATTTTTGTGTGCATATCTCTTTGATATTTTGCCAGAATACAGGTAAAAGTCTCAAGGCAGGATTGTTTAAAGTGGTGAGGAAGAGCAGCCTGCAGCTTGATTGCAGCAACAGTCTGCTGTACACCGCCCTGTTGTTCCCGAATGGAAACAGGACAGGTAAAGTTTTTTATGCCGACAGATTGTAATTTCATAGGAGTTATTCCTGTCAGAATTGGAAAATTGGAACGTCCCGAAAAAAGGGGTTTTATTGTTTGGAGATTTCCTTAGTATTGCATATCGCTGAGACAGTGAGCAGTATTACCATATTTTTTTCGACAAGCATAAGATAATATTTTTTTGTCGTGCAAAATTGAACCCACAGTTCCTCTTGCACTTTTTCAAAAATCCTATTATTTGATGACATTGTAAGAAAAGCCAACAGAAGATAAAAAGACCGGAAAAATGACAAACAAAGATACGCAGGACACCGCTGTTCGTCTGGATAAATGGCTCTGGGCTGCCCGTTTTTTTAAAACACGTTCCTTAGCCTCAAAAGCGGTGAGTGGCGGCCATGTTCATCTCAATGGCAAGCGGGTAAAGCCTTCCCGGCTTGTTCAAGGGGGAGAGCAGCTCAGAATCAAGCGGGGCACTGAGGAATACATAGTTATTATCCTGGCCCTGAGTGCCCGGCGGGGGCCAGCCAAGGTGGCTCAAACGCTGTATGAAGAGACTGAAGAATCGCAGGCCCAGCGTGAGCAAGCCCGTGAGCAACGGCGTTTGGTCAAAGCATCGGCCTCCCGGCCTGAAGGACGACCTGATAAACGGGATCGTCGCAAAATCAGGAAGTTTCTGCGTAAGGAATAAGAAAATAACGTAGCCACAATGTCTATGAAAGGGTCGAATACCTTGTTCGAGTTATCGACCAGCTTTCATTTTTTGTTGTCCCTCCCCAGAGGGGAGGGGTAGGAGTTTATTTGAGCGAGGAAAGAAAAAATGAACAAAGCAACAAGGGCCTTAATCAGCCTGACCGATAAATCCGGCATTGAGGATTTTGCCAAGGCATTAACCGAAATGGGCATTGAGATCCTGTCTACTGGCGGGACTGCCCAAAAAATGCGGGACAACGGCATCGCAGTCAAGGATGTTTCTGAGTTCACCGGATTCCCGGAAATGCTGGATGGACGGGTCAAGACCCTGCATCCCTTGGTGCATGGCGGTATTCTTAATCAGCGGGAAAATGCCGATCATCAGCAGCAATGCGCAGAGCATGGGATCAATCCTATTGATATTATTGCGGTCAATCTCTATGCCTTTGAGAAAACCGTGGCTGACCCTAACTGTAGCCTTGATGATGCTATTGAGAATATTGATATTGGTGGACCGACCATGTTGCGGGCAGCAGCAAAGAACTTTCGGGATGTCACCGTGATTGTTGATCCTGCGGATTACGATCAGGTTCTGGCGGAAATTCGTGAGACCGGCAACACCACTTTGAAGACCCGATTCAAGCTGGCTGTTAAGGTTTTTCAGCTGACCTCAGCCTATGACACAGCCATTGCTGATTGGCTGGTTAAGGTAGATGTAGACAGTAATCCTTTTTTAAATGGGGAATAAAGCCGGAAAGAAGAGCAACAAGAGGGTGGTGCTGTTGCGCCGCCCTTTGTTTTTCCTCTGTGCAGGAAAAGGAGAAGATGATGCAGAAGATAGCAGTGCTGTTATCCGGTTCAGGCAGGACCTTGGATAATTTTCATGAACATATTGAGGCGGGAACAATGAAAGCGGAAATTCAAGTGGTTATCTCCAATATTCATGATGCCTTGGGGGTGGAGAAAGCGAAGAGATACGGTTATCCTGCCTTTCATGCTGCTGATAATGCAGCCATTAATAGTATCCTGGCTAACTATGATATTGACCTGATCACTCTTGCCGGCTATCTGAAACTGTATGAGCCACCAGAATCCTTGCAACAACGGGTTGTTAATATTCATCCTTCTTTAATTCCTTCGTTTTGTGGCCCAGGTTTTTACGGCCATCATGTCCATGAGGCTGTCAAGGCCAGAGGCTGTACTGTCAGCGGTTGTACGGTTCATTTTGCCAATGAGATTTATGATGAAGGTCCTATCATCCTGCAAAAATGTATCTCGTTAGAACCTGCTGATGCACCTGATGATATTGCAGATAAGGTATTTGCGCAAGAATGCGAGGCCTTTCCTGAAGCCATTAATCTGGTTGATGAAAAGGGTCCTGCTTATTTTTGGAACAGAGGTTAATTATGTCCGCCCGTATTGTTATGAACAACGAGGCCATTGAACGGAGCATCGAACGCTTGGCTATGGAGATTATTGAGCGCAATCAGGGTGTTGATAATTTAGCCCTTATTGGTATTCATACGGGTGGCGTTTTTATGGCCTCCCGGTTGCATGAGAAGATCACCATCCATGAGGATAACGAGGTACCAATAGCCAGTGTAGACATCACTTTGTATCGGGATGACTGGAGTCTGATTTCCCAGAATCCTATTGTTCGTAAGACCAATATCGAATTCACAGTTGAAGATAAGGATGTTGTGCTGGTGGATGATGTTATTTTCACTGGGCGTACGATCCGCGCTGCGATGGATGCGATAATGGATTACGGGCGTCCCCGTTCCATTCAGTTGGCTGTTCTGGTTGACCGTCAGGGGCGTGAGCTTCCCATTCAGCCAGATTATAACGGAATCTGTATTCGGGCTGATGATGCAGAACGGGTTGATGTGTTGTTGTCCGAGGATCAGGCACGAGATGAAGTAGTGCTTGATAATAAGTAATGAACCGCTAAGGATTATACTCTTTTTTTGCTTTTATTAAGAGTGTCCTGACAATGTATTTCTTCTGGTTGTTTTTGTAAGAACGCTCGTTAAAATGGAGGAGGCAGAGTGCAGCATTGTTCAGATCTACAAAAAATTTGTCAACGGATACGGGAAAAGTCAAAGAGTTATGAGCGATATAATTTTACTTCCGAGTTTAATGATTTTTTAAAAGCCTTTTTCGATCTTGCTCAGGAGTATGATGCGCTGGAAGATTTTTACCGGATCTGTGTCGCTGTGCCCTTGGAGATGACCGGTCTTGATAGTGCCTTGTATCTCTTGGATGAAGAAAGCAAAAGGCTCTATTTGGCCTGCAATAGCAGCCACGGGATTTGTTCTGAAAAAAGAACAGCCCCAGAGCATATCACCTTACGGGGATCACCGTATCAAAGTAAAAATTCATATATCGTTCCTATCTATAACAAAATGCCTGCTGAAGACCCGGGAGTTGTTTCAAAAACACCAGGACAGAACAGAAGCACTGAACGATGTTCTTCTGCTAAGGTCTATACCAGGAATCGCATCCTGGGAATGTTCAGTGTTACGCCCTTAGGCAAGCTCTCTGCTGATGATCGTTTTTTTCTCAATAAATACACAAACCGAATTGGTTATAATCTTCATAACCGGCTCATTGCCTTGCAAAATATTGATCACCTGAAATTTATCAATACCCTGGTGATGGATATTGAGCATAATGTGATTGTGCCGAATATGTATTTCCGCCATCTCTTTAATAAGCTACGGAAAAAAATAATAGAACTTGAAGGTCTTCGGGATCAGATACGGAAAACCACCGATTCAGATATTGCCTCTCCAAACTGTGAAAGTTGCCTCAGCCGATGTGACAGTTTGAGTGATGATTTGTTGTTTTATCACTCTGAAATAGTCAAGCATCATTCTAATATCAGTTTGTTTTTAGAAAGTCTTTTTCGGCGTGAACATTTTGAAAGCGGGCATTTGGTGTTGCGTCCCAAGCGTTGTTTTGTTGAAAAAGAGATTATTCTTCCGCAGCTGGAAAACTATGCCAGCCGTTTGCGGGCCGCCAATATAACCGTTGATCGGCCCAATAATATGCTGGATGAAGAATTTCAGCTTGTCGTGGATTTTGGCCTGCTTTCTCAGGTCTATGCCAACCTTTTTTCCAATGCTGCCAAGTATGCCCGTGAAATCACCACTCAGGATGGCAAGAAACGAAAAGCCATTGCTTATGGACGTGAGGTGATGGATAACTTCCCTGAATGCGGTGAACAGGGGGTGAAGTTCAATGTGTTCAGCACAGGGCCTCATCTTGACCCGGAAGAAGCGCCTTTTATTTTTCAGGAAGGGGTGCGCGGTAAAGGAAGCGCAGGTGTGTATGGGACTGGTCACGGGTTAGCCTTTATTCAGCATGTTGTTGAGTTGCACGGCGGGATTGTTGGTTATGAGCAAACGTCGGAGGGGAATAACTTTTATTTTATTTTGCCTGTGTCGTATGTGAAATGAGGGGATGATGAGCGAGGGGGGAGTGTTACTACCGATTGACTTAGGTGTAAAAATGTATTACATTGTGTTACAAAGAAAGACAAAGGAGGCAATAGAATATGAGCACCGCACTTTCAGTAAGATTACCAGATGAACTTGCAAAAAAACTGAGCAATGTCGCTGTAGCCACAGAAAGATCCAAATCTTTTCTTGTACAAAAGGCACTTGAGGGGTATTTACAAAACCAAGCAGATTTACAAGTAAGTCTTGATCGACTTCGAGATACTTCTGATCCTATAGTATCTATTGAAGAAATAAGAGAAGAAATTGGTCTATAATATCACTTTTAAAAAGTCAGTTGCAAAAGATTTGAAAAAAATAGATCATTCTGAAGCTGATCGAATTTTAAAGAAAATAACCCTGGAACTTCCTGCGTTAACAGAGGAACTGCCAGAATTAAAAGGTCAATTTGCTGGTTTAAGAAAATATCGAGTAGGAAATTATCGTGTTATCTTTACAATTCTTAATGATTCCATCTTGATTCTTAGAATCCAACATCGAAAAAATGTGTATAAGAAATGAAAGATCGGGATAAGAACAGCCATCACTGACTGGCCCCTTCCACACCATCAAGCATACGGATTGCGTACTAAGGCGGTTCGGCTGATCAGGACAGAAGTTGTATACCAGGAAGAAAAAGACCAAGAGTAATACTCCCGTTTCTTCAGCTCCCGGACACGGGATTGCGGATTCTGCCACTGTTTCCAGAGGATACTCCGTAAACGCCTCATTATCCATCCATTAAAAATGAGCGACAGACCACGTTTGTTTTCCAAATTGCAGGTTAATCAGGCTCTGACCTCAATTACCCGGTAAGGAAATCAATGCTGACAAAGAAAGGATAGCTTTCACATATTGTGAGCGCTGTCCTTTTTTTTATCTCCTGAACTCTTCGGAAAAAGGGTATACACTCTATCGGTGTTCTGTTATACTTGACCTTTTTCTTTCTCTGTATCGGGAGGATTGTAGAGCGCAACATGGCTGAAAAAAGGAGAAAACTTGTCCCGCTGACTGAAACCCTATCAGATGTGTACGGGTATCAGCAATGGGGAAATCAGTGGCATCTCTTTAAGTTGGTACAGCGCTGGCCCCAGCTGGTCGGTGAGGCATTTGCCAAGTACAGCATGCCTGCCTATTTTCGGAGAAAAGATCTCTGGATCTATGCCCATAATTCTGTCTGGATGCAGCAGATGAATTTCAGCAAGACAGAGATCATTGATAGCATCAATGGTTTTCTGCAAGGAGCACTGACTGTGGGGGATATCCGTTGGGTCTTGCAGCCTGCGGAGCTGATTGATACGCCCACAGAAGAGTATGTTCCACCGCCGCTTGATGTTGATGCAGATGCTGAGCAGGCGTTTCGTTCTATGGCGGAGAATGTTGAGAACCCCGAGGCTCGGGAGGCTTTGTGTCGGCTTTGGAAGCGGATGGAGAGTCTGAAAAAGAAAGGTTCCTAATCAATCTTTCTCGTTCGTTGATATAGAAAAAATCGTTGGGGAATCCCACGACGAAATATATTGATTAATTTGAAGTAACACACGGAGAAAACCAATGTCCACATCTATTCAGCCCTTAAACTCCATCGGCCCGGCTGACCCGGAAAAGGCCCGAGAAGAGGAGTTGAAAAAAGATCCTGCCAAACGCGATTACCTGCAAGGTCGTGAGCAGTTTAAAAAAGGCGATTATAATATGGCTGCCATGTCCTTTCATAATGCCCTGAAAGGATTTGAGGAAAAAGGCGATGAGCAGGGTGTTGCCAATGCCTCGGATCGGCTTGGTGATGTCTGCTTAGAGAAACAGGACTATACAGCAGCCCTGGAGCATTACCGACGGGCCTATGCCATCTGCGAGAAAGAAGGAGACTCTTTTTCTATCCTGGCCCTGAATAAAAAGATCGCTGCGATCTACCAAAAGCAGGGTGAGTTGGACAAGGCAATGGAGATCCTCTTGGATATAGTTGAGCATTACCATTTGACCAAAAATCCCAAAGGAATGGTTGAGGTCATGACGGTCATTGCCGAGCTGTACCGGGAAAAAGGAGATAACCAGAAAGCGGCAGATACCTATCGTACGGTTTCCTCTATCCATAAGAATTTCAAGCATAAACGTATGGCTGAAGAGTTTGCTGCCCTTGCGGATGAGCTGGAGCAGGCCTGATCCATGTTTACCGGTATTATTCAGGGATTAGGAACGGTCATTGAGAAGCGGCCCTCTGGTGGTGGAATGATCTTCTGTCTGGAAGCGGGCTTTGACCTGACTGATCCGGAAGAGGGCGAGTCCATTGCGGTGAACGGGGCCTGCCTGACTGCCCGCGACATCAAAGGCCGCCGTTTCCTGGTAGATGTCTCACCGGAGAGTCTGGCCCGTACCAGCTTGGGGCAGCTGGAAGTTGGTTCCAAGGTTAATATGGAACGAGCCTTGCGACTGGCCGACCGCTTGGGCGGTCATCTGGTCAGTGGTCATGTAGACACGCTGGGGCGCATAGAGGAGCGCAAGGCAGCAGGTGATTTTACCCTGTTCACCTTTACTCTTGATGCCAGCTTATCTAAGTATATTATTGAAAAGGGTTCGATCACCATTGATGGGGTCAGTCTGACCGTGAACTCCTGTTCTGGCAATCGCTTTTCCGTGTCCATCATTCCCCATACCCTGGCAGTGACTACTCTTGGTAATCTCCGTCAAGGCAGTCAGGTCAATCTGGAAGTGGATATCATTGGGAAATACGTTGAGAAATTGCTTTCAGTACAACCCACAGGGGCAGGCACTGAAGAAAGTAAAATAAATCGGGCCTTTTTGGCAGAGCACGGATTTTTGAGATAAAAGAGATAAACGCACCACTCGGTTCAGATTGATTCAGGTGACCGGGTGTAACAACATACAGAATATTAAGTGAGCATCATGGCTGTCAGTCCTATAGAAGACGTTGTTGAAGATATCAAGGCCGGAAAAATGGTCATCCTGGTGGATGATGAGGACCGGGAAAATGAGGGTGACCTCTGTATGGCCGCTGAGTCGGTGACTCCAGAGGCTATTAATTTTATGGCGACCCACGGTCGTGGCCTGATCTGCCTGACCATGAGCCCGGATATTATTGATCAGCTGGGACTGCCCATGATGGTGCGGGATAACCAGTCGCCTTATGGAACCGGATTCACCATCAGCATTGAGGCCCGTACTGGCGTGACCACTGGTATTTCTGCGGCTGATCGGGCCAGGACCATTGAAGCTGCGGTTGCCCCAGATGCCACCCCCCGCGATATCATCAGCCCGGGCCATATTTTTCCGCTTCGTGCCCGCAAGGGTGGCGTGTTAGTGCGCACTGGTCAGACCGAGGGTTCGGTTGATCTGGCCCGTCTGGCGGGAATGCGGACTGCCGGGGTCATCTGCGAAATCATGAAGGATGACGGAACCATGGCTCGAATGCCGGATCTGGAGATATTTGCCAAAGAGCATGATCTGAAGATCGCCACTGTGGCAGACTTGGTTGCCTATCGCCTGCGTGAAGACGTGTTGGTGCATCGCGCTGTGGAATCCCGCCTGCCTACCCTGCATGCTGGCGAGTTCAAGGTCATTGCCTATACCAACGATGTTGATTCCTTTGAACATGTTGCCTTGGTGAAAGGGGAGATCAACCCGGATGAGCCTGTTATGGTGCGCGTACATTCTGAATGCCTGACCGGAGATGTGTTCGGTTCTGCCCGCTGTGATTGCGGGGCCCAGCTCCAGGCCGCCATGAGCATGGTTGAGCAGGAAGGAAGCGGAGTTATTTTATATATGCGTCAGGAAGGACGCGGGATTGGCCTGGTGAATAAACTCAGGGCCTATAATCTGCAAGACCAAGGACTGGATACAGTGGAGGCGAATGAGCATCTCGGTTTTAAACCGGATCTCCGTGATTACGGTATCGGGGCCCAGATGCTCCGCGACCTCGGGGTACGTAAGATGCGTCTGTTGACCAATAATCCCAAGAAGATTATCGGGCTGGAGGGCTATGGTTTAGAGGCTGTGGAACGCCTCCCTATTGAGGTGCTCTGTGAGTGTGAAAACATGAATTATCTCCGTTGTAAACGGGATAAAATGGGCCATATCCTGGAATTGTACGGGCAGGAGCCTGCAAATGTTTCTCTTGAGAAAGAGTCCTGAAGTAAGCAATCTCTCTTTTGTTCGACAGGGACAGGAGCAATCCTTGTCGAATGATAAGGATCTGAAGACTATACTTGTACCGCTGAGCGTTTTCATCTGCTTCAGCTTCCTCCCCCTGTAGAGAAGGCTTTGATATGGTCTCGCCGGACAGGATGATTGTTACCGCTTAATAGCTGTTTCTTAGCATAAAATATCTTATTTAACCGCACAGCCATGCGGGTTAGAAAGGTGTATTGAAAAGGTTCGAATCCTGATAGCTCTCCCTCTCACCCTCCACATCACACCCCGATTCGACATAAAATCATCGGGTATCAAACAGATCGTTTATCAAGTATCAAAAGGATCATTCATCGGGCGTAGTTTTACCGAAAAAACGGCGGTGCTTTTTATCCGATGCAGCCCGTGTCGGATTCAGGCCGTAATCCTTTGGCAACCTTAAAAAATGCTTGCCAAGATAGGCTACCAACTAATTGGAACATGATCCGCAACGACTACAGCGGCAGCTTGGTGGATGTGCTGGATGTAAAGACAGGGTAAAAGGCGGGAACAGGAGGGGATGCTGAAGGGTATGCCGAGGTGTGCTGTAGAGACGGGCAGAAACAAGGTTCTGCCCACTACATGCCTGCCGATTGAAAGGGTTTTCTGAAAAATCTCTTGAAGAATTCTTTACCAATCAACCATATAGCAGGATAAGTTCCGTCCCTCTTCAAGGTCTTTGCCTTCCATAAAACGCTGCATGGACTCGGCTGCAACCTTACCCTGATAGACCGCCTTGGCCGCAGTCTGCGGGCCGAGAACGTTGTCGCCGCCAGCGAAGATCCAGGGAACCGAGGTTTGCAGGGTTCTGGGATTGACCGTATAGGTGCCCCAGGATTCCAGCTTGAGATCTGTGCCCTTATCTGCCTCATGCTGAACTTTCTGGCTGATAGCCGGAATAATGGAGTCCGCTTCAATAATAAAGTTTGAGCCTTCCTGCATGACAGGGCGACGGCGACCGGATTCATCAGGCTCCCCCAGCTCCATTCTGACACACTGGACACCGGTGAGCTGATTGTTTTCATTGGCGAGGATCTTCACAGGAGCGGCCAGAATTTCCACCCGGACCCCTTCTTCCTCCAGATGATGGATCTCAGAACCGGAAGCTGGCATCTCTTCCTTGGTTCGCCGATAGAGGATAAACACCTCGTCAGACCCCGTTCGCAGGGCTGTTCTGGCCACATCAATAGCCACGTTGCCGCCGCCGACCACCACAACCTTTTTCCCGATATCCACGGTTTCTCCGGTCAGGACCCGTCGCAGGTAATCCACGCCGTGCAGAACGCCCTGAGTGGTGTCTTCTCCCTCAATGCCTAATTTACGGCCTTCGTGGGCACCAACGCCAATAAAGACGGAATCGTACCCGTCTTCTCGGAGTTCCTGGAGTGTCTTATCCTTTCCGATGGTCACGCCAAGTTTGATTTCGACTCCGCAGTTTTTCAGCGAGGCAAGTTCCGCACCGATAATGTCACGGGGCAGTCGATAATGAGGGATGCCCACTGAGAGCATGCCGCCAAAGACTGGAAGGGCTTCGTAGATCGTACATTTATAGCCTTGATGGGCCAGAACATGGGCGGCAGTGATCCCGGCAGGGCCGGAGCCGATAATGGCGACCTTGCGTCCGTTAGGGAGAGCGCAGTCTTTGGTCATTGCTTTTTTATTGGCGACCATCCAATCGGTGAGATACCGTTCCAGCATACCTATAGCCACCGGTTCGCCCTTTTTTCCCCGAATACAGCTTCCTTCGCATTGAAATTCATGAGGACAGACACGGGAACAGACAGAAGGCATGGTGCTGGTTTCCCGTACCTTCCAATAGGCCTCCTCGAATTTTTTTTCCCGAAGCAAGGCTATGAATCCCGGAATATCATTACGGATTGGGCAACCATCCACACAGGCTGGCTTTTTGCATTGCAAACAGCGCTGCGCCTCAAGTATTGCTGTTGCTTCATCATAGCCCGCAGTTACTTCCTTGAAATTTGTTATGCGCTCAGCTGGATCAAGTTCCTGCGGATGTTGCCGGGGAATAGCCATTCGTTCTGCCGGTTTCATTGCACCTCCTACTCCTCTGCTTTCTTTTAAAGTGGCTGGGGAGGCGACCAAGCTTCCCGTCAATTTTGATAATATATTGTCCTGGCCTTGCTGGGCCGGGACAGGCTTTGTTCAGGTCTCAATACTAAAAACGACTAATTATAACCATACTCTATGGATAGGGCAAGATTTTGTCAGTCTGATAGCCAGAAAGCATAATACTTTTTTGTGTAAAAAGCAGTAACTAATTACAATTATGTCAAGAAGAAATCCACCCTGACTTTTCATGTAATATTTCGAAAATAATATATTAAATGTTTGACAGGGCATTTGGCTCAACATGTTCTGTCGAAAATATACTGCGCTAAAGCTCGCAAAGGTTCTGCTCGCTCATCAAAGGAAGAAAGAGCTTCCTTGGCTGTGTGTACAGCCTCTTTTGCTAATGCCTGGGTTTGTTTCGTGCCAAAAAAGGCTGGATAGGTGGCTTTCCCCTGTTCAGCATCTGTACCGGCTGTTTTTCCTAACTGTTCTGTGGAGGCAGTCACGTCAAGCAGATCATCAACAATCTGGAAGGCTAAACCCACTGCATCTCCGTAGCGGGTCAATGCATCAAGTTGTATGGGATCGGCCTGGGCAGCAAGGGCACCCATACGAACCGCTGCTGTAATCAGGGCTCCGGTTTTAGAGCGATGAATGGTTTTGAGCTGCTCAAAGGGAATGTTTTGTTCTTCGCTGGTGATATCCAGGTGCTGCCCCCCCACCATTCCGTGGGAGCCTGCTGCATGGGCTAAGGTTGCGATGAGCTGTAAGCGGGTTGCCGGGGGCGGGCCAGGAAGGTCTGGATTACTGAGCAGAGAAAAGGCATGGGTCAACAGGCCGTCACCAGCAAGGATGGCCTCGGCTTCACCAAATTTTTTATGACAGGTGGGCTGCCCCCGGCGGAGATCGTCGTTGTCCATTGCAGGCAGATCATCATGGATTAAGGAGTAGGTGTGGATGCATTCAAGGGCACAGGCTGCGGGCAGGAGTTGTTCTTCGATGTCTGAAGAGGTGCAAACTGCTCGTCCTGCTGCAAGGCAGAGAATAGGCCTGATCCTTTTTCCGCCAACAAAAAGACTATAGCGCATGGATTCAATATGAGCAGAGAAAGAACCTTGCTCTTGTATCATATAGCGTTGCAAACCTTTTTCGACTATGTGGCGTTGTTGTTTGAGGTAGTGCTGAATATCAACCATTTTTTATGCGTTGTCTCACAGGCAGAACAAGGAGGGGGAAAGGGAGCACTATAAACAATTATAATCCCTCCCTATTTTTCAGGGAGGGATAAGGAATGTAACACCAAGTATTCTCCCTGTATGCCCAGTGCTGGGTAGGGGCGAATTTCTGTGCTCGCCCTTATCTATCGGGCAGGCACAGAGCCTGCCCCTACATGCACTGAAAACAGGGACTTATTTTTTGAAAAATACCTGATACGTACGAAGGCTACCAAGAACGGACACGACCGGTATCAAGATGCACAAAATTTGATTTTGCATAATACCCTACGCCACCGGATTTGAGCGAGATAGCACAGTCCCGGACGGTTTTGGTTTTTTCGCCGGTGATACGCACATCAATGGCCTGGCCCTTCATGTGGAGGCTGCGTTTAGCAACACCATTGCTTTTGTTGCGCAGTTGCTGGTTGGTTTTTGGCGACCGATAGCCGGAAATAACTTCGTATGGACTGTTACAGCACAATTCTTTTTGTACTGCCCAGAGGATATCAAGGATACCAGGATCAATAGGATGCTCCTCACAGGTTCGGAAATCACGGAGATAGGTGTTTATCTTGGCCAGGGCCTCCAGATCATATTCACCAGATTTTGCATAGGTGATATTAAGGCGTTCCTGAGTATGGGTATGATAAAATGCTAAGGTTCTTGTTTTTTCAGGGTTAGAAGGGGGGATATTAGCCCAAGCCGGAGTAGCTTGGGCAAGATAAAGCCCCACAGCAGCCTTTGCTCCCGTGGTCAGAAAAGAACGTCTATTCATAATCCACTCCTTTGCTTGTTTTTTTTGGTATGAGCCATGTTGATGATCGTATAATGCTGTATGTTCTAAACAGATTGAAATAATGAATAATCTCTTTATTAAAAGGTATATTTTCTCTCCTGTCAATACTCTTTCTTACTCTTGCACAAAGAAAATATGGTGGCTTGGAACTCTTCGTATGAAGAGAGTTGCCGAGGTTACTTTTATTTTGGTATTGCCTTATTTAAAGGAAGAGGTGAATCGTGGCACAGGCTTTGATCATCTGCCCATGTGTCAGATTGGTCATCTGCCGACCACGGATCCTGCTGAAATTGATCCGGTCAGAGCCTCGGTGGCCAGGGGCCGGGTGCCCGTAGCCTTTTGGGATGAGTTCGGCTACCTTCGCTTCCTTCTGCGGCCCGTATCCATGCCAATTGGCGGGTTGAGTTGGAACGGCGGATTGATCATGTTCGGAAGTCTTCCGGGTTGCACACCAGTATGGAGCGTTATCTGAAAATTGGATATCAGTAAGCCCTGCATCCTGCATCATTTTCAAGATCTGCTGTTGGGTAAAACGTTGGGGGAAAAGAGGTCTGACGCCGATTTATTCCTGTTTTACACCATTATACCAAGGGAGCGGTAGATCTTCCAGGTCTGATGAAAAACTATTTCCTGGGCAAACTCCTTCTGCACTTTTTTCCGGCCCGCCCTGCCGAATTGCACGCATTTTTCAGGGTGATCAAGAAGGTAAGCAATGTTTTCCGCTAAGGCAGAAGCGTTGTGAATCGGCACAAGAAAACCATTTTTTTCATGTTCCACGACTTCCCGACAACCAGGCGCATCAGTGGTAATAATGGGCAGCCCCATAGCAGCGGCTTCCAACAGACCACGAGGGGTTCCTTCTCTCCAGCTTGGCAAGACCATAAGATCAACCTTACTCATCAATTCTTGCATATTCTCCACATGCCCGAGCACCGTAACCAGGCCATTGTTCTGCCACTTCTTTATCTCTTGTTCCGGGACAGCACTGGGATTCCCCGGATCTGCGGCCCCGGCAAGGAAAAATTCAATCTCATCAGCACGAGGCGTGAGAAGTTGGGCAGTCTCGACATACTCCCTGATGCCCTTTTCCCACAACAGACGTGCTGCCAGTAAAACCCGAAATTTCCCCTCACGTTCCTTCTTCACAGGGACGAAAAGCCGGGTATCAACGCCAGAGCCTTGAATTATTGAAATACGCTCCGGCCTGACCAGTTTATGCTGAAGGAATAAATCCCTGTCATCAGAATTCTGGAGAATTAAACGACTTTCTTTGCCTTGTAAGGCCAACCGCAGCAACCCTTTAACCAGTGGACGAAGAATTCTGGCTCGGAGAGACTGACTGATAAAGATATGTCCTAACCCGGTGACAGCATGAATTCTTTTTTTGATGCCGACTGCCTGGGCAGCCAATGCGCCATAGACCACGCTTTTAATAGTGAAATTATGCACAACATCGGGCTGTTCCTTCCTGTATATTGAACAGATATAGCGAAGCAATTGAAATTCACGAAAGGGATTAAGGCTCCGCCGGTTCATGGGCAGGGGAAGCCAGCGGAATCCTTCTGCTTTGATTCGTGCGCCGTACTCACCGGGTGGTGACATCATAATCACCTCAGCCCCTTGCTCACAAAGAAAGCGAGCTAATCCGAGCCGGAAATTATAGAGATACCAATCCGTATTGGCGAAAAAAATGATTTTCATGAACCGAAGCAGGTTATTGAAAAAGAATATTCCGATACGGAACCCAATACCGGGCATGGGTAGCAAAATTCAGCCAGACAAGGAGAACAGCCCCATAGCCGAGTACAATCCAGGTCGTCATTGTGTCAGGATCGTACTCTTTTTGGGCAAGAAAGGGGAGACGGGAAAAAACAACTACCTGCAGGGGTGTAAGGTACAGGGCCATACGATCTACCGCTGTAGAGGCAAAATTAACCAGCACAACACAAGCGAGCGCTGCCCAAGCCATCCAAAACCAAAGTAAAGCATTCGGATACACCCGCTTCCATTGTTTCCAATATTTCAGGAGAAAAAAAGCAGCAACCGCATTCATTGCAACCCGAATAACAGCTCCCTGTGAAAACATCTGTTGCTCAACATAGGCACTCCAAAGGTGCGCAGATGACTGCTCTACAAAGGTATTCCACAGACCAACTGTCAGTAGCCCGACTGCAAGCACGCGGAACAGCCACCCTCTTTGATAGAGAAACATTCCCAATGGTGCCATAATGACTGCTGTTTTATGAAACAGAACTGCAAGGCCAATAAAGAACAAATAAAAAATAAATCGTCCTTTCTCAAGATAGGCGAGCCCCCAGAAGATAAAACCAAGTGCCACACCTTGGCGAGTATAGCCCATTGCCACAACAACAACCACATACGGCACTGCAACCGCAAAGCCAAGCCAAGAACGATACAGCCCTCGACAAAAAACTACCAATCCAGTGGTGAAAATCAAGCCGCAGACAAAATTAACCCCATAAATTTTCCAACCCCACTGTGCCATCAGACGATTCAACAGGACATAGCCCGGATCACCAGTTATGGGATCAGTAAAGGCTCGTCCAATCTCTCTATCATAATACGGGAGATAATTATTCCAATCGCCACCAACATGAAATCGAAAACCAATACTGATTGTAAAAAAGAGTCCCAATAACAGCCAGGGGGGCCAGGAGCGTTCTCGTGAACTGTTTGACAAGGCTACAAAGGCAGGGATCGCATACATAAGCCAATAGGGCCACATTTTAGCTCTTCTCCTTTTGCGTTTCAAGCCAGGCCTGAAACATCAGGACTGACCATAAGGAATGTTCCCAATGACGTTTTCCATTTATATGTTCCAGCCATTTTTTCCGAATCGGTTCAGGACGAAAATATCCTTCTTGGGATAAACGGACAGGATCCAGTAAATCCTCAGCCCAAGCACGTAAAGGCCTGCGTAACCAGTCGCCCAGAGGGAGGGCAAACCCCTGCTTTGGCCGTTCAATGAGTTCACGGGGCACGTATTTATACAATATCTGGCGCAAGGCCCATTTCCCCTGCTTATTGCGAATCTTCATATGCAGAGGTAGTTGCCAGGCCAGCTCCACGACCCGATGGTCCAGAAAAGGCACCCTGGTCTCAAGACTGTTGCCCATGGCAGCCCTGTCCACCTTGCATAAGATATCATCCGGTAAGTAGGTCATAGCATCAAGATACATCATGCGCTCTTCAATCCGATCCAGTTGCGGCCAGCTCTCCTGGCTCATAAGAAGCGTTGCAGGCTCTTTGCTGTTAGCAACTATATCTTCAGGCCTTCTCCACTCTGCAACCAGACTCAGGTAAAATTCATCAATATTCCGAACATCCAGTAATCGTTGACCGAGTTTTTGGAGCTTTTCTCCTGCCAAAGCTATCGGTATTCTACGGGTAATCCCCTGCTGTGCCGCCAACGCATGGTTTTGAGATATCAGGAGAAGCAGACGACAGATCCGCTGCCGGAGTCCATAGGGTAGCCAACCTATTTTTTTCCAGATCTTCGGTGCCCAGAGATACCGGTTATACCCACCAAAAAGCTCATCCCCACCATCACCGGACAAGGCTACTGTAACATATTGCCGAGCCATTTGCGCCACCAAAAAAGTCGGAATCTGCGATGAATCGGCAAAGGGTTCATCATACAATGTTGGCAGTTGCGGAATGATATCAATGGCCTGAGAGGCAGTGAGGTACAACTCAGTATGATCGGTCTGGAGATGTTCAGCAACAGCCTTTGCATAAATCGCTTCGCTATAGCCTTTTTCAGTAAAACCTATGCTAAAGGTTTTTACAGGTTGCATTGCCTGAGACTGCATCAAAGCGACAATCAGCGAAGAATCCACGCCACCGGACAAAAAGGCACCCAAGGGCACATCGGCAAGGGACTGCATTTGAACCGATTGCATCAAGGCATCTTCAAGAAAGGATAAGGTTTCCCGGTCGTCAAGCAGCAACCCCTGCTCCTTCTTGTTGATCGAATCATGTAACGACCAATACCGTTGCAGAGTCCAGTCGCTCTCTTGGCTGGGAGCATGGGGAGCAAGGTCCGGACAGGTATATCTGTCTGAGGAATTCAGGGTCAACATACAGCCCGGTTCCAGCTTATATATGTCTTGATAAATCGAGTATGGTGCTGGAATATACAAATAGCGGAGATAAAGGGAAAGTACATCCCTTGCGATGGAGTTGGTGAAATCAGGATAACGACGCAGGGCCTTTAACTCAGAGGCAAAGAGAAAATTACCATTGCACCAGCCGTAGTACAGGGGTTTTTCGCCCATTCTGTCACGAGCAAGGGTGAGCTGCCTCTCTTTCCGATCCCAGACAGCAAGGGCAAACATGCCTACAAAACTTTGCAGACTTTTTTTTATTCCCCACGTCTCAAAATAGGCAAGCAGGGTTTCGGTGTCGGAATGACCCTGCCATGCTCTTTGCTCTTTTTCGTCATCCTCAAGTTGTTTTCGTAAAATAAGATGGTTGTATACCTCACCGTTAAACACAATGACATAGCGCCCCGAGCCGGAATGCATGGGCTGATGCCCTGATGGTGAGAGGTCGATTACAGCCAACCGCCTGTGGCCCAAGGCGACCCCGCAGTCCTGATCCAGCCAGCTGCCGCTATCATCAGGACCACGGTGCCGGAGAGCATCAGTCATCTGTTGCACAAACCGGTCACTATCGTCATTACAATGACGTGAAATGCAGCCTGTAATTCCGCACATATTTAATCAGAACTGGTTTTGGTTGAAATCTCGGTGATATTTATGTGGTTATAGTTTCCACTTCAAATCCCACCACCGTGCGCTGCTTGCGGCTGAATTCCACGCCAATTAAATGAATCGGCTGACCGCGATATTTTTCTGCGTAACCGCGTTCCTTGATTTGCGCTAAAACGAGGCCTTCGGGCACTAATTCGATGACTTTGAACTCGAACAGATAAACCTGCTGATTAAAACGCACCGCCATATCCAGACGGCCCTTATTACTGCTTTCTTCCAGAACAATATCAAGTCCCAGGGAGGCGAAATATGCATAAAAAACGATGGCGTAATAACCTTCGTAGTGGGCAATAGGATTATTGCGGTACCAATCGTTGGGAATATTCGCAAAAAAGGTCGCCATCAAGTGGTGTATGCCATTAAAATCATTGGCTTGGAGCAATTGGCCTAAGCGTTGTTTATTGTCAAGCAGCGACGGTTGCGCCGGAGTCCAGGCTTTTAACAAATATGTGTTTGCCCTGGTATACCGGGCAGACACGCAGGTCTGCCCCTACAGCCCTTGACCGAAAACGGGATATTTATTTTCTGCTGCGTCCCTTAATCACCACCGCACACCAAAACGGCGCTTTATCCGAAAAACGTATATCGACTAATCCCGCCGCTTGCATCATGTCAGCAATTTGTTGGCGCGTAAATCGTTGTTCGAGTGGCGTACCAAATCTATCACGCGCGTCGGTTCGCATGGTGTAGAAACTATGAATTCGGTAATAAGACAAGGGAATACTGTTGACATCAATTCCGAAATATTCGAGCAGTAAACTTGTTTTGGCAAGGGGCCAATAAACCACCGTCGCAATAATATCCGTGACAATGTGTTTCAAACTAGCTGGCAGACGAAAAATCACTCGTCTAGTCCAATCAGATAGTTTCCACAGTCCTCTAAACCACCAGGGGCGATTGTCGAAGGCATAATAGAGGTAAAGTAATAATGGTGCGCCAGGTTTTAAGAGTTCCACGCAGGATTGAATGGCTGCTTGCGTATCTGGAACGTGGTGTAATACACCCAGCGAATACCCAAAATCTTGACTGTCTGCTTGTAATCCCGATGCATCTACCGACGCTTGATGAAAGACTATATTTTCATACTCAGACAAAGTTTGCCAGGCCACATCAATTGCACTGGAAGGGTCAATACAGTGCATAGCCCCACCCGTGGCGCGACCCAATATGCCCAGCGACCGCTACCACAACCCATATCAAAACCTTCGGCATTTGCTGGTAATGTTTCCCAAGGAAAGGCAGCGAAATACTCACCAAATACTTTGCGGGCTTCGTCTTTGGTCATGCCGGACTGGTCAAAACGTGCCCATTCGTCGCCAAAGCTTGCTACGGTTTTGGGGTCTATATTATTCATTAACAAATGGATCCTTGGATGGCGTTCGTCAAAATTGGCAAATTACGCTGTAACGAATACTCGGTTTCAATGCGCAAGCGGGCTTGTATGCCCATTGTATCACGCTGGCCGGGGTTATCGCGCAGCGTGCGCAAAGCATGGAGCCATTGCTCGGTATCTTCGGCGAAAAAGCCGCAGTTTTCTTGGACAACGTCACGATTAGCACCGACAGGCGAAGCAATGACCGGCACGCCGCAGGCCATGTATTGAATGAGTTTGAAAGCACATTTGCCGCGTGCCCAATCCGTATCAGGCAAGGGCATAATACCTACGTCAAAACGGTTGATGTGGAAAATTTCCGTATCCTCGCGCCAAGGCATTTCTATCACCTGGACATTGGGAATGACCGGTGCCCGCCCGCCGATGACTATAAATTGCACTGGCGATTCTTTTCCCAACAAAGACAAGGCTTGTACTACTTGAGTCAAGTATTCAGACGTAGACGGCGAACCTATCCAGCCCACAGTAAATACATCTGTAGACTTTTGTGGCTTGACGACATAGCGCTCGGTATCGACAACTGTCGGTAACAATACGACATTGGGATTTAATGACTGGGCATATTCGGCTAATGTTTGATTACCGGCAGTTACCACAGTTGCGCGGCGGATGACGGCATCGAACTTGTTTTTGAGTAAAGGAGAAACAGCACGGAACCGACTGGATTGATATTTCAAATAAAAAGCATCATCAAAGTCGTAAATATATGGAATTTGCAATAAGTTACTCTCAAACAATCCTGGCAGCAAAGGAAATATCTCGCAATGGACAATTACACATTGACAGTTACGTTGTCTGGCAAGCAAGCCCAGTCTTTTTACGCCTGACTGTAGCATGTTTACCCACGGAACGCCTTGCCCACTAAACCGACGAGTCAGGTAGGCATCATTGAGCAGGCTGTTGATCTGCAATTGAATCTCTTGGGTATTGAGGCCGGGTATATATTGCAGCAGGCGGTAGCGTGTGCTAGCGGCCAGGGGGCCGTAGAGTGCGAGACCCAAAACATCTATCATGATAAATTACAATCTTATAAACATGAATTATTATCCTGTTACTTTTTGAGATAGTAGGCTTTCAAAGTATCTCCTGTTCCGCTTATAGTTAGCACATAATTGGCTATATTTTTTAGATATCTTCCTTTGCCGGAGGATAAACGTTCACGGACAATATTGTTTTCTGTCATAGATTGGACTCTACTCGTTTTTTGCTGCTCTACTTTTCTAAATAAATCTTTAATCCTGGAAATATCTATGCCCGTTGTCAGAACCTTTTTCTCAACCAAATCATATTGAGACAATAAAAGTCTTATGCTTTTTTTTGTATAGAATGCCAAGTGTTCAGGATATCCTAATATCCTAAAATTTTTTCTTTCAAAATACCGCATAATCGAGTTAAAATTTGGCGTTGTTAAATAAAAAAGTCCGCCTGCTCTTAATGGACTAATTGAGTTATAAATCAACTTTTTGGGTTGATTAACATGCTCTAGCACTTCAAATGAAGTAACACAATCAAATTTGACATCGCCAAATGAGTCACCAGAAAATTCACCCGGCCACATAGTTATACCCGCATCCTCGCATAATTTTATAGCAGCAGGAGAATATTCACTGCCGTAAACATTCCATCCACGTTCCCTCGCTGCAATCAAAAAATCACCTTGCCCGCAACCTACGTCTAATATATTACTATTTTTTCTAAATGGCTCAAAATAATCTAGCAGCTTTTCAAAGCTTAATTTTGTTGCAACTGAAAGCGGTTTTCTTCCGCTATAACTATATGTATTATAATGATCGGTTAGCTCTTGTTCTGAAGGCACACGTTTATCAAAAACTAAACCACATTGGCTGCACAACAGTAACTCGCTGCAATATAGCCATTTGTTATCACTTATAGTAGCCGCATTACATAGAGGACAGTTAGAATGATTTTTCATACCGGATCAATATTTTCCTGCACAACAACACTTTGCTTACAATATGTCCTACATACAAACAGTATAGTTTCCGCGCTAAATATTTATAAATGTTTCATAAAATTTGTATACTCATTGGTTTCACTGTGACTTAATTGTCACCACAGGTAATGACAACTTTTCTTGTTTTGGAGTAAATAAATAAAAATAAATTAATGCCCTTATTATAGCCCATGTGTTCCATTCACGAGTATAAAACGTTAATCCTGATGCAATATTATCTTGAACAGTATTTTTAACATCGTGACATCCTTTTTCAATTATATTATTTATACATTCAATATACAATGTATGAGCATATTGAAATTGCCTTATATATAAATCACTTATTGATTTGCAATCTGATATGTCTGTTTGCAAAGTAGAGATAATGTTCCCTGAATCTATCCCTGAATCTATCCACATTACAGTATTGCCAATTAAGTCAGGTCTACCTATACTTAGGCACCAATTTGTACAGTTTGGACCTCCGTTAATATAAGGCGATAATCCTGTATAAAAATTAATAATAATTTGAGCAGGAAGCATTCCAATGGTTGATTTTTTAAGAAGATCTGTTCCAGAAATTGCAACCAAATCAGGTTGTTCGTTTTTAAAATAATTTAGAATAATCTTTGAATTTGCAGATTCAACAGCAACGCCTCTATCCTGTTGTACATCTGTTTTACAATTAACCGAATAGTAATTATTAACATCTCTCCACGCATTGGAAAAAACATGACCAACAATTCTACGAACGATTTTTTGTATCAATGCATAAGCACTATATTTTTTATTGAGGCATGAATTTGATGAGATAAAAATCTTATCAATCTTAATGCCATTCTGGCAGAATTTATCAATAAGGGCTAAGTGAACAGGATGTTCCCCAATAATTAATGCAACTTTCATAATAATTATTTATTCAGTATTCCACTGGCTCTAACTCTCGCTTCTGCAAGACTATTAGCATAAAAAGTAATTCTATTATATTCAGAATTCTTGGCAGAGTTTTTTAATTCATTTACAAGTAAAATATACTTTACCCCCTCTTTATACAAAAAATCAATCATATCTTTTCTGTAACTACCATTAGGAAATGCATATATATCGGAAGATATATTATTTTCATCGAACACATCTCGAGACTTAAAAAAATCTTCTTTAAAATAATCATAAGATTGAAATGCCATAGATTCGTGACTATAGGAATGGTTGCCCAGCTCAACTAATTTCGAGAGATTGTTTACATCAGCAGCCGACATCATTTTAGTCTCTTCTTTACAATCATCAATTAACCTTTGAAGTCTCCCATCAGAATTATTTAAAATTTTTTCTCGACTTTCTATGGATCTCATCTTTAGATAATTTAATACTTCGATATCCCATAATGCTCTTCTTTTCAAAGGGCTTACTGTTGGTGTAAAACCAGATATTTCAATATATTCTGCTGTACTATCGTCAATACACCTCAATGCATCAGAAAGACAAATAGTAAATGGTGGTACCTGAGTTTTAAGCGAATATCCAATGAGATTTAAATTGCACTTAATATTGTTACTCTTAATGACAGGAAGAACATTCTCTATAAAATTAAAGCAGCCATCATCAAATGACAAAATCATTTTCGGCTTAGAGCAATTCAAAAACTCAGGATCTTCCAAATCTTGGAAATGTAATATCTCAAAGTTTATTTTTAACCATTTGCACAAGTCATCAAAAATAGAGACATCAAGACAATTTTCCACTTTATTTTTTATATTTATGGCATGCAAATTCAATACAATTAAAGTGTCAGATGAGTATAATTTTGTCCTTAACAGTGGGAACTTGAAGCTGTCAAAAAAATAAAACAAATATTCTTTAGCAGAGTCTCTAGTATTCAACAATTAAGCCCTCAAAATTTGGAAAAAAGACTTAAACGATTTTCGTTTAGAAATTCTCAACCATGATAAAAACATAATTTTAGCAAGCCTTATCTTAACTGCACATACTTGTAAACGAGTAAGCTCAATTTTCTTTAACTCTTTAATAAGAAAGAAATACCCATTCTGTAACTTTTCAAGGTCAGCCATTGCTGATAAATGCCCTCTCCTGTAGGAGCAAATATTTGAATCAATACTGCCTATATAAGCATTCTTTTTAAAAGCAAGTGTAATATAGAATAACCAATCTTCAGCATGTGTCATTGATTCACTAAACCTAACGTCTCCAAGAAGATCGCTTCTGAAAAATAAAAAAATACCAATAAATGCACTTGCATCAAGTGAAAGTATTTTATATTTAAGATAACCGGTGTATCCAGGTTGATCAATTTTAATCAATTTCGACATATTTTTATCTTTTACTAAACATCTCCCTAAAGCAATGTCAACATTTGAATGAGTAACTAGATAGTTAGCTCTGTCCATAATGCTATTTGCAGTAAGCGTATCATCAGCATCCAGAAAAGTTATAAATTTTCCCTGCACTATATCCAAAGCAACATTACGAGCAGCACTGACTCCCTTGTTTTTCTGCTTGATTACTCTAATTCTTGAATCAACAAGTGTATCTAAATATACCTGCGTTCCATCTGTGCTCCCATCGTTGACAATTATTAATTCCCAGTTTTGCCAAGTTTGCTGAATCACCGAGTGGACAGCCTCTTCAATATAACGTTCAGCGTTATAAGCAGGCATGATAATGCTAACCAAGGGTTCCGATTGCATTCCATTAAACCTCATATGTCAGTAAATTCAAAAACAAGTTGCCGAAGCTGATCCACCGTCAACCACTCTGAATTATTGCCTGAACTATATTCAAAACCTGGCTCTACCGCGCTAGTCCCTTGTTGAGAACAAAACTCTTCAGCAGTCCACTTGCCCTCTAGCGGACAAACTATGTACCGATTACCCAACCGAACTGTGCGCTCGGATTCATAAGCACCAACCATGGTTTCGTGCAGTTTTTCTCCCGGCCTGATGCCCACAACACGCTGCTCAATGCCCGGCGCAATGGCTTCGGCAACATCGGTAATGCGGTATGAGGGGGAAATAGGGACAATGATTTCGCCACCCCAACCGTGTTCGATAGCAAACAGGATAAGTTCAAGCCCTTCTTGCATGGTGATACTAAAACGCGTCATGCCCGAATCCGTGATAGGCAAATAGCCTTCGGTCTTTTTTTGCAGAAAAAACGGTACCACGGAACCTTTGCTGCCGAACACATTGGCATATCTAACCAGCGAAAACTTGGTATCGTATTTTGCGTTGGCATCAAGAAACAGCTTTTCCAGAAAAAGTTTAGACGCGCCATAGGTATTGATGGGAGACACCGCTTTATCGGAGGACAAGGCCACCACACGCTCGACACCATTGATAACCGCAGCATCAACTACATTTTGCGTGCCTAAAATATTGGTCTTGGCACATTCGACAGGGTTATTTTCGCTCTCTGGCACATGCTTCATCGCGGCTGTGTGGACAATGACATTCACATCTTTGCAGGCCATGATGATGCGTTCCCGATCCCGCACGTCGCCTAAGATATAACGTACAGGATATTGCGATGGGGGAAAACGCTTGGTCATATCATAATGTTTTTGCTCATCGCGTGAAAAAACGTTAATACGCCGAATATCGGGATAGGTTTTGAGCAAATGCGGCAATAGAGCTTGGCCTACGGTTCCCGTGCCACCGGTGATGAGGATGCTGTAATCATTCATAATGTTAATCTGTGTGTTAATGCCTGGTACCATACCATGTTCTTTGGCTCCTCCTACTTCAGCAGCAATTCAGAGCCTAAACTTTTTTCAATATGAGAATAGCGCAATGAGAAATTTTGGGCGCAACTATCCCGCCTCT